>DATIVK010000270.1:0-11438 GCA_035465955.1 Anaeromyxobacteraceae bacterium | reverse complement strand
GGCGGCGTCGGTCAGCTCGAAGGCCTGCTCGACGCTCAGGTCGGGCAGCCCCTCCATCTCGAGGATCCGGCCGTTGAAGACGTTCTTCTTCCCCTTCTTCGGGACGGTCAGGAGCCCCTGCTTGATGGCCCAGAGCGGGATGGCGTTGACGACGTCACGGAGCGTGATGCCGGGGTTGAGCTTGCCCTTGAACCGGACGAGGACCGACTCCGGCATGTCGAGCGGCATGAAGCCGAGGGCGCCCGCGAAGGCGACCAGGCCCGAGCCGGCCGGGAAGCTGATGCCGATCGGGAAGCGGGTGTGCGAGTCGCCGCCCGTCCCGACGGTGTCGGGGAGGAGGAGGCGGTTCAGCCACGAGTGGATCACGCCGTCGCCGGGGCGCAGCGGGACGCCGCCGCGGGCCTGGATGAACCTCGGCAGGTTCTTGTGCATCTTCACGTCGGCCGCCTTCGGGTAGGCCGCCGTGTGGCAGAACGACTGCATGAACATGGGCGCCTGGAACTTGAGGCAGGCGAGCTCGGTCAGCTCGTCGGCCGTCATCGGGCCCGTCGTGTCCTGCGAGCCGACCGTCGTCATCTTCGGCTCGTAGTAGCCGCCGGGGAGGACGCCCGGGAGGCCGCAGGCCTTCCCGACCATCTTCTGCGCCAGCGAGTAGCCCTGGCCCTTCTTCGGCTCGGGGTTGGTCACCTTGGCGAAGAGGTCCTTCGGCCCCTTCTTGGTGACCTTCTGCGCCTTCTCGGTGAGGGCGCGGCCGATGGTCAGCGGGATGCGGCCGCCGGCGCGGAACTCGTCCGCGAGCGTCTCCGGGGTGAGCTTGAAGGTGGAGAGCACCTCGCCGCCCTCGCTCCGGATCTCGCCCTTGATGGTGTCGACGACGACGACGTCACCCATCTTGAGCTTCGAGACGTCGGCCTTGATCGGCAGCGCGCCCGAGTCCTGGCAGGTGGCGAAGAAGATCGGGGCGATGACGCCGCCGATCACCACGCCGCCGTTCTTCTTGTTCGGGACGCAGGGGATCTCCTCGCCGATGTGCCACTGCACGCTGTTGCAGGCCGACTTGCGGGAGGAGCCGGTGCCGACCACGTCGCCGACGAAGGCGACCTGGAAGCCCTGGGCGCGGAACTCCGCGATCGTCTTCAGGCCACCCGGGAAGCGGGTCTTGCCCATCGCCTGCGCGTGGAGCGGGATGTCCGGGCGGGTCGACGCGTCGCCGGCCGGCGAGAAGTCGTCGGTGTTGATCTCGCCGTCGACGCGGAAGACCTTGACCTTGATCTGCTCGGGCACGCCCTGGCGCGACGTGAACCACTCGGCGTTGGCCCAGGCCTCGAGGACCGACTTCGCGGCGGCGTTCTTGGCCTTCGCGAGGGCGGCGACGTCGTCGAAGGCGTCGTAGACGTAGGTGAGGTGCGACAGCGCCTTCGCGGCGGCGTCGGCGAGCCCCTTGACCTTGAGCGTCGCGACGAGCGGCGGGACGTTGTAGCCGCCGCCCATGGTGCCGAGCAGCTCGATCGCCTTGTTCTTGTCGATCATCGGGCACTTGGCCTTGCCCTTGACGATCTCGGCGAGGAACGCGGCCTTCACCTCGGCGGCGGGATCGACGCCGGGGGAGACGCGGTTCTGGATGAGGTCGAGGAGGAACTCCTCCTTCCCCTTCGGCGGCTTCTGCAGGAGCTTCACGAGCTCGGTGGTCTGCTCGGCGTCGAGCGGCTTCGCGGGGACGCCGAGGGCCTTCCGCTCCTCGACATGGTTCAGGTACGCCTCGATCACGTGCGCCTCCTAGTGGCAGGGAAAACGGTGAGAAAAGGGCGGAGGTCCTATTAGCACGCTCGACCGAGCGTGTCAGCCGAAGCGGACTCACCAAAAGCCCACTTGCTGCGCGCACTTAGGGTGACCGGACGAGTCGATTTTTGCGATCTGGATCCCGGCGTGCTTCCTTGTGTTTCCATGCGCGCCCTCGTCACCGGTGCAGGCGGGTTCCTCGGCAGGGCCCTCGTCCGGGCGCTCGTCGCGCGCGGTGACGGGGTCCGCGCGCTCGTCCGCTCGGAGCCGCAGGAGCCGCTCGCGGGGCCGGGGGTCGAGGTCGTCCGCGGCGACGCCCTCGACCCGGCGGCGGTGCGGAGCGCGGTCCGCGGCTGTGACGTGGTCTTCCACCTCGCCGGCGTGCGCCGGGCGAGCTCGCTCGAGGACTTCCACCGCGGGAACGCGGAGACGACCCGGATCGCGCTCGACGCCTGCGTCGCCGAGGCCCCGGGGCTCCGCCGGTTCGTACTCGCGGGCTCCCTGGCGGCCTCCGGCCCGAGCGCGACGCCTCGGCGGGAGGAGGAGCCCTTCGCGCCCGCCGAGTACTACGGCGCCTCGAAGGCCAAGGCGGAGCAGATCGCCCTCTCCTTCCGGGACCGGCTCCCCGTCGCGGTGGCCCGCCCGCCCCGCATCATGGGGCCCGGCGACCGCGAGAACCTCCTCTTCTTCCGGATCGCGGCGCGGGGCGTCGTCCTGGCGATCGGCGGCCACGAGCGGCCGCTCTCGTGGATCGACGTGGACGACTGCGCGCGGGGGATGCTCGCGCTCGGGGACCACCCGGCGGCGGTCGGCGAGTCCTTCTTCCTCGCGTCCCCCGAGCCGACGAGCGTGGTCGGCCTCCAGCAGGCGATCGCGGCCGCCCTCGGCGCGAGGGCCCGCCGGGTCCCCGTCCCCGAGCGGGCGCTCCACGCGGCCGCGCTCCTCAGCGAGGCGTTCACGCGGTTCGGGGGACGGCGGCTGCCGCTCAACCGCAAGCTGGTCCGGCAGATCCTCGCGCCCGGCTGGGTCTGCGACCCCTCGAAGGCCCGCGAGCGGCTCGGCTTCCTCGCGCAGACCCCGCTCGCCGACTCGCTCGCGCGCGCCGCGGCCTGGTACCGGGCGCACGGCCTGCTCTGAGAGTCTTTCCCTCTCCCCCACCGGGGAGAGAGAGGGTGAGGGGGCGCCCGCGACGTCGGCGGTGCTGCCGGGCGATCTGCCCTGCGGGACCGCAGGTCCCGTTACATGGTCATCTCGGAGCGGTCGATGAGCCGCCGCGCCGAGAAGACCCCGCAGCGCTCGCCGCACGCGGAGCAGACCTCGTAGACCATCTCCTTCACCACGAGGACGTCGGGGTGCTGGTCGGCGGGCGCCTTCCGATCGCCGCAGATCGGGCAGTCGATCTCGGTGACGCGCTGCTTGCGGGGAAGGATCACCGAGCGGCGCTGCGCGGGCGGGCAGCGCGAGCACTCGATGCCGTACAGGTACCCGGTCTCGTGGTCCGGCGGGGCCTCGTCCAGGTCGACCCCGCAGGCCGGGCAGCGCTCCTCGTCCATGCGACGGAGGTAACCGCGGCCGACGCGGAGAGCAAGCGGCAAGATTTGGAGGCACCGCCCGGATTCGAACCGGGGAATAAGGGTTTTGCAGACCCTTGCCTTACCACTTGGCGACGGTGCCAGAGACTGGAGCGCCGTTTCTAGCGGAGGGGCGCACGGGCGTCAACGACGGAGGAGACGCGGGGTCGCTCCCCCCGCTGGGCCGTGTGAGCCTCCGCGCACCTCCGCCCGGCTAACCACGACCCCGTGGCCCCCCAGGACACGGACGAAGGCCGGGAGGTCGACGGTCGCGGACCGGGCCAGCGCCGGGCTCGTCCGGATGCAGAGCTCGATCCCCCCCGCCGCCTGCCGCAGCTCCACCCGGAGATCCGGCCCGAACGAGAGCTCGACCGCGCGGCCGCCCTCCAGCCGCCCCGACCAGATCGCCGCCGGGACGGCGCGCGCGGCCTCGCGAAGCTCGGGGAGCGCCGGCGCGGTGGAGCGCGGGCCGCCGGAGGCCGTCGCGGGGACGGCCCCGGACTCCGTCCCAGGACGACCGATCGACTCCAGCGCCTCGTCGAAGGAGCGGCGCCGGACGGGCTCGCGGGGGGCGACCGGCGCGTCGGCGTGGTGGGTCACCCGCATACGGCCCCCCGGACCGGGCGGACCGCCGCTGCGGCGGTCACGGCTGCGCCTCCGCGGTCGCGTCCTCGAGGGCGCCGCAGCGGGCCGCGTACCAGAGCGCCTCCGCGAGGCGCGCCCCCTCCCCCTCCCCCGCGACGAGCCGGACGAACTCGTCCTCGGCCTGCTCGCGGCGGCCGCTGAACCAGAGCGCCTCGGCGTGGAGCGCTCGCGTCACGCCGTCGGCCGGATCGACCGCGAGCGCCTCGCGCAGCGCCGCCGCCGCCTCCTCGAACTTCCCGCGCGCGAAGAGCGCCTGCCCGGTGAGCCGGAGACCGGCGGGGCTGTCGGGGGCCGCGGCGGCGACGCCGCGCCCCACCAACTCCGCCTGCCCGGGTCGCCCCTCCGCGAGCGCGAGGTGGCCGGCCAGCACCGCCCCCCTCAGCCCCAGGGGGCGGAAGGGGGCGCGCTCGGGAGCCTCCGGCGCGAGCGCCTCCAGGATGCGCGCCGCGATCCGGAGCCCGCGCGCCCCGGTGCCCGCGCCGCCCGTCTCCTCCCCCCCGGCCAGCGCGGCGCGGCTCGCGAGCCGATCGGCCTCCGCGGCGCACCCCCACGCGGCCCCGCCCCGCGCGAGGCGGCGCGCCATCTCCTCGAACGTGTCCGATGTCGCCATGTTCGCGGAGAGTGCACGCAGCGGGCCGCGCCCCTGCCCAGCGGGATCGCGGAGGAGCGGGCATGACGGCGTCCGCCCGGCGGCCCACCGGCCGCCCCCCGGACCGATCGAGGCCGGGGTCCGTCCCCCGCGGGGGCGTGGGGAGAGGAGCGCGGCCGCGCGAGGCGGTAGGCTGGGACGATCCATGCGCGCACGCCTCAAGAGCCTCCGCAGCGACGAGATCCACGACCTCGCCCACTTCACGCCGCCCCACCCGGACGAGTTCGCCGTGCCCGTGGTGCTCGAGGTCGGGCCGCTCGGCCTGAAGGGGCGCGAGCGGTTCGACCTCCTCGTCGTCACGCCGCAGTGGCTGCGCAACCGGCACGGCGTCCGCGGCGCGGTGAAGGGACGCGGGCTCCTCCTCGTCTTCGAGTGGGACTACGAGCGGCTCCGCGCCTTCCTCGCGAAGGAGGTGGAGGCGTGCACCGGCAGGAGCTGGCCGGAGGTGGTCCGCAGGGTGGAGCGGATCGCCGACTGGGAGGGGAGCGAGGAGAACGTCGTCCCGCTGCGCTGAAGCCGCGCCGGCGATCGACGCGGGATCCGGCCGGGCCCGCGGTTAACGCTCCGGCGCGTTCATCGCCGTTTAATTGAACGCCAACGAAACGCGGCGATCGAACGGAGCGGCGGTTCATTGCCGCATGGTGAAGACGACCCCTTCTCGCGACCCCTCGCCCTGGTGGATGGTGCGCGCCCCTTGCCGAAGCGGTGACGTCGATCCGCGGAGGCGCGAACCCGGGCTCCGATCGGGAGCCCGCAGGAGCCGAGGATGAGAACCCTGAAGGCAGTGGTCGTCGCGGCGCTGGCGCTCGCCGGCGCGTCGGCCCAGGCGAAGGACGACGAGCTCCTCGCGGACATGGCGTCGCTCGACAAGGTCTACATCGACCCGCTCTTCTTCACGAGCAACATGCACCCGCCCAAGGCGAAGCAGGCGATGGGGGCCTTCGTCTCCCAGTGGAGGGCCTTCGCCGCGAGGTACCGCGAGCTCCGACCGAGCGAGCGCGGCTGGAGCGCGCACTTCGCCGTCGTGGACGGGGCCATCGCCGCCGCCCAGCCGATCGTCGACGACGCCGCCGCGCGCTTCGCCGCGAAGGACCCGACCTGCGCGCTCCTCGCCTGCCCGAGCCTCGTCGCCGCGCACGACGCGCTCGAGACGGTCCGTTACGAGCTGCGCGACCTCCGGATCCACAACGGCTTCCCCAAGTTCGTCACCGACAAGCTGACCGCCTACCACGACCCGATGGAGGCGATCGTGCTGACCTTCAAGGGCAGGCCGCTCGCCCAGGTCACCCCGGCCGAGCTCGACGCCGTGGGCGCCTGGCTCGACGAGGCGCTCTTCCTCTGGTCCCGCTTCGAGGCGACGCCGATCGACGCGGAGCTGTGGGGCTTCAGCGACCTCCAGCGGGCGGAGATCGCGCGCCGGGTCGCCGTGGAGCGCGCCGTGCTCGAGCGGCTCGCCGCGGCCTACGACGCGGGCCAGCTCGAGGCGCTCGCCGCCGACGCCCCCGCGCTCAAGCAGGCGTTCGTCCCCGTCTACACCGCCTTCGCGCGCGACCCGCTGCTGAACAAGCTCCCGTAGCGCGCCGTCGACGCGCGCATCGCGGGGCGCCCGGCGGCCGCGCCGGGCCGCCCCGCGGAGGCCATGAACGATGAAGAACCCTGGCATCGGCGCGAGGCTCGGCGCCGTCTTCGCCGCCCTCATCGCGGTCGTCGGGCTGGTCGGCTGGCTCGGCCTCTCCCGGCTCTCGGCCCAGGAGGACGCGCTGGAGCGGATCGCCGGGCCGCGCTGGGACGAGTCCGAGGACGCGGTGAACGGGATCGAGATCATCGGCCGCCGGACGGCGGCGGTGGCGGCGGTCTTCCTGGCGCCGGACGACGCGGCGATGTTCGCCGCCCTCAAGGACGCGGGCGAGGCCAAGCGGACCCTCGACGCCCTCGCGGCCGACCTCACCGCGCGGGTGAGGTCCTGCAAGCCGGGATCGGCGGCCATGGAGCGGGTCCGCGCCGCCCACGCCGGCTTCGACGGGGCCTTCGATCGTGCGCGCGCGCAGCTCGACGCCGGCGACCGGGAGGCGGCGCAGGCCGCCGCCGTCTCCGAGGTGCTGCCCTGGCTCGCGAAGGTGCAGAAGGCGTGGGAGGACTTCTTCGCGCACGAGGGGGTGCACGTCCACGACGCCTCGAGCGCGATCCACGAGGAGTACCTGGGGGCGCGGACGCTCACCCTGGGGATCCTCCTCGCGGCCCTGGCCGCCGCGGTGACGCTCGCGGCCTGGATCACGCGCGGGATCACCCGCCCCGTCGGCCAGGTGGTCGAGGCCGCGGCCCGGATCACCCGGGGAGACCTGAGCGTGCCCGTGGAGGTGACCTCGACCGACGAGATCGGCGCCCTCCAGCGCGAGATGCGCGGCATGGCCGAGAGGCTCGCCGAGGTGATCGGGCAGGTCCGGAACGGGGCCAGCGCCCTGACCGCGGCCTCCGGGCAGGTGTCGAGCGCCTCCCAGGAGCTCTCGGCGGGGACCGGCCAGCAGGCGGCGAGCGTCGAGGAGACCACCTCGTCGCTCGAGGAGATGAGCGCCTCGATCGAGCAGAACGCCACCAGCAGCCGCCAGACGGAGCAGCTCGCCAGCCGCGGCGCGGCGACGGCGGAGGAGGGCGGGCGGGCGATGGGCGAGACCGTCGTCGCGATGCGGTCGATCGCCGAGAAGGTCTCCATCGTCGAGGAGATCGCGTACCAGACCAACCTCCTCGCCCTCAACGCGGCGATCGAGGCGGCGCGCGCCGGCGAGCACGGCAGGGGGTTCGCCGTCGTCGCGACCGAGGTCCGCAAGCTCGCCGAGCGCTCGCAGCGGTCGGCGAAGGAGATCGGCGAACTGGCCGGCGCGAGCGTCCGGGTCGCCGAGCGCTCCGGGAGGCTGGTCGCCGAGCTGGTGCCCGCGATCCGGAAGACCGCCGACCTGGTCCAGGAGGTCGCCGCGTCCTCCCAGCAGCAGGCCGCCGGGATCGGCCAGGTCTCCCGCGCCATGTCGGTCGTCGATCAGGTCACCCAGCGGAACGCGAGCGCCGCGGAGGAGCTCTCCTCCACCGCCGAGGCGCTGTCGTCGCAGGCGGAGTCCCTGCTGCAGCTGATGTCCTTCTTCCGCCTCGACACCCGGCGGTCCGCCTGAGAGCCCCCACAGCGAAAGGAACCCCACCCCCCATGAGCATGATCCGCAGAGCCCTCCCCGTCGCGCTGGCCCTCGCGGCCGCGGGCCCCGCCGCCGCCTTCGACGTCGGCGACGGCCTCCTCTCCGTCTCCGGCTTCGGCCGATGGGGTTACGGCGAGACCGACGGCAACGCCTACCTGCTCGGCCGCGACGGCGGAAAGGGTGACAACATCGGCATGGCGCTCAACGTCTTCGCCCGGCCGATGGATCGCCTCGCGGTCTCGACGCAGTTCTTCTACGACGCCTCCAGGGTCAACATCGACTGGGCCTTCGCCGAGTACCGCGTCGAGGACTGGCTCCGCTTCCGCGCGGGCCAGGTGAAGATGCCCTTCACGGCCTACATGGAGACGAAGGACGTCGGGACCCTGCGCCCCTTCTACAACCTCCCCGCCTCCGTCTACTCGTTCTCGGACCTCTCCGCGGAGAGCTACTTCGGCGTGGGGCTCACCGGCTTCGTCCCGCCGATGGCCGGCTGGGAGCTCTCCTACGACGTCTTCTTCGGGCAGATCTGGCTCGAGTCGAGCGATCGCTTCCGTCCGGCGCCGGCCGCGCTCAACCTCACCGCCGCGAGCCAGGCCCCATACGCGAACCCCGCCGCCGGGCGGCAGACCCTCTTCACGCGCGTGGACGACACGATCGGCGCCCGGCTCACCATCGGGACGCCGGTGCCGGGCCTCAAGGCCTACCTCAGCGGCTACAGCGGCACCGTGGCCGACCTGGGCTCGCAGCTCCAGGGCGCGGATCCCGGCTCGAACCTCCACGCCGCCGGGCTCTCGCTCGAGTACGTCACCGAGCGCTACGAGCTCCGCGCGGAGGGCTTCAACAAGCGCGCGAAGCGCGGGGGTTCTCAGCAGCTCATGACGGCCGGCTACGTCGAGGCCGCGGTCAGGCTGCCGTTCGGCTTCCAGCTCGCGGGGCGCGCCGAGAGCGCCACCTACGACCTCCACGACGACACCGTGGCGACGACGGTCTACGCCGGCACGCCGCCGGCGCCGACGTACGTCACCTACACGATCCCCAACTCCCTCCGCCGCCACCTCGAGTACGCGGTCGGCCTCAACTACTGGTTCGACCCCAACTTCGTCGTGAAGTGCTCCTACCACTGGATCGACGGCAACCGCTTCGCCGTCCCCGAGCAGGCGTGGAACAACTACACGACCGACGGCAACGCCCCGCCGGCCAGCCTGCCGGACGTCACCTACGACGCGAAGACGCAGATGCTCGTCGTCGGCGCGCAGTTCGCGTTCTAGGAGGCCACCATGATCCGCAAGCCCCTGCTCGCGCTCCTCGCCGCTGCCGCGCTCGCCGCCCCCGCCGCCGCGCTCGCCGGCGACGGCTTCAAGGTGATCGTCCACCCCGACGTGAGGTCCCAGCGCGCCTCCCGGGACGAGGTCTCGCGCATCTTCCTCAAGAAGACCACGCGCTGGGCCGACGGCGTCGAGATCCGCGTCGTCCAGCCCAGGGTCGGCACGGCCGCGCGGCGCGCCTTCGACCCCGCGATCCACAGGCTGCAGCCGACGGCCATCCGGGCCTACTGGAGCCAGATGGTCTTCTCCGGCCGCGACGTGCCGCCGGTGGAGCGGGCGACCGACGAGCAGATCGTCGAGTTCGTGAAGCTGACCCCGGGCGCCGTCGGCTTCGTCTCCGAGGGCGCGGCCGTCGCCGGGGTCCGGGTCCTCGAGGTGCAGTAGCCGTCCCGCGCGCGGGGCCGGCGCCCGCCGTGGGCGCTGGCCTCGTGGCGCGCTGACGGGAGGCCGCGACGGCGCCGATCACACCGTGACCGTCCGCGTCACGCTCCGCGGAGGACACGGGGCGCGCAAGCATCGGATTCCAGCGAGGGAGGGTCGCGCGGGGCCTCGGCACGCACGCTGCAAGGGTGTGAGGGCAGGAGCGGCGGTCACCGGTACGCCGCCCGGGAGCTCACGCACCGGCGTCACGAGGCACGTCATGAAGTCCCGCATCCTCTTCGCAGTCGCCCTCCTCCTCGGCGCAGCGCCCGCGCTGGCCACCGAGGCAGGGGACGACGTGCGGTACCCCGACTCGCCCGCCGTCTTCCAGACCGGCGTCGACACCACCCCCATCGTCACGAGCGACGTCACCTACGAAGGCGTGCACGCCGTGGTCGCGAAGCCCGCCGCCCGCCTGCTCATCTCCGAGGAGCTCGGCGGCGGCCTCGGAGCCGAGGCCGCCCTGCCCCTGAAGGCCCCGCCCGCCCGCGCCGCGCGCGCCGACACGCGGGTCGCGAGCTGCGACTGCCCCTGCGGCCACCACGGGTGACCGGCGCCGCCGCCGGTGGGAGCCGCGCCGCGCAGGGCGTCGTCGCCGCCGCGGCGGGGAGGGGCCGCGTCACCGCGCCAGCGCGACGTGGACGGCCCCTCCTCCGAGCACCTCCCGCTCGGCGACTGTGACCTCGCGCGTGACGCCCCCGGAGGTGACGCTCCACGGCCCGGCGTCGACGAAGCCGTTGCGGCCGGTCGCGTAGGGCAGCGTGAGGGACGCTCGCCCGCCGTCGTCGGCCGTGGCCTCGAGCGCGAGGGAGGTCGCCCTGCCGGTGGGGGAGACGAGCGCGACCGTCGCCAGGACGCGGTCCGCGGGCGCCGCGCCGGTGACGCGGAGCGCGGCGCCCGGCACCCGCTCGAAGAGCTTCGCGGCCTGCTCCGGAGCGTCGAGCCGGAAGTCCTCGTCCACGAGCCGATAGCCGGAGAGCGCCGGCGCCCCCGGCCACGCGTTCCCGTCCCGCCGGGCCAGGCGCACCGAGACCAGGGCGGCGCCCTCGGGCGACGCGACCCATCCGGCGCCGTCCTTGCCAGCCACGACGGGGGGCGCCCCCAACGGCACCAGGCGATGCGCGAGCGCCCAGTCGACCACGAGCGGCTCGAGGAGCCACCAGCGCGCCCCCCGCGACGTGAGGACGGCGTCCGCCTCCGCCGGGGTTCGCGCGAGCATGAGCCGCGCCCAGTCGGACATGGCGTCCGGCCCGGCGTCCGAGCCGAACGGCGTGACGAGCGCGGGGAGCCCCGAGAAGAAGCGCGCGTGGTGGCCGCGGCTCCAGGAACAGACGATGATGCCCGGCGTCGCGGCGCCGCTCGCCACCGCGGCGCCCAGGCGCTGCGCGATCCGCGCGACGGGGGCCATCCCCGGATCCTGCTCGGTCCCCAGGTCCGCGATGGCCGGCGCGGTGGGGACGGCGGCCAGCGCGAGGACGGCGATCGCCGCCGCCGGAACCCAGCGCGGCGCGCGGCTCCCCAGCGCCCGCTCCGAGAGCCGGCGCGCTGCCGCAGCGGCGAGGAGCACCAGCGGCACGATCGCGTAGAGGTCGAACCGGCGCCGGACGATCCAGAGCGCCGGGAGCGCCACGGCCGCGGCGGCGAGCAGCGCGATCTGGCCTCGTCGCGCCGGCGCGTGAGGTCCGCCGCCCATCACCTTCCACGCGCCCAGCGCGGCGAGGAGGGGGAGGAGGCCGAAGGCGAGCCAGGCGAATCTCAGGTCCTCCGCGGGGGTGAAGGTCCGGCCGAGGAACATCGGCTGGAACTCCCCGATGACGTCGTACCAGGGGTTGGCGCGCCCGACCGGCCCCAGGCCGCGCAGGGCGCC
>DATIVK010000269.1:0-4627 GCA_035465955.1 Anaeromyxobacteraceae bacterium | reverse complement strand
CCGCTGGCGGGCCGCAGGGAACGCGGAGCGGGCCGCCGCCGCGCTCCAGCGCATCGTCGCGGAGCACCCGCTCTACGCGGGCGCGGAGGACGCGCGGCTCGACCTCGCGCTCGCCAACGTGGCGGCGGGCCGGGCCGCCGACGGCCTCGCGACCCTCGCGTCGATGTGGCCGCGGCTGCGGGCCGACCAGCGCGCCCCCGTGGCGCTGGCCGCGGCCGACGCCGCGGCGTCGCTGCGCGACTGGCCCGCGGAGCTGAAGTGGCTCGTCGAGGCGGCGGCGGCCTCCGACGGCGCCGCCCGCGCCGCCGCGCTGGCCCGGGCCGCGGAGGCGGTCGACGGGCGGCTCGCGTTCCTCGACGTCGCCCGGCTGCGCGAGGAGCTCCCCGCGGACTCCCCGATCCTGCCCGCGGTCATGATGAAGCTGGCCCGCATCCAGCTCCACCTGCGCGACTTCGCGAGCGCGGAGGCGGCCGCCCGGGAGGTCTTCCTGCGCTGGCCCGAGTCCCCGTTCGCGGCGGACGCGAGGGCGATCGTCGATCGCGTCGGCCGGCTCACCTTCTCGCGCCCCGACGTCATCGGCGTGGCCGTGCCGCTCTCCGGGAACTACAAGCGCTGGGGCGAGGCGATCCTCCAGGCGATCGGGCTCGCGCTCGGCGAGGGGAGCAACCTGCGCGTGGTCGCCCGCGACACCCGGGGGGAGCCCGACGGGGCCGCCGACGCCATCGAGGCGCTCGCGCTCCAGGAGGGGGCGATCGTCGTCGTCGGCGGCGTCACGAACGCCGAGGCGGAGCGCTCCGCGGCGACCGCCGAGGAGCTGCAGATCCCGTTCCTCTCGCTCTCGAAGCAGGAGGGGATCACCGACGCCGGCCCGTACGTCTTCCAGAACATGCTGACGGCGAGCGCGCAGGCCAGGGCGCTCGTGCGCTTCGCGATGGAGAAGCGCGGGATGCGCACCTTCGCGCTGCTCTACCCGTCGATCCCCTACGGCGTGGAGCTGGCCAACGCCTTCTGGGACGAGGTGGACGCGCGCGGCGGCGAGATCCGCGCGGCCGAGACCTACGCGTCCGACCGGACCACCTTCACGCCCCTCGTGAAGAGCATGGTCGGCAAGCTCTACCTGGAGGAGCGGCGGGACTTCCAGTCGGCGGCGTACGAGGCGGCGAAGGGGGAGCGGGACGCCTTCCATCGGCGGAAGGCGGTGGAGAAGGAGCGCTCCCGGCTGGCGCCGGTGACCGACTTCGACGCGGTCTTCATCCCCGACCAGGCGAAGGCGGTGAAGCTCATCGCCCCGGCGCTGGCGGTCGAGGACGTGGTCACGCAGACCTGCGAGAAGGACGAGGTCGCGAAGATCGCCAAGGCGACGGGGCGCCCCGACCTGAAGCCGGTCCAGCTCCTGGGCGCCAACGCGTGGGGCGTGGACGAGTCGCTCTTCGATCAGTCGCCCGGCGGCGTCGGCCGCCACGTCCGCTGCGCCATCTACGTCGACGGCTTCTTCGCCGGCTCGGCGCGCCCCGAGACGAAGCGGTTCGTCGACGCCTTCCACCGGCGGTTCGGCGCGAGCGCCGCGCCCACCATCCTCGAGGCGAGCGCCTACGACGCGGCGCGGATGGCGCGCGCCGCGATCGATCAGGCGAAGACCAAGAGCCGCCAGGCGGTCCGCGACGGGCTCGCCGACGTCCGCGGCTTCAAGGGCGCGACGGGGGACATCACCTTCAACGCGAAGCGGATGCCGGAGAAGGAGCTCTTCTTCCTCACCGTCGACGCCAACGGGCTGCGCGAGATGACCCCCGCGGAGCTCGGGGCGAGCGCGGCGCCGGGCGGGTAGGGACCGGCCATGACGCCCGAGGAGGAGGAGCGCGGCTGGGAGACGCTCCGGCAGCGCTGGGACGACGACGGGGCCCACCGCGCCTGGCTGGCGGGCTTCACCGACCTCGAGGGGCTGGCCCGCGCCGGCCAGCGCTACCGCGCGGCCCTCGAGGCGGACCCCGCCGACCGGATCGCCGCGCGCTGGCGCGACGAGGTCGTCAAGCGCGCGACCGTCGCCGGCCTCGCGTCGCTCCCCCGCACGGCGCCGGCGCCGCCGATCCCCCGGTGGGTCCGGCGCACCGGCGCCGCGATCCTGGGCGCGCTGCTCGCGGCCCTCCTCGGGTGGGCGGCCGCGCAGCTGCTGGGGCTGGCGCGGCGATGACGCCCCCCGATCCGGCGCGCCCCGACCTCGAGGAGATCCTCGGCGCCGGCGGGCGGCTCGCGCGCGCCCTGCCCGGCTACGAGCACCGCGAGGACCAGCTCGCGATGGCGCGGGCGGTCGACCGCGCGCTGCGCGCCCACGGCTACCTGGTGGCCGAGGCCGGGACGGGCACCGGGAAGACGCTCGCCTACCTCGTCCCGGCGGCGCTGTCGGGCCGGCGCGTCGTCGTCTCGACGGCGACCAAGACGCTGCAGGAGCAGATCTGGTGGAAGGACCTGCCGCTGCTGCGGGAGAAGGCCGGCCTCGACTTCGACGCCGCCTACCTGAAGGGGCGCGCGAACTACTTCTGCCTGGAGCGCGGCGAGGCCTTCGCGCGGGCGCCGACCTTCCCGATCCGCGAGGAGGCGCAGCTCTGGCCGCGGATCCAGGCGTGGCTCCGCTCGACCGAGACCGGCGACCGGAGCGAGATCGACCTGCCCGACCAGTTCGCCACCTGGCGCGACCTCTCGGCGACCGGCGACACCTGCCTCGGGCGCGAGTGCGCCTTCTGGGACGAGTGCTTCGTGACGAAGGCGCGGGCCCGGGCGGCGTCGGCCGACGTGCTGCTCGTCAACCACCACCTGTTCTTCGCCGACCTCGCCATGCGCACGTCGCGCGCCGGGGTGGAGGTGCTCCCCGACTACGACGCCGTGGTCTTCGACGAGGCCCACGCGCTCGTCGACGTGGCCACCGACTACTTCGGCCTCCAGGTCTCCTCCTTCCGCGTCGAGGAGCTGGTCCGCGACGCGCTGCGCGCGGTCTCGGATCGGCCGGACCTCGCGTCGATGATGCGCGAGCAGACCGGCGAGGTTCGCCGCGCGGGCGAGCGGTACTTCGGCGCCCTCGCCGACGGGCTGCGCGGCCGCCCGGCGGCGGAGCGGCTGCCGCAGCGCCGCGCCCACGGGCAGCGCCGGGCCCCCGACGACGAGGAGGGGCTGCGCGCGACGATCGGCCCCGGGGTGGTCGAGCCGCTCGCGCCGGAGCAGGCGCGGCTCGACGAGGCGCTCGGCACGCTGCGCGACGCGCTCACCGACGCCGACAGCCCCGCGCTCGCGCAGATCGCGCGGCGCGCCGGCGAGCTGCGCGTGGAGCTCCTCGCGGTGACCGCGATGAAGGAGCCGTCGCGCGTCTACTTCGCCGAGCTCCGCGGCCGGGGCGTCTTCCTGCGCGCCGCCCCCATCGACGTCGCCGAGGAGCTGGTGGAGCGGCTGTACCGCCGGACCGACACGGTGGTCTTCACGAGCGCCACGCTGGCGGCGCAGGGCCGGTTCGACTTCTTCCGGCGGCAGATCGGGCTGTCGCCCGACCTCTTCGAGGTGGAGGAGGCCCGGTACGAGGGGCCGTTCGACTACGGGCGCCAGGCGGCCCTCGTCGCGCCGGAGGGGCTGCCCGAGCCGAACGCGCCCGGCTTCATCCCCGCCGCCGTCGAGGCGATCCGCCAGCTCACCGCCATCACCGGCGGGCGCGCCTTCGTGCTCTGCACCTCCAACCGGAACATGCACGCGCTCCACGCCGCGTCCCGCGACCTCCCGTACCGGATCCTCATCCAGGGGGAGCGCCCCAAGAACCGCCTGCTGCAGGCGTTCCGCGAGGAGCCGTCGGTCCTGTTCGCGACCCAGAGCTTCTGGGAGGGGGTCGACGTCCCCGGCGATCCGCTCTCGCTCGTGATCATCGACCGGCTCCCGTTCGCGCCGCCGAACGACCCGGTGATGGCGGCGCGGGTGCGGGCGCTGGAGGAGGAGGGGAGGAGCGGCTTCGGCGAGCTCCAGGTCCCGTCGGCCGCGCTCGCGCTCCGGCAGGGGTTCGGCCGCCTCATCCGCACGCGCGACGACCGCGGCATCGTCGCCGTCCTCGACCGGCGCCTCGTCACCAAGGGCTACGGCCGCGCCTTCCTCGCCACGCTGCCGGCCTGCCCGCTCTACCGGACCGTCGCCGAGGTGCGCGACTGGTGGGAGCGGGGCTGGAGCGCAGGGGAGGGGGCGAGGTAGCAGGCTGGTGAAGAAGGCGCCCCCCGCGAACGGCCCCACCATGGTCGTGGGCCATCCCCGGCTACCCGCCATCGACTTCCGGCGCCTCCAGCGCATCGCCTCGACGGATGCCGAGGCGCGCATCTGGTACGTCATCCGGAATCGTCACCTCGGAGCCGCCATCCGGCCCAAGCCACCCATCGGCAGCTCACGTCGCCGCGGTGTCCTGCTCCCTCACCCTAGCCCTCTCCCTCGATGAGGGAGAGGGGACGGTTCCTAGGGGGACGCCTCGTTTCTCAATAGCCTGCTAGGGGAGCCGCTCGACGGCCGCTCGACCTGGTTGGCGAGGGTCGTGACCTCCGCGACCTTCCAGCGCCCCGCCTCCCGCACGAGGTCGTAGCGCATCCGCATCTCGCTCAGGATCACCGGCCCG
>DATIVK010000268.1:0-4676 GCA_035465955.1 Anaeromyxobacteraceae bacterium | reverse complement strand
GGAGGTGGCGGCGCGGGCGCGACGTGGGGCGGCGCGGCGGCCGGGAGCGGCGGCCACGCGGTGACGGAGCGCGCGCCGCTCTCCGCCGCGGCGCTCACCCGCTCCGCGAGGTCGGAGCGGTGGCTCCCCTTCGCCTCGAGGGGCGCCGAGACCTTGCGCGGCGGCGGCTGCCGGCCGCGCAGGTCGAGCATCACGAGCCGCGTGATCTCCTTGAGCGCCGGCATGACGTTGACGCCGCGCTCGGCCACCGTCTCGAAGTCGGGCACGCCGCGCGGGTTGAGGTCGCGCCGGAGGGCCTCGACCGGCAGGACGTTGGGGAGATCGCGCTTGTTGTACTGGACGACCAGCGGGAACGCGTCGAGGTCGATCCCCAGCTCCGCGAGGTTCTCGCGGAGGTTGTCCATCGACTCGAGGTTCCGGTCGTGGGCGGCCGGCTGCGAGTCGGCGACGAAGACCACGCCGTCGGCGCCGTTCAGCACCAGCTTCCGCGTGGCGTCGTAGAAGACCTGGCCCGGCACCGTGTAGAGCTGGAGCCGGAGCGCGAGGCCGTGGACCTGCTCCACGCGGAGCGGGAGGAAGTCGAAGAAGAGCGTCCGGTCCCCCTCCGTGTTGAGGGAGATGAGCTGGCCGCGGCTCTCCGGCCGCACGAAGTCGTACACCCGCTGGAGGCTGGTCGTCTTCCCGGAGAGGCCGGGGCCGTAATAGACGATCTTGGCGGAGATCTCTCTCGCCAGCGGGTTGACCGTGGACACGCGCGCATCATACCGATCCGGGAGCCTCGCGGCGAAAACAGGCACCGGCCGGCGGCCCGTTGTGCTTGATTAGCCCGCCCGAGACTCCCAGGAGCGCCCATGTCCCACATCACCCCCAGGCCGGCCGAGCACCCCGCGTACGAGCTGACGATCCGCAGCCTCTTCGAGGCGCCGGTGCTCGACGACCCGGAGCAGGAGATCGTCTACCGGGGCCAGGTCCGGCTCACCTACCGGCAGTTCCGGGAGCGGGTCCACCGGCTCGCGGGGGCGCTCGCGGCCCTGGGCGTGAAGCCCGGCGACACGGTCGCGATGCTGGACTACGACAGCCACCGCTACCTGGAGGCCTTCTTCGCGGTGCCGATGATGGGGGCGGTCCTGCACACCATCAACGTGCGGCTCTCCCCCGAGCAGATCGCCTACACGATCGACCACGCCGAGGACGACGTCCTCCTCGTCCACACGGACTTCCTGCCGGTGCTGGAGGGGATCCGCGGCAAGATCGAGGAGCCGAAGGCGATCGTGGCGCTCGTGGACGAGGTCCGGCCGGCCACGTCCCTGCCGCTCGCGGGCGAGTACGAGGGGCTGCTCGCCGCGGCCCCGGCGCGGTTCACGTTCCCGGAGCTGGACGAGGGGACGCGCGCGACGACCTTCTACACGACCGGCACGACGGGCCACCCCAAGGGCGTCTACTTCTCCCACCGCCAGCTCGTGCTCCACACCCTCGGCGTCACGACGGCCCTCGGGACGGCGCGCCACTGCACCTTCCGGCAGGGCGACGTCTACATGCCCATCACCCCCATGTTCCACGTCCACGCCTGGGGACTGCCGTACGTCGCCACGATGCTCGGCGTGAAGCAGGTCTACCCCGGGCGCTACGCCCCCGACGCGCTCCTCGCCCTGATCGACCGGGAGAAGGTGACCTTCTCCCACTGCGTCCCGACCCTGCTGCACATGCTGCTCAGGACGCCCGGGACCGAGAAGGTCGACCTCTCGCGCTGGAAGGTGCTGATCGGCGGCGCCTCCTTCCCGAAGGCGCTGGCGGAGGCGGCGCTCGCCCGCGGCATCGACGCCGCCGCCGGCTACGGAATGTCGGAGACCTGCCCGATCCTCTCGATCGCCTCCCTCGACGAAGCCGACCTCGCCGCGGGGGCGCAGCACCAGGCCGACCTGCGCGCCCGCACCGGCCGCACCCTCCCGCTCGTGCAGATCCGGGTCGTGGACGAGCAGGGGGCCGAGCAGCCCCGCGACGGGCGGGCCACCGGCGAGATCGTCGTCCGCGCGCCGTGGCTCACCCAGGGCTACCTCAAGGACGCGAAGGCGTCGGACAAGCTCTGGGCGGGCGGCTGGCTCCACACCGGCGACGTGGCCTGGCGCGACGAGCGCGGCTACCTCAAGATCACCGACCGCACGAAGGACGTGGTGAAGGTCGGGGGCGAGTGGATCTCGTCCCTGGAGATCGAGGACGCGCTCCTGTCCCACGCCGGGGTCGCGGAGGCCGCGGTCATCGCGATGCCCGACGCGAAGTGGGGCGAGCGCCCCCTCGCGCTCGTCGTCGTGAAGCCCGAGGCGGCCGGCAAGCTCAGCGAGAAGGACCTCCACCACCACCTCCACGATTACGCCCACCGCGGGGCGCTCAACAAGCAGGTGGTCGTCTCCGCGGTGCGGTTCGTCGACGCCATCGACAAGACGAGCGTCGGCAAGGTCAACAAGGTCGCCCTCCGGCAGAAGCACCTGGGATGAAGATGATCGATCACGACCAGACGTTCGCCTCCCGCGCGGAGCACCGCGCATGGCTCGCCCGCGAGGCGCGGCTCCCGAAGGGCTTCCGCGCCGGGACCGCCGAGCTCGAGTTCACGCCGTTCGAGGTCGCGAAGCCCGCGAGGATGCGGCTGACCCTCCTCGCCCTCGATCGCCCCACGGAGGCGTTCGGCGCCGTCTTCACGAAGAACGCCTTCCCGGGCGCGCCGGTGATCGTCGGCCGCGCGCGGCTCGCCGGGGCGAGGCTCGGGGCGGTCCTCGTCAACAACAAGATCTCGAACGTCTGCGCGCCGGGCGGCGTCGAGGCGTCCGAGCGGCTCTGCCGCGAGGCGGCGAAGGCGCTCGGGCTCGAGGCCGGCGAGGTGCTGCCCTCCTCGACCGGCGTCATCGGCTGGCGGCTCCCCGTCGACGACATGGCGGGGGCCCTGCCCAGGGCGGTCGCCGCGCTCCAGCGGGAGAGCCTGCTCCCCGCCGCCGAGGCGATCATGACGACCGACCTCTACCCGAAGGTCCGCCGCGTGGACTTCCCGGGGGGTGCGTCGATCGTCGGGATCGCGAAGGGGGCGGGGATGGTGGAGCCGAACATGGCCACCATGCTCGTCTACCTCCTGACCGACGCCGCGATCCCGCGCGGCGAGCTCCGCGCCGC
Organism: Anaeromyxobacteraceae bacterium; assembly: GCA_035465955.1. GTDB lineage: Bacteria > Myxococcota > Myxococcia > Myxococcales > Anaeromyxobacteraceae > DATIVK01. The sequence continues at coordinate 1,517 of DATIVK010000268.1, read as the reverse complement.
GCTCGCGGACGCGGTGGACGGCAGCTTCAACTGCATCAGCGTCGACTCCGACACCAGCACCTCCGACACCGTCGCGCTGCTCGCCTCGGGCGAGGCCGGGCCGGTGGACGGCGCCGCGTTCCGGGCGGGGCTGCGCGACGTCTGCGGCGCGCTCGCCCACGACGTCGTCCGGAACGGGGAGGGGGTCCGCCACGTGCTGCGCGTGCGGGTGCGTGGGGCGCCGGACGCCGCGAGCGCGCGGCAGCTCGGCAAGGCCATCGTCAACTCGCCCCTCTTCAAGACCGCCGTGGCCGGGAACGACCCGAACGTCGGCCGCCTCGTGGCGGCCCTCGGCAAGGAGGCGGGCGCGCGCGGCATCCCCCTCGATCCGTCGCGGGCGAGGCTCACGATGGGGGGCGAGGTCATCGTGGAGCGGGGCGTCTTCCAGCTCGACCGGGAGCGGGAGCAGCGGCTCACGCGCCACCTCGTCGAGTCGGAGCTGTATCCCCAGAAGCCGGCGCCCGACGGCATCACGTTCCGTCCGCCCGTCGACTACCCGCCTCACGAGCGGTGCACCGAGATCGAGGTCGACCTCGGCGCGGGGCGCGGCGAGGCCACCGTCCTCGGCGCCGACCTCACGCACGAGTACGTGACGGAGAACGCGGATTATAGGTCGTAGCGGGAGCGATGAGCCGCCTCCTGCGCGCCGGCGCACCCTTCGTGCTGGTCCTGGCGCTCGCCGCCGGGCTCCGGTTCGTCGGCGCCGGGCTGGCGAGCGACGGCGCCCGGCTCCGCCCGAGGTTCGACGGCGACGGCGACGTGCTCTACCACGCCGCCCGCGCGCGGCGACTCGCGATGACCGGGGACCCGCTCTGGTTCGACCCGGCGCTCGATCCCCCGCTCGGCGCGCGGGTGCTCAGCCCCCCGCTGCTCGAGGCGATCATCGCCGGCGCGGCCTCGGCGGCGACGGCCGGAGCCCCAACGGACGCCGGCGTCGACGCGGCGTCGGCCCTGGTGCCCGTCGCGCTCGGCGTCCTGGCCGTGGGCGCCGTCGCCGCCCTCGGCGCGCTGCTCCTCGGCCCTGGCCATGGCCTCCTCGCGGCCTTCGGGCTCGCGATCTCGTGGAGCGCGATCTTCTACTCGATGGTCGGCCGCTCGGATCAGCACGCGCTGGAGCAGCTCGTCTTCCTGGCCGTGCTCCTCGCGGCGGCCTGGGCCGTGGATTGCCCGCGCGGCCGCGGGCGACGCCCACGCGCCCTGCTGCTCGGCCTCGCGCTGGCCGTCTCCGCCTGGGCCTGGCAGGGGAGCGCGCTGACCCTCCTCGTGCTCTCCCTCGCGGCGGCCGTGGATCACCTGCTCGGCGGCGCCCGGGAGCCGGAGGGGCGGCGCCTCGCCGCGGTGCTCGCGGAGGGCGGCCTCGCCGGCGCGCTCCTGCTCGCCCTCTCGATCGGCCTCCTCGGGCCGCCGGGGGCCCTGCGGAGCGGAGCGGTCGAGGGGGTGTCGGCGCTCGCCGTCGCCACCTGCGCGGGGGCGGCGCT
>DATIVK010000267.1:0-4920 GCA_035465955.1 Anaeromyxobacteraceae bacterium | reverse complement strand
AGCAGGTCCACGCGCTGCTCGGGACGATCCCGGGGGCGCCGGTGGAGGTGGAGAGCGCCCGCGGGCTGCTGGCGCTCTCCCGGAGCCAGCCGTGCCTGACCCTGATCGCGGCCTACCCCCGGACGGCCCCCACGCCGCCCTGGCACGCGCTCTTCCCGGAGGACTCCCGGATCCTCCAGCACGTCGCGCACGACTCCTCGAAGCGCAGCCACGCGGGGATGCGGATCCTCGTCTACCAGGCCAACGCGCACTGGTCGGCGGCCCACCTCGAGGATCGGGAGTGGCCCGCGGCGGTGTTGAAGGAGGCGGAGCGGCTCCTCGGCGGATGGGCGGCGATCCCCGCCGTGACCGAGGCGCACCGGTGGCGCTGGGCGCGCAGCGACCGGGGGGCCGAGCTCGCCGGTCCCATGCGGCTCTCGCTCCCGGGCGGCGCGCGGCTGGGGATCTGCGGCGACCGCTTCGCGCCGGGCGGCGGGCTGGAGGCGGCGTGGAGATCGGGGCGCGCGCTGGCGGCGAGGATCCTGTCGGAGGTGGCGCCGTGACCGCGCCGGCGCTCGAGGCGCTCCGCCAGCTGGTGGCGCGCGACCAGGATCACGAGTGCGAGGGCTTCGGCGCGGCGGGGATCTGCGTGAGGGTCGTCGCCGTGGCCGACCTGCCGACGCGCTTCGGACGGTTCACGCTGGTCGGCTTCTGGAACAACCGCGACGGCAAGGAGCACGTGGCGATGGTCCACGGCGACGTGATCGGCGCGGACGAGGTGCCGGTGCGGCTCCACTCGGAGTGCCTGACGGGGGACGTGCTGGGCTCGCTCCGCTGCGACTGCCGCGACCAGCTCACCTCCGGGCTGGAGGCGCTCCAGCGCCACGAGCGCGGGGTGCTCCTCTACCTGCGCCAGGAGGGGCGCGGGATCGGCCTGCTCAACAAGATCCGCGCGTACGAGCTCCAGGAGCAGGGGCTCGACACCGTCGAGGCCAACCGCGCCCTCGGCTTCCGCGACGACGAGCGCGACTACGCCGTGGCCGCGCACATGCTCCACAGCCTCGGCGTCGGCTCCGTCCGGCTCATCACGAACAACCCGGAGAAGATCCGGCAGCTCGAGCAGCACCGCGTGCGGGTGGCCGGCCGCATCCCGCACGTCATCCCGCCCAACGCCTTCAACCGCTTCTACCTGGAGACGAAGGCGCGCCGCAGCGGCCACCTGATCACCTTCGAGGGGAAGGCGCGGCTGCCGGAGCAGGACGACGCGGTGGTCGTGGAGGGGGATGGGGAGCCGGAGGGCTGACGGGAGGTCCCTCAGCCGCTCAGTAGACCCACGGCAGGTAGCGCCACGTCGTCGCGACGTAGTGGCGGTAGGGGGCGCCGTGCACCCGCTCGAGGAACTCCTCCTCGCAGCGGACCTGCACCTCGAGGAGCAGCGCGAACGCCAGCCAGAAGAGGGCGACGGCGGCGGTGGGCCAGACGAGCCAGAGGCCGGCGTCGAGCAGGAAGAGGCCGAGGTAGGTGGGGTTCCGGACCCAGCGGTAGACGCCGACCGTCACGAGGGGCGCGGGGCGCTCCTCGTCGATGCCCACGCGCCACGAGAAGCCCATCGTCCACTGGGCGAGCGCGCAGACGGCGAGCCCGGCGACCCCGACGGCGAGGCCGAGCCGATCGGCGAGGGGGCGGTCGAGCGGCGCGAAGGGCAGGAACCCCGGGAGCCGGAGGCCGGCGCCGTGGACGACGAAGATGACGCCCACGGCGGCGGTCAGGACGTGCGTCGCCTGCCGGAAGAAGATCTGAAGCGGTCCGTTCGCGCGATCGAGGACCTCCGGGTCGTGGCCCGTGAGGCGTCGCTGCTGCCGCCGCTTCGCGGCCCACAGGGCCAGGTAGCCGGCGAAGAGCGCCAGCGTGTACGTGGTCTCGACGACCCGCTGCGAAGTCATGGCCCCGTTCTACCGGAAAGCGAACCCGCCGCGGCGTAGTAGACTCGAGCCCCCGAAGGAGGACCTCGCGATCGCCCGCTGCGTCACAGCCCTCGCCGTCGTCGTCGCGCTCGGAGCCTGCGCGCGGGCGCCGTCGCGGCCGCCGCCTCGGCCGCAGCCCGCGATCGAGCTGGAGGGGCCGCGCCTGCGGACCCTGACCCTGCCGGATCGCGGCGCCCTCGAGGTCGTCTTCCCGCCCGAGTGGACGCTCACCGTGCAGGAGGCGCGCCCCGGCGAGGAGGGGCCGCCGTTCACGTGGCGGGTGGAGCCCGGCGACGGCCGCTTCGTGGCCTTCTTCGAGCCGGAGCCCGCCGGCGGCGCCCCCGCCGTGAGCCTGCTCCGCGCCCGCGCGCTGGCGCAGCGGGCGCTCCGGGCGGCGGCCGAGGGGAGCGTCGAGCAGGGGCTCTCGCTGCGGGAGCTGAGGGGTGAGGGCGGCGTCGTCGGCTTCTGGTTCGCCGCCACCGACCGCGAGCTCTCCGGCAGGGTCCCGAGCCGCGAGGAGTGGCGCGGGCTCCTGGGGGGCGCGGCCGCCGTCGGTGACCTGGTCGTCGGCTTCACGATCTTCGACGACCTGCCGGGACATCACCGGAGCGTCTTCCTCGACGCGCTGGCGGCGGCTCGCCACCTGCCCCCGGAGCCGGAGGCGCCGCCGTCGCCCCCCGCGGGCGCCGCGCCGGCGTCCGAGCTGTCGGCCGCCTTCCCGGGGCGGGCGTGGTCCGCCACGGTGGGCGTGCCCGGCTTCGTCGTCGCCGCGCCGGCCGCCTCGGCCGACGGGGGCCCCGTCGTGGCGTACGCCTGGGAGCCTGCGGGGGCGATGGTGGCGACCCTGGTGATCCGGGAGGCGGACGGTGCCCGGTCGGCCGCCGCGTGCCGCGACCGGGAGTGGCCCCGCATCCGGGGCGCCGTGGGCGGCGTCCGCGGCGAGGCGCTCTGGGAGCGGAACGGGGCCGCGTTCGGTGGCTACACCGCGCCGGCCGCGGACGGGACCGCGCCCCGGCGCTGGCACTCGCGGGCCTGGTACCTGCACGACGGCCTCTGCGTGGGCGTCCACCTCGCCGGCGGCCCGAGCGCGCCGGACGCCGGGAGCGCCGAGGCGATCCTCGGGTCGGTCCGGTTCGCCGAGTGGCGGTGAGGGGCCCGGCGTGAGCCGCCCGAAGCTCCCCGCGACGGTCGTCGGCCTCGGCCTCGTCAGCCTCTTCACCGACGCGTCGAGCGAGGCCATCTTCCCGCTCCTGCCCGCCTTCCTCGCGACGCTCGGCGCCTCCAACACCTTCATCGGGCTCGTGGAGGGGGCGGCCGACCTCGTCGCGAACCTGCTCAAGTACCTGACGGGGATCGTCGCCGATCGGCGGGCCCGGCTGAAGCCGCTGGTCCTCGCGGGCTACGGCCTCTCCACCGTCGCGCGCCCGCTCGTCGCCTTCGCGCTCGCGCCCTGGCACGTGCTCGCGATCCGGATCGCCGACCGGGTCGGCAAGGGGGTGCGCACGAGCCCGCGCGACGCGCTCATCGCCCACGCGACCGATCCGGAGATCCGCGGCCAGGCCTACGGCTTCCACAGGGCCATGGATCACGCGGGGGCCGCGATCGGGACGCTCCTCGCGGTCGCCCTGCTCTGGGGGCTCGGCGCGGACGGGGCGCACGCGGCCACGGCCGCCCAGCTGCGCACCGTCTTCCTCTGGGCGGCGGTGCCGGGGCTCCTCGCCCTCGCCGCGCTCGCCCTGACGCGCGAGCCGCCGGCGCCTCCCCCGCACCCCGCGCCGGCCGCCGGGCTGCCCCTGCCGGACGGGCTCCGGCGCGCCCTGCTCCCCATCACCCTCTTCGCCTTCGCCAACGCGACCGACGCCTTCATCCTGGTGAAGGCGGCGCGCCTCGGCGCGCCGGCGATGGTCGCGCCGCTCCTCTGGCTCGCCCTGCACGTCATCAAGGCCGGCACGGCGACCTCGGGCGGCCGGCTCGCCGACCGGTACGGGAAGCGGAACGCCCTCGCGCTCGGCTGGGCGATCTACGCGATCACCTGGGGCGCCGTCGGCCTCGTCGGGAGCGTGCCGCTCCTCTTCGTCCTCGCCGCCGCCTACGGGACCTCGCACGGCCTCGTCGAGGGGGCCGAGCGGGCGCTGGTCGCCGAGCTCGCGCACGGCGCCGGCCGGGGCAAGGCGTTCGGCGCGTACAACCTGGCGATCGGCCTCGCCGCGCTGGCGGCGAGCACGACGTTCGGGTGGATCTGGGACCGCTTCGGCAGCGCCGCCGCCTTCGCGACCTCCGGCGGCGTGGCGCTCCTCGCCGCGGCCGTCCTGCTCGCCACCGGTCCGCGGAAGGCGTGACGGGGCGCCGGGCGGCTCACGCCCCCGCCGGCTCCCCGAGGCTGCGCCGCAGCTGGAGGTCCGCCACGGCGAGGTCGAACCGCGCTCGCGCGAGCCCGACGCGGGCGTTCACGAGGGCGTCCTGGGCCTGGAGCAGCTCGATCTGGGCCACCGTGCCGGCCTCGTACTGCGTGCGGACGACGTCCAGCGTCTGCGACGCCAGGACCACGCCGCGCTCGGCGGCGGCGACGCCGCTGCGCTTCGTCTCGACGGCGCGGGAGCGGTCGGCCACCTCGTCACCGACGGCGTCCGCCGCCCGCTCGAGCTGGAGGCGTGCCTCGCGGAGCTGCGAGGAGGCGCGCCGACGTTCCGCGAAGCGCGCGCCGCCGTCGAAGAGGGACCAGTCGAGCTGGACGCCCGCCAGCCACGTCGAGGTCTTCCCCGCCATCCCCGCCGGATCGCTGGCGGTCGCCGTGCCGAAGGCGGCGACGGTCGGGGCCCAGCGCAGGTCGACGGCGGCCACCGCCGCCTCCCGCGCCGCGACCGCCTCGCGCAGCGCCCGCAGCTCCGGGCGTGCGCGGAGCGCCCGTGCGGTCAGCGCGTCGAGGGGGTCGGGGGGCGCCACCGCCAGCTCGCCCGGCGCGACCCGGAAGGGCTCG
>DATIVK010000266.1:0-23908 GCA_035465955.1 Anaeromyxobacteraceae bacterium | reverse complement strand
GGCGAGGGCGCGCGCCGCGGCGGCCTGCGCCGCCCGCTCGCGCTCGAGCTCCGTCCGGCCGGCCTCGAGCTCCGCCCGGCGCGCGTCGAGCGACGCGCGCTCGGCGCCGATCGCCCGTTCGGCCTCTGCGAGCCCGCGCGCCCGTGCCTCGGTCTCCTGGTGCGTGCCGGTCAAGGCGCCGCGCTCCTGCGTCAGGCGCTCCTCCGCCTCCGCCAGGCGCCGCTCCGCCTCGGCCAGCGCCTGCGCGCGATCCTCCGCATGCGCCTGCTCCGCCGCGTGCGCTTCCCGCTCCGCGGCCAGCTTCCGCTCCGCCTCCGCCAGCGCCTGCGCCCGCTCCTGCGCGAGCGCCTCCGCCCGCGCGCGCGCCGCAGCGTCCTGCTCGCGCCCTCGGACGAGCGAAGCCTTGTCGCCCTCGAGCCCGCGGACGATCGCCCCCAGCCGCTTCACCTCGGCCGTGAGCCGCGTCCCCTGCTCCTCGCGCTCGCGCGCGGCGGCGCCGGCGGCGTCCAGCTCTGCGCCGCGCCGCTGAAGCTGGGCCTCCAGGGCCGCCGCCTTCTGCTCGAGCGCCGCGCGACCCTGGGTCGCCTCCTTCGCGTCGCGCCTCGTGGCGCGCAGCTCCTCCCGGACCTGGGCCAGGCTCTCCTCGGCGCCGGCGCGAGCGGACTGTGCCTCCTCGAGCGCCTTCGCGCCCTTGGCGCGCGCCTGCTCGTGACCGTGGATCGCGGCCTCGTGGCGCTCCCGGACCTCGACGGCGTCGCGGAGCTCGCGCCGCAGCTGGTTCGCGTCGCCCCTCGCCTTCTCGAGCGCCGCCTGGAGCTTCTCGGCCTCGGCGAGCCCCGCCTGGCGGCGCGCGAGCTCCTTCTCCTCGGCGGCGAGGGCGCGCTCGCGTGCCCTGAGCCGCTCCGTCCCCTCCTTCTGCTCGGCCTCCGCGCGGGAGGTCGCGTCGGCCAGCGCCGCCTCCTGCGCCGCGGCCTGCGCCTCCCGCGCCTGCCGCTCGTCCTCGAGCTTCGCCTGGCCCTGCGCGAGCTTCTGCTGCAGCCGCTCCAGCTTCGCCTGCTGCTCCTTCAGCTCGTCGCCGAGCGCGCCGAGCGTCGCGCGCTCGGCCTTGAGCGCCTTGCGCTCCTCGGCGACGGCCCGCTCGGCCTGCTGGATCCCGGCCTCGAGCTCGCGGCGCCGGGCCGCCAGCTCCTTCTCGGCCTGGGCCTGCGCCTCGCGCGTGAGCGCCGCCCGCAGCTTCTCCTCGCGCTCCTTCTCCTCCCGCTTGCGCCGCTCCTCCTCGCGCTGCGCGGCCTCGCGCTTCCTCCGGTCGACCGCCTTCCTCAGGTCGGCGACCTCCCGCTGCAGCGCGAGGAGCGCCGGGCTCTCCCCCGCGGCGAGCGCGGCGGCGAGGTTGGCCTCGGCGTCGGCGAGCGCGGGCGAGTCCTCCTCGCCCTCCTCGCGCGCCCGGGCCACGAGGATCCGCCCCAGCCCCTCGTGGAGCGCGAGCGCCGCGGGGGTCTCCTGGAGCGCGCGCCAGTAGAGGTCGGCCGCCTCGTCGGCGCGCCCGGTCTCCAGGTAGTAGCCGGCGAGGAGCGCCACGTTGGCGCTGTTCGTGAGCGAGCTCGCCAGGCTCGCCTCGAGCTTGCCGATGAGCTCGTCCTGGATGAACCGCCGGACGGCGCCGAGCGCCTTGTCCTGGCCGCCCAGGAACTCGAGCCCCGCCCCGGGCGCGGCGCCGCCGACGACCCGGACGATCGCCTTCAGCTTCACCGCCTGCCGCTCGGTCTTGAGGTGCACCTCGAGGGTGACCTCCTGCCCGACCTCGAGCCGGGTGTTGCCGCGCAGGTGGATGCCGGTCGCGCTCAGGTTCGACGAGTACGCGAAGGTGGTGCGCTCGCCGAGCAGGTAGTCGACGCGCAGCATGACGGGGACGCGGACGGATCTCCGGCGCTCCACCGTGTCGGTGGCGGGAGACTCGACTTCGCCCTCGGACTTCCGACGCTTCCTGGCGACCTTGCGCGCGGCCACGGGAGCGCAATGTACCCCGGATCGAGGACGACGGCGCGCGAAGACGCGAGTGGGAGCGGGTGGGAGCCGCTGCTCCCTTGTCGCAGACGGGGACGGCGGGGCTCAGGCGGCCCGGGGCTCGACCCGGACGATGCGACCCGAGTCGTCGTGGTGGACCACGCAGACGCTGGCGCTCTGGCCGTCGAGGATCTCGCCCTCGGGGAGCTCGAAGTGCTGGGCGTAGTCGCTCACCGACTCGACACGGGGCGCGCGGCGCTTGAAGGCCGGGAGCTGGTTCCAGAGCCAGAGCGTCCCGCTGGTGCCGACGAGCGCCACGGCGTAGCGCTCGACGCCGACCGGCGAGCCGCCGCTGGCCAGCGCGATCCGGACGGTCCGGCGGGCGAGGACGTCGAGGTACGGGATCCTGGCGAACGCCCGCACGACGGGGAACCAGAGGTTGAGCCAGAAGCCCCACATGACGACCGTCGACGCGTCGGAGAAGAGCCGCTGGTGCCAGCGGAGCCGCCCCCGCGCGTTGATGATGAGTGATGCGCTCATTTCCTCTGACCTCGTTCCCTTTGGGCACGGACGCGCGGCCGCGCGCGCCTATTCACGATCCGTCGGCGACGAGACGTGCCGCCTGGCCCCGGGGAAGCCGGTCCTCTTAGGACATCTGGCGCAACTTGTCCAGATCAGGGGCGAATTCCCCGGTCCGGACTGACCCAACGGGCTCGCTTCCCCTGCCTGCGGAACAGGACCTTCGGGACCGCGACCACCGTAGCGGCCGTGTTGATGACCCAGAAGGCGAAGGGGTACCAGATCATCCAGAAGAGGTTGCTGGCGAGCCCGCGCTCGTGACGGCTGTCGAGCCAGGTGCCGAAGGCGAACTGCAGCAGGCAGGTCGTGCCGAGGATGACGCCGCTGCCCTGGGGGCTCAGGGGCGACGCGACGACGGGCACCGCCCCCGCCGGGAGCACCTTCCCCGCCACCCACGCCGCCGTCAGGACGAGCATCGCGTAGCTCCAGAGCGTGCTGACGATCATCTCGGCGAGCAGCGGCCACATGTAGCCCTGGCGCGGGTGGAGCAGCACGTCGAGGTTCTTCCGGAGCACCTGGATCCCGCCCATGGCCCAGCGGAGCCGCTGCTTCCAGAGCCCCCGGAGCGTCTCGGGCATCAGGATCCAGGTGAGGGCGTCGGGGTCGAAGCGGACGTCCCAGCCGGCGCGCTGGAGCTTCCAGGTGATGTCGATGTCCTCGGTGAGCATGTCGGCGCTCCAGTAGCCGACCTGGTGCACCGCCGACTTCCGGAAGGCGCCGATGACGCCGCTGATCGTGAAGATCCGGCCGAAGCTCCGCTGGGCGCGCTTGATCATGCCGACCATCGACGAGAACTCGCCGACCTGGAGCCGCCCGAGCAGCGTCGAGCGGTTCCGGATGCGCGGGTTGCCGGTCACGGCCCCCACCCAGGGGCTCTCGACGAAGTGCCGGACCATCGCGTGCGCGGCTCGCGGGTCGAGGAGCGCGTCGCCGTCGATGCAGACGAGGATCTCGTGCTTCGCGAGGAGGCTCCCCGTCTTCAGGGCGACGGCCTTGCCCTGGTTCTGGGCGAGGTGGATGACCCGGAGGCGCGGGTGGCGCGCCGCCAGCCGGTCGAGCACGGCCCCCGTGTCGTCCTTGCTGCCGTCGTCGATCGCGACGACCTCGAACTCCGGGTAGTCGAGGGCGAGCGCGGCGCCCACGGTCTCCTCGGCGTTCTCCCCCTCGTTGTACGAGGGGATGAGGACGCTGACGGGGGGGAGCTCCGCCGGCTCGGGCGGCGCCTCCCGGCTCGCCCCCTTCCGCTCGTGGCGCCAGTAGAAGATCGCCGCCCCGATCATCCAGAGGAACGACATGAAGAGCGGGTAGTAGAAGACGAAGGCGAGCAGCCAGCGCCAGAGCGCCTCGGGGTGAGCCGTCATCGGTCGGGCCGCTCAGCGCGTCGTGGGCGCATTGGGCTTGGAGTCGAAGACCGTCCTCAGGACGGCGGCGTCGGGGTGGTCGTCCTGCGGCTCGTCGGGATAGTACCCCACGTGCTGGACCCCCATCCCGTAGAGGGCGCGGATCGTGTCGGCGAGGTGCGCGCTGGAGATCGGCCGGTTGTTCTCGCGCCAGTCCACCGACTGCAGCTCGAAGACGACCTTCTTCATCGCGCCCGGCCGCTGGTTCACCGCCTGGACGAGCTCGCGGTAGAAGGCGTCGGGATCCGGCGCCTTCTCCATGTAGGGCATCGCCATGATGGCGGTGAAGTCGTATCGCACGAGGGAGTTCTCGAGGGCCTGGGAGTACCAGACCTCCGCCTTCGGGTTGAGCGCGACCCGCGCGTAGAGGTTCCGGGCCACCTTGAGCGCCGGCTGGAGGTCGCGCACCACGTCCGCCAGCTCCATCGCGAAGTCGTCGAGCGCGTTGATCTTCAGGATGGTCCAGCGGCCGAGCAGGTCGTCGCTCTTCCGGATCTCCTCGATGGAGGGCGGGAGCCCCCAGGACTTGTACGCCGCCAGCCCCCACGGGCTCGCGTCCTCGAAGTCCGAGAGCGTCACGTCGTCGTGGAAGAGCAGCCCCTCGAACGGCGCCGCCCGGGCGAGGTCCTCGAAGATCTCCCGGATCGCCTTCCGCGCCCGCGGCGCGAAGGGGGAGAGCCGGATGTACCCCATGGAGAGGTGGCCGCCCTTCTCACCCGAGAGCGTGACGACCCGATCCCGGGCCGCGGGGTCGCCCGCCGGCAGCTCCCAGGAGAGCATCGGCACCCACGCGTAGAGCCGCTTCACGGGCGTGCGCGTCCGGATCTGCCACGCGACCCGGTTGAAGAGATCGGCGCGCATGGGCACGTGGCGGTTCGGGAAGTAGGCCGAGTCGGCGGAGCCGTTGCCGTCGGGGTCCGCGAACGCCTGCAGGTAGACGGTGTTCACGCCGAGCGCCACGATCCGGTCGAGCAGGTGGCCGAGGTTCCGCTCCGTCTGCGCCGGGTCGGCGTCGTAGATGTTGTCGAGGTCGACGTGCGCGATCTTCTGCGGCCGGTCGTTGTCCGAGAGGTTCTCGTTCCGGATCCGGATCTCCCGGTCCAGGTCCCAGAGCGTCATGCCGCGCTCGACGAGGATCCGGCGCAGCCCCCAGAGCGGCGTGTCGTGCATGTTGGCGCCGTCGTCCAACGTGAGCCCGACCTTGAGCCCGAGCCGCACCGCCACCTCGCGCGTCGGGCGGTTGTAGCGGCCGTAGGGCCACGCGATCACGCGCGGCTCCTTCCCGATCCGGCGGAGGATCAACTCGTCGTTCCGCGCGAGGTCCTCCCGCACGCGGCGCCGGTACGTCGCGTCGTCCTCGTACCGCTTCTTGTCGGGGAACCAGCGGTGGGTCGTGGTGGCCGGCTGGAGGTTGCCCTCGGCGTTCCCGAGGATGCCGCGGTGGAGGTCGTAGGTGTGGCTCCCGACCTCGACGAGCCCGGTCTCGCTCATCTCGCGGAGCTCGGCCCAGGACAGGAGCTCGCCGCGCGCGAGCGGCTTCCCGTCGAAGTCCACCTTCTCCTTCGCCTCGAGCCAGCTCCCGACCACGTTGATCACGGAGGGGATGCGGAACATCTTCAGGATGGGCCAGGCGTTGTCGTAGACCGACTGGTAGCCGTCGTCGAAGGTGATGAGGACCGCCTTCTCCGGCAGCGGCGCCTTCCCCTCGCGGGCGGCGATCACGTCGCCGACGCTCACGAAGTGGAAGCCATGGTTCCGCAGCCAGTCCATCTGCCGGACGAAGTCGGTCGGCGTGACCGCGTAGGCCGGGACCAGGGATCGGGCCTTGTCCGCGACCTCGTGGTAGCTGAGGACGGTGAGCTCCTCCGCCGTGGGCTCATCCGCGGCAGCGCGCGGGGGTGAGAGAAGGAGGAGGCCCCAGAGAAGGGGAAGAAGTCTCGGCGTCATCGTCGCTCGGGAATGGGGCGGGTTCGTTGCCTGCGGCGCCGCGCGGCGTCGGTGGTCGCCGTCCCCCCCGCCCGTGTGGTTCCGCGGTGGCGGGATGATCCTCGTCCTGGGAGGGGGTCGTCAAGGCGGTGACCTGAAGGTGGGGACGGGGGGAGGCCCGCGCGAATTCAACCCACGGGCAGGCGCCGGGAGGGCGGACCGGCCGACGCGGTCGACCGCCCCGGTCCCCGCCGGCGCTCGCACGCCCGTGCTCCTCTTCGGGTTCGCGCGTCCGGCCGACACGCTCGTGGTCCTTGTCCCGTGAGGTGGGTGGGGGCGAGATTCTCGCGCGGCGGTCTGGTCGATTCCGGGTTCGGGCCACCGAGGGGGCATGACGACCGGCACGAGAGAGAGGGACGCGAGCGTCGAGACGCTCAGGGGGCTCGCAGTCCTGTTGATGGTCGGGGGGCACGTCATCGGCTACGACTCGGCGAGCGGCCTCCACGTCGCCGACGACTCGGCGTGGCGCCACGCCTACTACACGCTCGCCCCCCTCCGGATGCCGCTCTTCACCGCCATCTCGGGCTTCGTCTACGCGCTCCGCCCTGTGGGTCCCGACCCGTGGACGGGCTTCATGGCCTCCAAGGTCCGAAGGCTCCTCCTCCCCCTCCTGTCGATCGGCACGCCCTTCGTCCTCCTCCGCATGGTGACGCCGGGCGTCCACTCGCGCCCCGACGCCGGGGATCTCCCGGGGCTCCTCCTGCTCCCCCAGGGGCACTTCTGGTTCCTCTACGCGCTCGCCTGGGTCTTCCTGATGGTCGGAACGCTCGATGCGCTCCGCGTCCTCGAGACGAGGTCGCGCTGGGCGCTCGCGCTCCTGTGCGCGTTCGTCCTGAAGGGAAGCGGCCTCCTCGCGACCCCCGTGCTCGGGATCGGGCACTCGGTCTACCTGCTGCCCTACTTCCTCCTGGGAGTCGGCGTGCGCCGCTTCCGCATGGAGCGCGGCCATGGGCTCGCGCTCGCCCTCCTCGCCGTCGGCGCCGTGAGCATGGCGGCCTATCAGGGCGCCTGGTACGGCTGGTGGTCCCCCGATGGGCTGGCGCGCTACGCGCTGACGTCGCTCCTCGGAGCGGTGACGGTGGTGGGCCTCCTGGTCTGGCGAGCCGCCTGGTCGCCGCTGGCGATGCTCGGCACCTTCTCCTACGGCATCTACCTCATGCATGTCTTCGGCACGGCCGCGGCACGAATCCTGCTCGAGCGCGCGGGCGTCACCGGGACCGTCACCATGACCCTGCTCGGGCTCGCGGCGGGGATCGCCCTGCCGATCGGGGTCGAAAGGTTCATCGGCCACCGTCCGTGGCTCGTCCTGCTCCTCCTCGGCCGGCGGATCCGTGCGCCCGTGCGGTTCGACGCCCCGGCCGTCGCCTCCTGACGCGGCGTCTCCCGTCCTTGCCGTGGGCCCCCGACCACGGCACCCCTTCAGCGCCTATGGACTAGCGCACAAGGACCCACCATCTTGCTCCACAGCAGGGGGGATCGACGATGACACTGAAAAAGTCACTGAGGGTGCTGATGGTCGCCGCGCTGCTGCTTCCCGCCGGGGCGTCGATGGCGGATGTCGGCTCGGCCTTCAAGTGCCACCGCAGGGCACACCACCAGGAACGCCACGTCACGCGCGGGGGGGGTGGTGAAGAGAACGGGGGCAAGAAGGACGGCGGGGACAAGAGGAGCATCCCCGAGTTCGACCCCGCGGCCGCCGGCTCCATCGCGGCGCTCCTGATGGGTGGCGGGCTGCTCCTCGTTCGTCGCCGTCGCCCCTGAGTGACCTCACCGCTCCGGACCGACTCCGCCGAGGCCGTCGCCCCGGCGGATTTCGGCCGTCCGCAGATCCGCTGGGTGCTGCCCGCTGCGCTGCTCGGCGGCGAGTACCTCGCGCTGTCGCTCCTCGTCGACTTCCCGCTCTCGGGCTCCGCCCTCGGGCTGGTGAACGCCGTCCGCCTCGTCGTGCCCGTGGTGATCGCGGCGGGCGCCGCGGGCTGGCTGCTGGCGCGCAGCCTGGCTGCCCCGGTGGGCGCGCGCCGGCTCGAGCCGCTCCCCGCGTGGCGCCCGCTGCCTTCTCTCGCTGCCCACGCCGCGGCCTTCGTCGTCACCGCCTTCGCCGCCCTCCGCCTCTTCGGTCCGCGCGAGGCGCAGGTGACCAACCCGGCGATGCTGGCCTGGCTGGCCGGCGTCCTGACGACGGTCCTCCTCGCGGCCCGGAGCGCGGCGCCGCTCGGATGGCTGGGGCGGCTCCTCGCGGCGAGGTGGCGCGTACCGATGCTCGCCCTGGCGGCGGGCCTCGTCACCTGGGCGGCCGCCGCCGGCGTCGAGCGGCTGTGGGGCACCCTGTCGGGGATCACGCTGCGGGCGGTCGCCTGGCCGCTCCGCGTCATCTCCGACGACGTGGTGCTCGAGGTCTCCAGCCGGGTCGTGGGGATCGACGGCTTCGTGGTCGAGGTCGCCCCCGTCTGCTCCGGCGTGGACGGCGTCGGGCTGGTGGTCATGTTCCAGACGCTCTGGATCGCGATGGCGCGCTCGCGCCTGCGCGTGGGGCGCGCGCTGCTGCTCCTGCCGATCGGCGCCCTGGCCGCGCTCGCGGCCAACGTCGCGCGGATCACCGTGCTCCTCGTCCTGGGCTCGGTCGGGCACGAGGCGCTCGCCATGGGCGGCCTCCACTCCAAGCTGGGGTGGCTCCTCTTCCTGGCGATCGCGCTCGCGACCGTCGCGGTCGCGGAGCGCGTCCCGTGGCTCCAGCGCGCCGGCGCGGCGGGAGCGTCATCCGCGGGCGGGCTGCCCGCCGCGGCCGCCGCGTACGTCGCGCCCCTCGTCGCCGCGGTCGGGACGGCGCTCGTCACCGGCGTCTTCGCGGCGGGCTTCGATCGCTGGTACGCCGCCCGCATCGCGGCCGCCGCGCTCGCGCTGCTCCTCCTCCGGCGCCTCCTCCCCCGCCTGGAGCTCTCGGGGACCTCCGTCCCGCTCCTGGTCGGCGCGGCGGTGGGGATCCTCTGGATCTGGCTGGCGCGCGGCGACGGCGCCCGGCTCGCCGAGGGGCTGGCTCGCGCCGCGGCGGGCGAGCGCGCGGCGTGGATCGCCGCGCGCGTCCTCGGCTCCTGCCTGGTGATCCCCGTGGTGGAGGAGCTGGCGTTCCGCGGCTTCCTCCTCCCGTGGCTCATGGCGCCGGACTTCGAGCGGGTCCCGGCGAGGACGTGGAGCGTGCCGGCGCTCCTCCTCTCGTCGCTCGCGTTCGGCGCCATCCACCCGCAGTGGGTGGTCGGGACGCTCGCGGGCCTCGCGTTCGCGGCGGTGCGGATCCATCGGGGCCGGCTCGGCGACGCGGTCCTCGCCCACGCCGTCGCAAACGCCGCGGTGGCGGTGGCGGTCCTCGCGGCGGGGCGCTGGGATCTCTGGGGGTGAGCGGGCGGCGCTCGCGGGAGGGAGGGCGGAGTGGGCCAACTGGTGCTCAGCCTCACGACGGCCCTCGGGCTCCTCGCCGGCGTCACCGGCGAGCTCGGCCTCCGCGCCGAGGGGCGCGGCGCGGCCCTCGTCCCCGCTGGCCAGGAGCTCCACGGCCGCGCCGGCGCCACGGCGACGCCGACGGCGACCGCGACCGCGGACGCCCTCCAGCTCCGGCTCACCACCACCTACGCCCCGCGGATCGCCACCTCCGACGTCGCGGTGGCCCCCGTCCCCTTCGTCGATCACCTCCTTTCGCTGGGGCTCGAGACCCACCACGCCCGCCCATGGCACGTCACCGCCGGGGCCAGCGCCTTCCGCGGGCAGACCGATCCCCTCGCGGACCCGCTGCGGGCGACGGCGACGAGCCCCGAGCAGTACGGCGCGCTCCGGCCCATCGACTACGAGTGGCTCCAGTCGCGCGCGGGGGCCGAGCTCTCCCTCGACGCCAGGAGCACGCTCTCCGGCGGGGCCTCCTGGTTCGTCACGCGCGCCTCGGCGCCGACCGACCGCGCCCTCTACCCCACGCGCAGGGACGGCGGCGTCGACGGCGCGTGGTCGCGCGCGATGACGCCGCGCGACACGGTGAGGGTGGGCGGGCGGCTCGGGCTCGCCTGGGTCCTCGGGCCCGAGGGCGAGGAGGCGACGACCCTCCTCGGGGCGACGGTCTCCTGGCGCCGGAGGCTCACGCCCGCGGTCGAAGGCTGGGGCGGGCTCGGCGCCACGCTCGTCGGCGAGGGGCGCCTCTTCGACGGCGCGGGCGGCACGGGGGTCATCCCGACCGCGGAGGCGGGCTTCTCGCGGGACGCCGCCGGCTACGCCGTCGGGCTGCAGGGGAGCGTCCGCCTGGCCCCTGCGCTGGACGCCTTCACGGGAGAGGTGAGGGCCGTGTGCGACACGGCGTGGCAGCTCACCTGGCGGACCGCGCCGCGCCTCTCCGTCCGGGCCGGGGCCACGGCCGGCGCCTGGCTCGACGGCGACGTCTGGGTCGCCGGCCTCGACGCGCGCGCGATCTGGTCCCTGCGGGAGCGGCTCTCGCTGGAGGCGGGCGTCGTGGGGCGCGCGCAGCACGACCGGCGCCCCGCGGTCCCGTCCTTCGCCGAGTCGGCGCTCGTCGTCGCCGCCTCGTGGCGGACGGGCCCGCTGTAGGCCCCGCTCAGGCCGTCGCCGAGAGCTGCACGCCCTTGCGCGCCACGAAGGCCGCGATGGCGTCGATCGAGTCGAGGTTCTCCGGGGTCATCTCCGCGTCGGCGATCCGGAGCCCGTACGACTCCTCCAGGAACGCGATCAGCTCGAGCATCCCCGTGGAGTCGACCCACCCTCCCTGGATGAGCGAGGCGGCGTCGTGCAGCTCGGAAGGCTCGGCCACGTAGAAGTTCTCGACGATGAACTGCCGCACGCGCTCCTGGACCGTCATGTCGTCCCCCTCTCCCCCGGCGCCCCCGCCGGTCCCCGCGCCGCCCCCGGCGGCGCCAGCCGATCGACCACCGTGCGGAAGTCGCCCGGGGACTCCCGCGTCGGCGCCCTCCGCACGAGCTGCTCGTGGAGCAGCCCCGTGGAGAGGACGCCGACGACGGCCATGTTGTCCGCGTTCGACGGCGGCGCGTCCTCGCGCGCCTCCCGGCACTTCCGCCAGAGGCGCGCCACCGCCCGCGGATCGAAGAGCCCCGCCCCCGTCACCGCCCGTTCGTCCATGAGGTCGGCCACCCACGCCGGGGCGTCCGGGGCGGTGAAGCAGCGCGCGTCGGGGGCGCGGTACGGCTGCTTGCTGCGGCGCACCACGCTCGCCGGCACCCACCCCTCGGCGACGCGCTTCAGGACGTGCTTCTCGTCCAGGCCCCGGAGCTTGAAGTCGGGCGGCAGCGCGTTGGCCAGCTCGACCAGCTCCGTGTCGAGGTACGGGAAGCGCCCCTCGACCGAGTGGGCCATCAGCATCCGGTCCCCCTGCGACGACAGGAGGTACCCCGAGAGCAGGGTGCGGACCTCCAGGTACTGGTCCTGCGCGAGCGGAGACCAGCGCGAGAACTCGGCGGGGAGCGTCGCGAGGAGCCGGGCCACCGGATCGAACCCCTCCACCTCGCCGCGGAGCGCCGGCGAGAAGAGCCGCCACAGCGCGGCGGTCGGGCCCCAGCGGGTCATGTGGCCGAAGCCGGGCTCCGCCGCCCGCTCCAGCCCGCGCCCGAAGAACTCGCGGGCGAGCGCCTGCTGCGCCACCGGCGAGCGCGCGAGCCACGGGTAGAGCCGCTCGAGGAGCCGCGGCCGGAGCCGGGAGCCGGGCGCGCGCGCCCAGAACCTCCTCACCCGGGCCTCGCGGAACAGGTCGTAGCCTCCGAACATCTCGTCGGCCCCCTCGCCCGTGAGGACCACCTTGATGCCGGCGTCCCGCACGAGACGGGAGAGCAGGAAGAGCGGCGCCGGCGCCGTGCGCAGCAGCGGCCGCTCCGCGTGGCGCACGACGTCCGGGAACGCCTCGGCGATGTCGCGGCGCCGGACCACGACGTCGCGGTGCTCGCTCCCGATCCGCGCCGCGACCTGGCGCTGGAAGTGCGTCTCGTCGAACTCCGCGTCCTCGAAGCGGATCGAGAAGGTGAAGAAGCGGTCGTCCTTCGCGCGCCGCCCCATCGCCGCCACGAGGGAGCTGTCGAGGCCGCCGGAGAGGTAGCTGCCGACCGGCACGTCCGCCCTCAGCATGCGCAGGCGCACGGCGGCCTGGAGGGAGGCCCGCGTGCGGTCCACCGCCTCGGCCAGCGATCCGGGCGTGCCGCCCCCGGTCCGCGCGGGGTACCGCGGCGTCCAGAAGGCGCGCTCGGTCGCGCCGCGGGGCCCGACGACGCGCACGTGGCCCGGCTCCAGCTCGCGCACGCCGCGGAAGACGCCCTGGGGCGCCACGGCCGTCCAGAAGGTGAAGGTCTCGGCGAGCCCCGCGGGATCGAGCTCGCGGGGGATGGCGGGCGCGCCGGCGAAGATCGCCTTCACCTCGCTCGCGAACCAGAGGCGCCCGCCGTGCTCGCAGAGGTGGAGCGGGCGCACGCCGAGCCGATCGCGGGCGAGCACCAGGGTCCCCTCGCGCGCGTCCCAGAGCGCGACGGCGAACTGCCCGTTGAACCGCTCGAAGCAGCGCGGCCCGAAGGCCTCCCACGCGTGGAGGAGCACCTCGGTGTCGCTGCGCGTCCGGAAGTGGTGGCCGCGGGCGACCAGCTCCTCGCGCAGCTCGACGTAGTTGAAGATCTCGCCGTTGAAGACGATCCAGCGCGTGCCGTCCTCGTTGCAGAGCGGCTGCTGGCCCCCGGCGAGGTCGATGATCGAGAGCCGCGCGTGGGCGAGGCCGACCCGGCCGTCGCGGTAGAGGCCGCGCTCGTCAGGCCCGCGATGGCGCAGCGCCCCGACCATCGCCGCGAGGTCCTCCCGCGACGGCGGCGCGACGCCCTCCCGGAGTGACAGCGCGCCGGCGATCCCGCACATCTATCCCCCCGCCCCGTCGCCCACGAGGAGCGGCGCCTGGTGCAGGTAGCGGCTCACCCGGCGCTTCGCCTCGATGTCCCGGAAGACCCGCTCGACCTGCTGCGGGGTGAGCGCCAGCGCCTCGGCGACCTCCTCGGCCGGCGTCCCGTGGTCGGCCGCCCAGAGGCAGAGATCCATCTGCGGATAGGGGAGCGCGAAGTAGAACTCCTCCTGCGTCTGGGCGAGCGAGAAGGTGTCGGTCGTCGGGGGGCGGCTCCGGATCTCCTCGGGGACGCCGAGGTGCGCCGCGAGGGCGTAGACCTGCGTCTTGTAGAGGTGCGCGATGGGCTTGAAGTCCGCGGCGCCGTCGCCCTGCTTCACGAAGAAGCCCTGATCGTACTCGAGCCGGTTGGGAGTCCCCGCGACGGCGAAGCCGAGCCGATCGGCGTGGTAGTACTCCATCATCTTCCGGACGCGCTGCTTGAAGTTGGTGGCGGCCACCATCTGCAGGTAGCCCGCCGCCGACATGCGCGTCGTCCGCTCCCGCCCCTCCGGATCGGCGACCGTGAGCATCGTCACGTTGAGGCGCTCCCCCTGGAGCAGCGAGGGCAGGGTCAGCTTGCAGCGCCAGTTCTCCGCGTACTCGGGCACCGACGAGCGGATCGCCTCGAGCTGGCGCGCGTAGCACCCCAGCCCCATGAGGGCCGGGGCGATGTTCTCCACCGCGTACTCGATGCCCAGATGCTCGGCGAGCATCCGCCCCAGCCGGAGCGCGTCGTCCGAGGAGTCCCGCTCGGGCATGAGCAGGCCGAAGACGCGCTCGGGCCCGAGGGCCCGGGTGCAGACGGTGGCCACGACGGAGCTGTCGATTCCCCCCGACATGCCCACCACGGCCCCGCGCCGGCGCAGCCGGGCCAGCACCTGGTCACGGATGGATTGCTCCACCTCCGCCGCGACCGCGGCGGGATCGATTGCGAGGACTTGTGCCGAGAACATTGGCCCCCCGACCCCTGAGCTTGGCAATCGCCGCTCGTCCACGCTCGTCCCACGTTCGGGAGGCAGGTGCGACGGCGCCATTCACGTTAAAGTAGCCACGTCGGCAGCGCGAACCACCTCGGTGAGTAGCCGCGAATGGGGGCACCGGTGGACTCGGCATTCCTGCACGAATGGCTCTTCGAGCACGCCGCGCGCCGTCCCGACGCGCCCGCCCTCGCCACGCCCGCCCTCCGCCTCTCCTACGGTGAGCTGGCCGCTCGCGTCCGCGCCTTCGCAGGCCACCTCGCCGCCGAGGGGATCGGCCGGGGAGACCGGGTCCTCGTCGCGCTCCCGAACCTCCCGGCGACCGTCGTGGCCGGGCTGGCGATCAACGCGGCCGGCGCGACGTCGGTCGAGGTGAGCCGCGAGTGGAGCGCCGAGGTGCTCTCGCGGGTCGCCGCCCGTGCGTCCGCGCGCCACGCCGTCGTCTGGGCGCGCGACGCCCGCACCTGGCAGCGCGTCGCGGCGGAGCGCCCCTTCGAGCGGACCTGGACCGTGGAGGCGGCGCCGCGCCGCCCGGCCTCCGCCGGCGACGCGCCGCGCGAGCAGGCCGCGGTCCTCCTCGAGGACGGACGGGTCCAGGCCGGCGCGCGCCCCGCGCCGCCCGCCCCCTCCCCCACCCTCGATTCCTCCGACCCGGCGCTCGTCCTCTTCACGTCGGGCAGCACGGGGGTGCCGCGGGGCGTGGTCCAGACCTTCGGCAACGTCCTCGCGAACACGCGCTCGATCGTCGAGTACCTGGCGCTCGGCGCCGACGACCGCGCGCTCCTCGTGCTGCCGCTGCACTACTGCTATGGCCGGAGCGTCCTGCAGACCCACCTCTTCGCGGGCGGCTCCGTCTACCTCGACAACCGGTTCGCCTTCCCGCGCGTCGTCCTCGAGGCGCTGGCGGCGGAGGGGTGCACCGGGTTCGCCGGCGTGCCGCTCACGTACGAGCTCATCCGGCGACAGGTCGATCTCCCGACGCTCGCGTTCCCGCGGCTGCGGTACCTGACGCAGGCGGGCGGCGCGATGGCGCCCGACACCATCGACTGGGTCCGGCGCTCCTTCCACCCGGCCCAGCTCTTCGTGATGTACGGGCAGACCGAGGCCACCGCGCGCCTCTCCTACCTGCCGCCCGGGCGCGCCGAGGAGAAGCGGGGGTCCATCGGCGTCCCCATCCCCGGCGTCGAGCTCCAGGTCGTGGACGAGGCCGGACGGGCGCTGCCGGCGGGGGAGACCGGCCACCTCGTCGCCCGCGGCGCCAACGTCACCCAAGGCTACCTCGACGAGCCCGAAGCGACCGCCGAGATCCTCCACGACGGCTGGCTCTGGACCGGGGATCTCGCCCGCCGCGACGCGGACGGCTTCCTCTTCCATCAGGGGCGCGCCAAGGAGATCCTGAAGGTCGGCGGCCACCGGGTCAGCCCCGTGGGGATCGAGCACGTCCTCGCGCGCCACCCGGCCGTGGCCGAGGCGGCGGTGGTCGGCGCCCCGCACGACCTCATGGGGGAGGTCCCGGTCGCCTTCGTCGTCCTGAAGCCCGGCCCGGCGCCCGACGACGAGGCGCTCCGGCACCACTGCAGGGCGAGCCTGCCAGCCTGGGAGGTGCCGGTCCGGTTCACCCGGCTGGAGACGCTCCCGAGGAACTCCGCCGGGAAGCTGCAGCGCCGGGCGCTGCTGGCGGACGGAGGCGCGGGGTAGACCGACCGGCCGCGCGCTCGTCGTCGCGCGGCGCGGCGAGGACACGGCGGGGGGACGCGATGCAGGGGACGGATGCGTTGGCACGCGCGACGATCGGGCTGGTGGCCGCCGCCGCCCTCGGCGGGCAGCCGCAGGCGGGGGGCGCGGACGAGGCGAGGCTCCGCGAGCAGCTGACCGCGCTCTCCCGGCGCCGCGTCTTCTTCGGCCACCAGTCGGTTGGGATGGGCGTGCTCGAGGGGCTCCGGACGCTCGCGGTGGGCGCGGGCGCGCCGCTGCGGATCGTGCAGGTTGCGGAGGGCGATCGGCCCGCGGAGGGATCGCTCCAGCACGCCTTCGTGGCCGCCAACGGGAGGCCCGAGCAGAAGCTCGAGGCCTTCGCCCGGATGTTCCGCGGCGGGCCGGCCCAGGGGGCCGACGTGGCGATCCTCAAGCTCTGCTGGGCGGACTTCGACGGCGCGACCGACGCCGGCGCGCTCTTCTCGCGCTACCGCGCGACGCTCGCCGAACTGCGGCGCCTGAGCCCGCGCACCACCTTCGTCCACGTCACCGTCCCGCTCACCACCGTGCAGGCGGGCCCGAAGGCGCTGCTGAAGCGGCTCCTGGGCAGGAGCCCGTACGGGGTCGAGGAGAACGCCCGCCGCGACGAATACAACGCGCTCCTGCGCGCGGAGTACGCCGGCAAGGAGCCGGTGTTCGACCTCGCCGCGCTCGAGTCGACGGGCCCCGATGGGCGCACGGTCACGTACGATTCGGGTGGCAGGCGGATCCCCGTCCTCTCCGAGGCGTGGACCGACGACGGCGGCCACCTGAACGAGGCAGGCCGCCGGCGCGCCGCCCTCGCGCTCGTCGCGCTCCTCGCGACCCTCCCGGAGCCGGCCGGACGCTGAGGCCGGTTCGGGCTCTACCCCGCAGCGCCCGTTCGTGCTCTCGTGGGCCGCGCGGACGGGGTCCTTCCGTCCCGAGGGGATGGTGGCTCGATGGCCCTTCGCTCGACGCTCCCCTTCGTGCTCCTCCTCGGCGCGGCCTGCGGCCGCAGCGCCGACGCGGCCCCCAGCGCTCCGAGCGACGGCAGCCGGATGGCCCGGGACGCCCGCATCGCGTTCCTCCACCACAGCACCGGCGGCCTGGTCTGGAACGCCGGCGTCCCTGCCTTCATCCAGTCGTGGAACGGAGCGCACGGCACCGGCTATCGGATCACGCAGGTCACCTACCCCGCGACGACCGGCGGCTATCCGTGGGCGAACTACCCCTACGACTACTGGACCCTCTGGGTGGACGCGGCGGGCTCGACCCGCGTCCTGGGGGAGTCGAACCTCGACGACCTCGTGGCCGCGTACGACGTCGTCGTCTTCAAGCACTGCTTCCCGGTGAGCGCCATCGGACCCGACACGGGCGCACCGAGCGTCGCCTCGAGCGCCCGGACCCTGGAGAACTACCGACTGCAGTACGAGGCCCTCAAGACCCGGCTGCACCAGTACCCCTCGAAGCGGTTCCTCGTCTGGACCGGCGCCGCGCTGGCGGAGGCCGCGACCTCGCCCGAGCAGGCGACGCGCGCGCGCGCGTTCTTCGACTGGGTGAAGGGGACATGGGACGAGCCCGGCGACAACGTGTTCGTCTGGGACTTCCGTGAGATCGAGACGGGCGGAGGGCTCTACCTCCAGCCGGGGTACGCGACCAGCGCCACCGACTCGCACCCGAACGCGACGCTGTCCGCCCTCGCGGCGCCGCTCGTCGGGAGGCGGATCGTCGACGTCGTCGAGGGGCGCGGCGACTCCGGGAGCCTCACCGGCCGGTGATCCCCGCGGGGTCGCGCCCCGCCTCCTGCGAGGGTTGACCGACGCGTGACGCGCGCCTGTCCCACGGTCAGGCGGCAGGTTCGTCGCCGGGGGACGCCACACATTTCCCACACTCACGGTCCTGCGCGGCCCCGGACGGGCACTTCTGATCCCGGCCCGGAATGAAGTCGTTCCATGGGGCCAACCCAGCGCCGCGCCCGACAACGGGGCCGGACTGGCGGATAACGAAGCGTGGGCGGCTCGCCGCGACGGGGGCGTCGCCCGCTGGAGGAGGGGGAAGATGGCGGTCCGCATCGGCATCGTCGGCGCCGGGAAGATGGGGCTCTCGCACTTCGCGATCGCGAACGCCCACCCGAAGGCGTCGGTCGTCGCGGTCTGCGACACCTCGCGCTACGTGCTGTCGGTGCTGCGGAAGTACGCGAAGGTCGCCACCTGGTCGGACTGGGAGGCGATGATGGACGAGGCGGGGCTGGACGCGGTCATCGTGTCGACGCCGACCTCGACGCACTACCGCTGCGCCGAGCAGGCGCTGGAGCGCGGCCTCCACGTCTTCGTCGAGAAGCCGCTCACCCTCTCCCACTTCGAGAGCCGCGCGCTCGCCGAGCTCGGCGAGCGACGGCGCCGCGTCAACCAGGTCGGCTTCCACAACCGCTTCCTCGGGACCTTCCGCGAGGCCCGCCGCCTCGTGCGCGCGGGCGCGCTCGGCGCGGTGACCCGGATCCGGGGCAGCGCCTTCGGCCAGGTCGTGGTGAAGGAGCAGGCGACGACCTGGCGCTCGCGGCGCGCCGAGGGGGGCGGCTGCCTCAGCGACTACGCCAGCCACGTCGTCGACCTCATGAACTTCGTGGTCGGGCCGCCGACGCGGGTCACCAGCGCGTCCCTCGAGTCGATCTTCTCGAGGGACGTCGACGACGCCGTCCACGCGACCTTCGCGTACGCCGACGGCGCGAGCGGCGTGCTCGAGGCCAACTGGAGCGACCCCCGCTTCCGGAAGATGACGACGACGCTCGCCATCGAGGGGAGCGGGGGCACGCTGGTCGTGGACCGGCAGGAGCTGAAGGCCGACCTCGCCCAGCCGTTCGACGGCTACCCGGCGGGGGGCAGCTCCCGCTACATCACCGCGCTGCAGCCGCCCGTCGGCTACTACCTGCGCGGCGAGGAGTACTCCGCGCAGCTCGACGCCTTCATCGAGGGCATCTCCTCGGGGTCGCGCGCCTGCGAGAACTCCTTCGCGAGCGCGTGCGAGACGGACCGGATCCTCGCGCTCGTCGACCAGGCCAGCCGCGCGGGCGGCGGACAGGAGGCGCACACGTGACGCTCGATCCCCTCCTCTTCGGCGACAACCAGTTCTTCGGCGTGAACCACAGGTCGGAGGAGAAGGCCCGCCAGCAGCTGGAGCGCTTCCGCGACACCGCGGCGATCATCGACGTCCTCGACGCCGCCTACGACATGGGCGTCCGCACCTTCATGTGCACGACCCACGACCGCATCGGGGAGATCTGCGACCACATGCGGGCCCACCCGGCGCGCTACGCGGACTTCGTCTACCTCCCCTGCATGCCGTACGCGCACAAGTACGCCAACTCGGTCGGGCAGGTCGGGATGATCGAGACCGTGAAGCGCTTCGCCGGCCACGACCTGCTGGGGACGCTCTACCTCGGCGCGCTCGGCACCGTGACCCGCGACGTCTACCGGTTGATGCGGCTCCTCGTCGACGCCGAGATGCGCCGCTTCCACGGGCTGAACACGCCCGTCGTCTTCCTGCAGAACGTGGTGACCGACCTGCTGCTCGGGATGCGGCTCTACGACGCCTTCGCCGAGTTCCACGCGTACGTGGCGCGCCGCTACGGCGCCGAGGCGGGGTTCATCACGATGAACCTCCCGGCGCTGCTGGAGGCGCTCGAGCGCGCGGGGATCCGCGACCCCATCGTCTGCGCGAACGTCAACAAGATCGGGTTCCGCATGAGCGGCGGCGTCGACGCGTACCGTGCCGCGCTCGCCTCCGGCCGCTGCCGGGCCATCGCGATGTCGGTCTTCGCGTCGGGCGCCATCCCGCCGCAGGAGGCGATCGAGTGGGTGTGCGGGCTCCAGGGCGTGCAGTCGATCGTGTTCGGCGCCTCCTCCGCCGCGAACATCCGGAGCACGCAGGCGCTGGTGGACGCCGCCTGGGGGCGCGACCCGTCGAGGCGCCGGCGCCCCGCGGCGGGGGCGTGAGCGATGGGGACGGCCACGCCAGCGCGCCGCCGCGTCCGGCTCCTCAACGTCGAGGTGGACGACCTCACGATGGAGGAGCTCGTGGAGTCCTTCCGGGAGGGGGCGCTCCTCACGCTCCACGTCGACATGATCATGAAGCTGCAGTCCGACCGGGAGTTCTACGATCTCCTCCCCGCCTTCGACGTCGTCACCTGCGACTCGCAGATCCTCTTCGCCGCCTCGCGGCTGCTCGGCACCCCGCTGCGCGAGCGGGTCTCCGGCTCGGACTTCTTCCCGCGCTTCTACGCGCGCCACCGGGACGACCCCGGGGTGACCGTCTTCATCTGCGGCGGCCAGGAGGGCGTGGCGGCCGCCGCCGCGCGCCGGATCAACGCGAAGGTCGGGCGCGAGATGGTCGTGGGCGCGCTCGCCCCCCCGTTCGACTACGACCGGCGGCCGGGCGAGGAGGAGCGGATGGTCGCCGCGATCAACGCCTCCCGGGCCTCCGTCCTGCTCGTCGGCCTCGGGGCGGGGCGGCAGGAGAAGTTCATCGTCCGGCATCGCGACCGGCTGCCGTGGGTGCGCACCTACCTCCCGCTCGGCGGGACGATCGACTACGAGGCGGGGGCCCTGACCCGCCCGCCGCCCTGGATCACCGACGCGGGGCTGGAGTGGCTCTACCGGCTGCTCCGGGAGCCGCGGGCGCGCTGGCGGCGCTACCTGGTCCACCAGCCGCCGGTCCTTTGGCACCTGGCGCAGCAGCGGCTCGGCGCCTATCGCAACCCGTTCGCAGGGGCGTGACTCGAGGGGGGAGCAGATGCCGTTCGCCACCGTCGACGTGGGGCTGACGCTCGCGGCGCTCCCGGTCGCGTTGGCGTCCCTCTACCTCCTGGTCCTCACGCTCCTCGCCGCGCCGCGCCGTCCGCCCTCCGCGGCGGCGCCCCACCTGCGGTTCACGGTCGTGGTCCCGGCGCACGACGAGGAGGCCGGGATCGCGGCGACGGTCCGCAGCCTCCTGGCGACCGCCTACCCCGCCACCCTGCGGCGGGTCGTCGTCGTCGCCGACAACTGCACGGACCGCACCGCCGTCCGGGCCGCCGCCGCAGGCGCCGAGGTCCTGGTCCGATCCGACCCGCTCCGCCGGGGGAAGGGGTACGCCCTCGCCTTCGCCTTCGAACGGATCCTCGCCACGCGCTGGACGGACGCCGTCGCGGTCGTGGACGCGGACTGCCAGGCCAGCCCGAACCTCCTCGACGCGTTCGCGGCGCGGCTGGACGCGGGCGCCATGGCCGTGCAGGCCGCCAACCGCGTCGGGAACCCCCATGACTCCTGGCGCGCGGCGCTGATGGCCATCGCGTTCACGCTCGTCAACGTCGTGCGGGCGCGCGGGCGCGAGCGGCTCGGCGTCTCGGCGGGGCTCCACGGCACCGGGATGTGCTTCGCTGCGAACGTCCTGCGCAGGGTGCCTCACGCGGCCTTCTCCCTCGTGGAGGACCTGGAGTATGGCCTCCGCCTCGGCCTCGCCGGGCACCGGGTCCACTTCGCCGCCGAGGCGTGGGTGAGCGGCGACGCGCCCTCGACCCGCGCCGGCGGCGCGTCCCAGCGGCGCCGCTGGGAGGACGGGCGGCGCCAGGTGGCGCGCGCGCAGGCCCGCACGCTCCTCCGGCGCGCCCTGGAGACTCGCGATCCGATCCTGGTCGATCTCTGGCTCGACCTCGTCGTGCCGCCGCTCGCCCGGCTCGGCCTCGCCGCCGTCCTGGGAGGCGCCCTCTCCGTGATCCTCTCGGCGGTCGCGGGCCGCGCGCTCACCGCCGTGTGGCCGTGGGGACTCAGCGTCGCGGCGCTGGGCGTCCACGTCGGCGCGGGCTGGGGGCTGTCCGGCACCGGCCTCGGCGGACTGGCGGCGCTGCTCCACGCGCCGGCCTACCTCGCGTGGAAGCTCCGGCTCGCGCTCACCCGGACCGGGCATCCGCCGGGGACGTGGGTCCGCACGGAGCGCGGGAGCCCCCCGTGAGCGCCCCCCTCCTGCGCTCCCTCGCCAGGGACGCGTCAGCCTACGCCGCCCTCGGCGGCTGGTGGGGGAACCTCGGCTTCTGGGTCGTGGCCACCTATCGCCTCGGCGCGTGGGCGAAGACGCTCCCGCTCCCGCTTCGGTTGCCGATCCTCGTCGTCTACGGGCTCCTGCGGCTGCCCTGGCACCTCTTCCTGCACGTCGAGCTCCCCGCTTCGGCCCGCATCGGGGCGGGGCTGC
Organism: Anaeromyxobacteraceae bacterium; assembly: GCA_035465955.1. Classification (GTDB taxonomy): domain Bacteria; phylum Myxococcota; class Myxococcia; order Myxococcales; family Anaeromyxobacteraceae; genus DATIVK01. The sequence goes on along the minus strand of DATIVK010000266.1, from coordinate 2,108 downwards.
TGCTCGTCCACCCGTACAACGTCCTCATCGGACCGGAAGCCCAGCTCGGCGATGACTGCTCGATCTTCCACGAGGTCACCGTCGGCGCCGGCCCGAGCCCCGGGATGCCACGCATCGGCGACCGCGTCGCGCTCTTCGCCGGCGCGCGCGTGCTCGGAGGGATCGAGGTGGGCGACGGCAGCGAGGTCGGCGCCAACTGCGTGGTCACGATCGACGTCTCGCCCGGCTCCATCGTCGCGCCACCGCAGGCGCGCGCGATCCCCAAGAAGCTCCTCCGCCCCGGGGAGAAGAGTGCAGCCCAGCGCTGACCACGCCGGCGCCGGCGCGCGCCGCTCCCCGGCCACGACGGCCCCACCGGTGGGGCCGCCAGCCTCCCCGGGCGGGGTGATGAGGGGCTCGCTCTGGACGATGGGAGGCTTCGCCGCGGGCCAGGCGCTCCGGTTCGCCGGCAACCTCGTGCTCACGCGGCTGCTCTTCCCGGCCGCCTTCGGCGAGATGGCGCTCGTCGCCACGCTGATCCAGGGATTGCAGATGTTCTCGGACGTCGGGACCGGCCCGGCGATCGTACAGGGTGCGCGCGGCGACGACCCTCGCTACCTGCGCACCGCCTGGACCGTCCAGTGCGTTCGCGGCCTGGTCCTGTGGGGTGCCTCGCTCCTGATCGCGCGCCCGGTCGCCGCGGCGTACGGCGTGCCGGCCCTCGCCGGGTACATCCCGGCCGCGGGGCTCTGCACGGTGCTCGGCGGGTTCGAGTCGATCGCGGTCTTCACGCAGCAACGCCACCTGCGGCTCGAGCGACTGACGGTGATCGAGTTCGCGTCGCAGGCGATCACCGTCGTGGCGACCGTGCTCCTGGCCGTCGCGGCGCGGACGGCGCTGGGGGAGGACCACCCCGCCGCGGTCTGGGCGCTGGTCGGAGGGACGCTGGCGGGAGGGGCCGCCCGGCTCGCCATGACGCACTCCGTCCTCCCGCGCTTCGTCCACGGCTTCCAGCTGGATCCGACCGCCCTCTCCACGCTGTTCCACTTCGGGCGCTGGATCTTCGTGAGCACGCTCCTCGGCTTCCTCGCGGGCCAGTCGGATCGCCTGCTCCTGGGGAAGCTGATCCCGATGGACCTGCTGGGCGTGTACGGCATCGCCGCGGGGCTGGCGGCGCTGCCCACCCTGGCGGTGCAGCGCCTCGCGAGCGCCGTGCTCTTCCCCGCCTACAGCCGGAGGGCCGGCGCGGAGGACTTCGCCCCGTTCGTCCAGCGCGTCCGGGTCCCCGTCCTGCTCGGCGGGGCGACGCTCGTCACCGGCCTCGTCGCCGCCGGCCCCTACCTCGTCCGGGCGCTCTACGACGACCGCTACGTCGAGGCCGGCTGGATGGTGCAGATCCTCGGCGCCGCCGCCTGGCTCCAGATCCTGGAGTTCACGAACGGCGCGGTGCTCCTCGCCCAGGGGCGCGTCTCCTGGCATGCGACCAACTACGCCGCCAAGGTGACCGGCCTCGTCGTCCTCGTCCCCGTGGGCTTCTGGGCCGGTGGGCTCCGGGGCGCGCTGGCCTGCCTCGTCGCCGCCGACGCCGCCAAGTACGTCTCCTCCGCGATCGGCGTCACGGTGAGCGGCGTCCACGGTGCGTGGCGCGACCTCGGGTTCACGGCGCTCGTCGCCCTCGTCTCCGCGCTGGCGCTCCGCGGGGGGGCGGCCCTGCGCGACCTCGGCGGCGGCGACGTCTGGGGGCTCCTCGGTGCGGGCGGGGCGACCGTCGCCTGTTGGGCGGCGCTCTCCGGGCTCGTCCTGCTTCGGCGCGCCTCCGGCGGTCCGGCGCGGGCTCCGCTCGGCATCCCGGCCTCGGCCCGGGCCATCCAACACGAAGCGGGAGGCGAGCCATGAACGGGACTGGCTGGAGTCGAGCCGCGCTGGGGGCGCTCGCCGCGCTGTGGCTCGCCGCGCCCCCGGCGCGGGCCGCCACGGGCCTGCTGGGGGTGAACCTGGACGGCGTCTCGGACTGGTCCAACCCCTTCTTCGCCGACCTGATCAAGCAGGGTCGCCCCTGGAACGCCATCGGCAGCCTCTCGACCCCCGTCCCCGTCGACGCCAACGGCTGGCCCACCGGCGACGCCCAG
>DATIVK010000265.1:0-9113 GCA_035465955.1 Anaeromyxobacteraceae bacterium | reverse complement strand
ACGGCGACGACTGGATGGACAGGTTCTGTCGCGGGGCCGGCCAGCCGACGCAGGACGCGTCCGGCCCGTGAGCGCGGGGCTTCCGTCGATCGCCGGTGGCGGGCGTCTTCGACTTTCCGTCGGTGCGCAGCCGCCGCCCTGCCGCCTCGACGAGGTCGAACGCCTCGGCGCCGCCCGGTCCAGGCCACCCATCGGCAGCTCCCGACGCCGCGATGTCCTGCTCCCTCACCCTGGCCCTCTCCCTCGATGAGGGAGAGGGGACGGGTCCAAGGGTGAGCGCCGCGGTTCTCAAGACAGCTTGCTAGAACGCCGCCCCCGCGCGGCTCGTGTTCCGCGTGTCGTGCCAGGCCTTCGGCCAGGGCGCGGCCGTGTCGAGCCGACCCTCCACCAGCACCGCGTAGAGCTTCCCGTCGGCGCCGCCGAAGTAGGCGATCGAGAAGGACGCGTTCGGCGGCGTGTAGATGTTGCCCGGCCCGAGCGCCGGCCCCGCGGTGAGGGCGCCCTCCCAGAGCGCCGCGCCCGCGTCGTCGAGGGCGTGGAGCTTCCCGTCCGCCGTCGCGACCAGGAAGCGGACCGGCCCGTCCGTGAGCGCCATCGGCGCGTGGACGGCGGCGCCGAGGTTCACCTCCCAGACCGGCGTCCCGTCCGCCGCGAGCCGGTGGAGCCTGCCGCTCGCGTCGCCGACGACGATGTCGCCATTGGAGAGGACGATGGGCTGCTCGTCCACCGACCCGGTGAGGGTCGCCAGCGGCGCGCTGGCTCCGGCGATCTCCGTCCGGTCGAGCCCCGCGTCCTGGCCGCCAGTGAGGATCCGACCCGAGGCGTCGAAGATCGGGGCGGCCGAGACTGTCGTCCCGACGGCCACGCTCCAGAGTTCTTCGAACGCGGCGCCGACGAACGAATAGCGCCTGACGCTTGCCACCCCGGTCTTGGCGGTGACACCGACGATGGCACCGTCGAGATCGATCGACGCGCCCGCCGAGAAGACGTCACGAATCGGCGAGAAGGCGCAGTTGGTCGCTGCCGAGGCGACGAGCTGAGTGCTCGAGAACGCCCCGAACGCCACGTCCGTCTGCCCCGTCGTCAGCACGGCGGGCGGCCCCTTCGACGTGCCGCTGGCGGTGCAGGTGCGCGCCGTCAGCTCGCCGCTCCCGTCCGGCTTCACCGCGTAGAGCTTCCCGTCGTTCGCGCTCACCCAGATCGCCTGGGCGCCGATGCTGGGGGCAGAGGTCACCGTGCCAGCGCCGAGCGTGAACGCCCACGCCTTCGTCCCGTCGACGTGGACGGCGACGATCTGACCTGCCGTGTCCGAACGCCCGAACACGACGGTCCCATCCGCAGCCACCGCGGGAGGGGTCAGTTGTCCGCTCGAAGGGTACTCCCACTTCACCCGCGTCACCTGTCTCGGCGCGGCGGTCGCGGTCACCTCGTGGCGCCCGCCGTCGCGGACGCGGACGGTGACGACGACCGGCTGCGCGAGGGCCGGGAAGGCGAGCGCGGCGAGCGGGATCGACCCGGTCCAGGCGTTGCCGGCGCCGCGGGCGAGGGGGAACCAGCGGCCGGGGTCGAAGTCGACGCTCGCCTCCACCGAGAAGACCTCGCTGTCGTCGGTCGCCTCGGCCGTGACGACCATCACCTCGTCGCGGAGGCAGGCGTCGGCGGCGCAGGTCACGGTCACGGAGGCGACCGCCGGAGGGGCCGGATCGGGCCAGCAGACGTTCCCATCGGGGGTGTGCGCGCAGTACTCACCCGCGGGGCAGGCGGCGCTGGTCCGGCAGTCGCCACGCTCCGTGACGCTGCCGCAGCCGGCCGCGAGCAGGGCGACGAGAATTTGGGCCCGGGTCATCGATGCTCCATTGCACTCTCAGTGGTAAGGCCACACTATCAGGCCATGCACTGCAAGTGTGCCTTTCCCGACGATGGGCTCCTCCCCTTCCCCGGCCCGGAGAGCGTGCGCTCCGTCTTCTTCGCGCTCATCGGCCTCCGCGCCGGCCGGCCGCGCCGCCGGCCCTCCCGCCTGCTATCATGCGCCCCTTACCCAACCCGGGAGGAGCGCGTGGTCCAGGTCGTCCTCGGAGAACTGACCGTTCGAGCGGAGCGCGAGGGCGCCGACCTGCTCAGGGTCCGGCTGACCGGCAAGAGCGCGAGCCGGGACGCGGCGCGCGAGCTCCAGCCGGTCTTCGAGCGGCTCCTCCAGGACGCGCGGGACGAGCGTCGGTCGCTCGCCCTCCACTTCGAGCGGCTCGAGTACTTCAACTCCTCGACCATCGCCGCGCTCATCCAGTTCATCCGCACGGCGCACCAGGCCGGCGTCGGGCTCCTCGTCCGCTACGACGCGAAGCTCCGGTGGCAGGCGATGTCGTTCGACGCCCTGCGCCGCGCGCTCAAGGCCTTCGAGACGGCCGGCGGCCCGGCGCTGCGCTTCGACGGAGAGGGCGGGGGGAGCTGATCGTCCGCCGCGCGGGTCCTTCAGGCCTCGCAGCGGCGAACGATCAGGAGCGTCCGGTCGTCGGCCTGGTCGCTCGCGAACCGCGCGACCTCGTCCAGGATGGCGTCGATCGCCTGCGGGAGGGGCCGGCCGGCGACGCCCGCGAAGGCCGCCGCGAGCCGCTCCTCGCCGTACATCCGACCGCTCGCGTCGAGCGCCTCCGTGACGCCGTCGGTGTAGAACAGGACCGCGTCCCCCGGCGCGAGCGGCACGAAGCTCTCGGGCGAGGAGTCGCCGAGTTCGGGGACCAGGCCGATCCAGGTCCCGTCGTTGGCCACCACCTCGACGCGCCGCTCGCCCTGGCGCCAGACGAGCAGGTCCTGGTGCTTCCCGGCGAGCGTGAGCCCGCCCTCGTCGAGCCGGACGACGTTCAGCGTCATGTAGCGGTCGCCGCCGAGCCGCGCGAGGTTCTCGCAGATCACGCCGTTGACGGCCCGCAGGACGCCGGCCGGGCCGAGCGCCGGGTCCTGCCGCACGAGGGACAGGATCGCGGTCTGCGTCATCATCATGACGAGGCCCGACTCGACGCCGTGGCCGGAGACGTCGCCGACCGCGATCCAGCGCCGCCCGCCCGGGGGCGAGACGATGTCGTAGTAGTCCCCGCCCACCTCGGCGGCCGGGCGCATCGCCGCCGCCACGTCCCACGGCCCCGCGCGCTGGTCCGGCGGCAGGAGCGCCGTCTGGATCCGCTTCGCGACCTCCATCTCGCCCCAGAGCGCGTCGCGGGCCGACCTGAGCTCCTGCCGCGACTCCTCCAGCAGGGCGTTGGCGTCGAGCAGCTCGGAGCGGAGCTCGAACTCCTTCTGCACCAGCTCCAGCCGCGCGTAGGTCATCGCGACGGCGATGACGACCGTGGAGAGCATGAAGAAGAGGTTGCTCGCGAGGAGGCGGGGGTCGAAGGGGCCGCCGAGGGCCGCGTTGGCCACGACGTACATCGCGACCACCAGCAGCCCGTTGAGGGTCGAGTGGGCGGGGCGCCACGGCAGGAAGAGGTTGACGCCGGCGATGACGAGGTTCAGCCCCGCGAAGTAGCGCGAGTCGAACCCGCCGAGGTCGACGGTCATCGCGGTGATGCTCCCGCCGACGACGACGGCGATCACGTAGCCGTAGACGAAGGACCAGCGGGACGGCTGGGTCCGCCGGAGGATCGCGAAGATGGCGAGGCAGGCGCCGGTGGCGACGCCGCGGTAGAGCGCGAAGCGCAGGAGCAGCGGGCGGGGCGCCGTGAAGACGTCCAGCGCCAGGAAGAGCGGGACGAGCGTGAAGGCGAGCGCCGAGACCGTCCCGAGCCACGAGTGGACGAGCCCGTCGAGGTAGCGCTGGAACGCGGTGGCCGCCCCCTCGGTCCGGCGCCGGGCCAGCTCGCTGGCGGTGCCCGTCGGCATCTCGCGGACTAGCCGGCCCTCTCCAGCCGCAGGAACATCTGGGACCGCGTCTCCTCCCACGTGATGGAGGCGTCGACCCCGGGGAGGCCGTCGGCGAGCGCCAGGAAGGCCTCCTCGGTCCGGTAGTAGAGCGACCAGTCGCACCAGTAGTCCATGTACGTGCGGCTGCGGCAGCCGACGTTGAAGTTCCCGACCAGCATCGTGCCGCCGGGCAGGATCATCTCCCAGAGCCGGGCGAGCACCGCGCGCGCGACCGGCGTCGTGAGGTAGTCGAAGAGCCCCATCGAGTACGCGAAGTGGAAGCGGCCGTAGCGCGCCCCGAGATCGCGCACCCGGAGCATCGTGCGGACGGAGTCCTCGACGTACTCGGCGCTGATGCCGATGCCCCGCGCCGCCTCGATCCGGCGGATCCCCTCGGCCGCCATCGCCAGCGCCTCGCGGTCCTGGTCGAGGAGGGCGCAGTGGAAGCGGGAGAAGTCGTCCGCCGTGGCGAACAGGTCCTGCAGCTCCCAGGCGGGGCCGCAGGCGACCGAGAGGATGCGGAAGCCGTGGGGCCCGGTCCGGGGGAAGCGCCCCAGCACCTCGCGCAGCACGCCGGGGATCATGCGCCGCCGGGCGCGCACCGACTGGGCGCCCGCGTGCTCCACCGGGTGCTTGTGCATCAGCTGGTTGAAGAGGTAGCGCCCCTCGTACCGGTGCTCGTAGATCATCCGCATGATCTCGGCGTCGCCGGCGTAGCCGCGCGGCTTGAGGTTGGTCCGCTTCATGATCTCGGACCCGAGGATGTACGGCCAGGCCATCCGCCGCAGGTAGAAGCCGTGCCGCTCGTACTCCTCGGGGCCCCAGGCGCCGACCAGCGCCTCCAGCTTCGCGAGGTGATCGTCGAAGAAGGCGAGGAACCGGGGCCCCTCGGAGGCGAGGATCGCCTCGCGCGCCGCCTCCGCCACCTGGGGCGGCTCCTGCGCGAGGATCCGGTCCTGCTCGTCGAAGAAGCGCTTCTGGACCGAGAGGTCGTAGACCGCGTCGGCGACGAAGTCCTTGAACTCGGGGCGGATCCCGAGCTTCTGCTCCAGCACCATCGGGACGTTCGCGAAGAACGCCCGGAGGTTGGTGACGGTCCCGTCGCGGAAGAGCCGCTCGAGGTCGTAGACGTCCTGCAGGAAGACGAGCCGCCCCGCCCACCCCTCGCGCGCCGGCTCCGCCACGTAGCGGCAGGTCGAGAGCTCCACGGGCCCGCGGCCGGGCAGCGCCAGCTCCAGCCGCTCGAAGACGGTCTGGTCCTGCGGCTCGGTCCCGTCGGGGAACGCCACGCAGAGCGAGATCCGGGAGGCGGGGCCGACGGTCACCGGGACCCTCGCCCCCTCGCGCAGCAGCGCGCCCCCCGCGTGCGCGGGGCCCGGGGAGCCCTCTGGCGGGCGCGCGTCGCGCGCCGATGACGAGGCGGGGCTCATCGGCGCCGGACCGCGGAGACGGCGAGGGTGTTGGACGCGTCGACGTAGAAGTCGAGGACGCAGCGCCCCTCGTACGCGACGCGCGCGAGGCCGAGGCCGCTCTCGCCGGAGCCGGCCGCCCGCGAGGACGCGCGCTTGAGCCGATCGACGTACGCCTCGAACGGATCCTGGAAGCCGCGGATCCACTGGATCGTCCGGTCGAACTCGCCGAGCGCCGCGGGGTCGACGCCCACGGGGCTCCGCACCTCGACCGTCACCTCCTCCGGCGTGACCTCGAGCGCGAGGTCGACCGGCGGCTGGCCTCCCTCGTAGGCGCCGTACTTGACGGCGTTCTCGAGGAGCTCCTGCGCGACCATGCACAGGGCGTAGGCGTCGTCCCGGCCGAGGCCGTGCGCCTCGAGGTGGCGGTCGCACGGCTCCCACGCGCCGCGGATCGCGTCCCACTCGGGTCTGAGCTGAATGTGAAGCGCGTTTTCCATGGCGTCGTCCCGGATCCGTGGAAGTCTATCGCAGCGGCGTCCCCTCCGGGTGCAGGGCGATTGCACGAAGCGTGATCCGCGCCGCGCGATCGGAGGAGGTCATGGTCCGAAGGCGATCTGCTCCCACCCGCACGTACACCGAACGCAAACCCCGGAGGCGCGCGGCGCCGCCGGAGGGGCCGTCGCTGTCCGAGCGGGCGGCGCGGTCGCTCGAGGAGATGCGCGGGCGCGAGCGCCCCTTCGAGCAGGCGCTGCTCGAGGACGCGCTGGACCTCCGGGCCACACTCCAGACCGTCGTCTCGGCCTTCGTGCCCGGCTTCGCCGACTGGTGCTTCGTCGACCTGCTCGACCTGCGCGGGGTGCCGAGGCGCGTGGAGGTCGCCCACGCCGACCCGGGGCGCGCCGCGGCCGCGGAGGTGTACCGCTCCATCGCGCTGGGGCCGGGCTGGGCCACCCCCGGCGCGCAGGCGATCCGGGATCGCACGCCGCGCCTCTATTCGCGCCTGACGGAGGAGCTGATGGAGTGGGCGACGTGGGACGACCGCCACCTCGCCGCGCTGCGGGCCACCGTCCCCAACTCGCTCCTGGCGATCCCGCTCGTCGCGCGCGGGGCGGCCATCGGGGCGCTCACGCTCCTGCGCTCCGGCTCCTCTCCGCCGTTCTGGGGCGACGATCTCTCGCGCGCCGTCGCGCTCGCCGCGCCGTCGGCGCTGGCGCTCGACATCGCTCGCCGCTTCGAGGCGCGCACTCCCTCTCCCGCGCGCAAGCAGCGTTCCCCTCTCCCCCACCGGGGGAGAGGGTCAGGGTGATGGGGCCCGCGGAGCCCCGGCGTCCCTACCTGGCCGGAGCCGGATCGAACGCGCCGGCGGCCTTCAGCAGCCGCAGCGCCGCGAGCCGGGCGTTGAGCGCCTCCGCCTCCGCCGCGACCTCGGCGGCGCTGAGGGCGGTCTGCGCGTCGGCCTGCTCCAGGGCCGTCGCCGCGCCCGCGGCGTAGGAGACGTCGATCAGCCGCTGGTTCTCCCGCGCCAGGTCGCGCTGCTCCGTCGCCTTCCTCGCGTTGGCCTGGGCGCTCTCGAGGTCGAGCGTCGCCTGCCGGACGTCGAGGGTGGCCTTCGCCTCGGCCCCCCGCCGCGCCGCCTCGGCCTCGGCCACCTTCGCGTTGGCCTCGCGCAGCTCCGCCTCGCGCAGGCCGCCGTCGAGCAGGTTCCAGTTGGCGGCCAGGCCGACGGCCCAGGCGGTGTTCTCGCCGGTGAACCCGGTCACGTTGGCGATCTGCCACCGGCCGAAGGCGCCGACCGACGGGAGGTACTTGCCGACGGTCCCGGCGCGGGCGCCCCGCGCCGCCGCCTCCGCCTCGCGGGCCGCCTTCACGTCCGGGCGGTCCTCGAGCGCCCGCTGCGGCAGCGCCGCGGGATCCGCGGGGAGGGCCGGCTCGGCGGGGTCCACCACCTCGAAGTCGGCGGGGCGGTCGAGCGCCGTCGCCAGCGCGAGCCGCATCGACTCGTAGCCGTTCTTCGACCGGAGCAGGTCCTGCTCCGCCTTGGCCCGCTCGATCTGGGCCCGCAGCAGGCCGACCTTCGGGATGGTGCCGGTCTTGTAACGGACCTCGGCGTCGTGCTCGTGCTTCCTGGCCGTCTCGAAGAGCCGCTGCTGGACGTCCGCCACCTTGCGCAGCGAGGCGGTGCCGTAGAAGAGCTGCGAGACGCCGAAGAGGATCTCGCGGCGCGCCGCCTCGACCGACTGCTCCGCCGCGCTCGCGCCGTGCGAGGCCGCGTTGATCATCCCCCAGAGCATCGGGACGAACAGGGCCTGCGTCGCCTGCACCTGCGCGCCGAGCTGATCCTTCTTCTGGATCGTGGCCTCGACCACGTCGAGCGGGTAGTCGGTGCGGCCCGTCGTGCTCCCCGCGCCGTCGAGGGTGACGTGGTACGCGATCGGCAGCTTGATCGCGGCCTCCACGTTGTTCCGGGTGTACGCGCCGCTCGCGGTGACCTGGGGGAGGTAGCCCGACCAGGCCTTCCAGACCCCCTGGCGCGCCTGCTGGAGCTTCGCGCGGGCCACGGCGAGGTCGTAGTTGGCCTCGGCGGCGCGGGCGAGCGCGGCGTCGAGGGTGAGCTGGACGGCCGGCGCGGCGGCGGGGGCCTCGGCGGCGGGAGGCGGCGGGGCAGCGGGCGTGGCCGGCTTCGCCTCGGCCTGCCCGAGCGCGAGCAGGAGGGGCATCAGGGAGATGGCGTTCATGTCGGTGCTCCGGGGGCGGCGCTAGCCGCCGAGATCCTCGATCTCCAGCTCGATGTCCTTCTTGTCCTCGGCGTCCGGCTTCTTCTGGAGGTACTGCCTGAAGAGCTGGACGGCCCGGGCGCGCTGGCCACGATCCTTGTAGGCGAAGCCGAGGTAGTAATACGGCATCGGGTTGTCGGGCTCCTCGCGGGCCGCCCGCTCGTACCATGGGACCGCCGCCTTCGCACCCGCCGACTCGTGGAGCGCGCGGGCCATCTTGTAATAGACGGCCACCGCCTTCGCATCGGCCTTCAGCACCTCGCGGTAGAGCTTGATGGCCGCGTCGTGCTTCGCCTGCTTCTCGCGGCAGTCGGCGATCGCGATCTTCACCCGGAGCAGCGCCGGCGCGGCGGCGAGCGCCTTCTCGAAGGCGGGCACGGCGTCCTCGCAGCGGCCCACCCCGGCGTAGACGTTCCCCACCCGCTCCCAGGCCTCCGCCAGCTTCGGATCGGCGGCGGCCGCGGCGCGGTAGGCCTCGACCGCCTCGACGAGCGAGTTGCCCCGCTCGAGCGCGACGCCGTACCAGAGGTGGTGCTGCGCCGCCGCGGGATCGAGCTCGACCGCGCGCTTCAGGCGCGTCAGCGCGCCGGGGAGCTCCCCCTTGGCGAGGAGCGCCCGCCCGAGCCAGAACTGGCCGTCGGCCTGGTTGCCGTCGAGCCCCGTCGAGCTCTCGAGCGCCTTGAGCGCCCCGGCCTGGTCCCCCAGCTCCAGCCGGACCGCGCCGAGCCGCGTGAACCCCGCCGCCTCGCGCGGCGCGGCCTCGGTCACCGCCCGGAAGTCGGCCTCGGCCCCCTTCGGATCCCCGGCCTTCCAGAGGAGCTCGCCGTGGAGCCGCCGGGCGTCGAGGCGCCCCGGGTCGACCGCGAGCGCCTGCTCCACGCCGGCGCGGGCCCCCGCGAGGTCGCCGCGCGCGAGGGCGATCCGCGCGAGGCCGACGAGCGCCGGCGCGTGCTCCGGGTCGATCGAGAGGGCCCGCCTGAAGGCGGCCTCGGCCGCCGGCGCGTCCCCCTCGGCCAGCGCCAGCTCGCCGAGG
>DATIVK010000264.1:0-10118 GCA_035465955.1 Anaeromyxobacteraceae bacterium | reverse complement strand
CAGGCGCTCCAGCTCCTCGAGCGCGTACGGGCCCTTCCACTCCCCCGCGTACGCGACCCAGAAGCCGTCGGCGCCCATCGCTACTCCTCCGCGACCCCTGCGCGCGCGTTCGCGAGCCGCGCCGCGACGAAGAGCAGGTCGGACAGCCGGTTGAGGTACGCGAGCGCGAGCGGCGGGGCTCCACCCGGCACCTGCGTGGAGTGGCGCTCCGCGCGGCGGCAGACGGTCCGGGCGAGGTGCAGGGCCGCGGCCCCCGGCGACCCGGCTGGGAGGATGAACCGGTCGAGCGGCGGGAGCGCCGCCTCCCATCGGTCGATCGCCTGCTCGAGCCGCCCGACCGCGGCCGCGTCGATCGCGGCGGCCCGCCCCCGCGCGCCGAACGGCGTGGCCAGCTCCGCCCCGATGACGACGAGGTCGCGCTGCGCCTGGGCGAGCACGCCGTCGAGCTCGGCGTCGTCGAGCTGGGCGCGCGCGACGCCGAGGGCCGACGAGAGCTCGTCCACGTCGCCGTAGGCCTCCACTCGCGCGTCCGACTTGGGGACGCGCGCGCCCCCGATCAGCCCCGTTTGGCCCGCGTCCCCGGTCTTCGTGTAGATCTTCGTCACGCCGTTGGTGCTATCACCGCCCACGCGGCGCGACAACGCCGGGTGGGGAGCGAGGGAGCGACGATGGAGCCCATCTTCGAAGGGGCGCGGCTCGAGGAGGTGGGGCGCGAGGCGGCGCGCCTGGCCTGGGCCGGGGGCATGACCGTCCTGAAGCCGGACGGCGCCGTCGTCCCGATCCCGCTCGTCGCCGAGCCCGAGGTCATGCCGCGCGCCGCGCTCGACGCGGCGGCGCGCGAGGCCGGGCTCATCCTCTCCGGCGCCGTGCGGCTCGCGAGGGCGCTCCTCGAGCACGGCGACGCGCGGGACCGGGAGGCGCTCCTCGGGCCGTTCGGTGGCCTCGAGGCCGAGGCCATGGCGAGGCTCTTCGACGGCGCGCCGCAGCCTGCGATGGTCGCGCGGGTGGACTTCCTGGTGCCGGACGCCGGCGGCCCCCCCCGCGCGCTCGAGCTGAACGCCACCATCCCGGCCATGCCCGTGTACGCCGATCTCGCGAGCCACGCCTGGCTCCGGGCCGCGGGGCGCGCGCGGGGGCTCCCTCCCCGGGTGGTCGAGGGGCTCGTCGCCGCCTGCGGCAGCCACATGGAGCGGCTGCGGATCGCGCTGGTGGAGTTCCACCGCGCGCGCGGCGGGCGCGGCGCACGCCCCTCCATCGCCCTCGTGGCGCGCCCCGGCGACGCGCAGATCGGCGAGCTCCGCCGGCTCGCCGACCACTTCCGCCAGATGGGCCACCGCGCCGAGAACCTGGTGCCGGATCGCTGCGTGCCCGAGGAGTGGGACGTCCTCTACCGGCACGTCTGGGCGCATCGCGTCGCGGAGGACTCGCCGTTCGCCCGCGCGCTCCGCGACCCGGCCCGCTACCCGCTCGCCAACCCCGTGAACGGGCTGCTGGAGGCGAAGGCGCTCTTCGCGCGGCTCTCCGAGTGCGCGGAGGACGACGGGCTCGCGGCGCGAGCCGGGCTCACCGCCGACGAGCGCGCGGCGGCGGCGCGGCTGCCGCGCACGCGGCGGCTCGACGCCCGCCTCGCCGCGCGGGTCAAGGCCGAGCGCGAGCGCTGGGTCCTGAAGCGGAGCTGGGACTACGGCGGCAAGAGCGTCCACCTCGGCGCCGAGGCGGATCCCGGGGAGTGGCCCGCGATCGTGGACGCGGCCGCCGCCGACGCCCGCGGCGGCGGCTTCGTCGCCCAGGAGCGGATCTTCGCGCGCCGCGGGCCCGCGACCCGGATCGCGCCCGAGGGGATCGGGCGCGGCGTCCTCTACCGCGACCTCTCCACCTACTGCGGGCTCGGCCCCCGACCGCCGTCGGGCTCGGTGGTGCGCGCGGCCGCCTCGCCGATCGTCAACATCCTCGGGGGAGGGGGGCTGGCCCCCGTCCTGCCGGAGGACGTCGCCGAACGGCTGCGTTGACGCCGCGGGCGCCGCGGACGATCATCGTGGCCATCCCCGCATGAGCGCGCGCCAGAGGATCCTCGTCGTCGACGACTCGAAGACCCAGCTCGACTGGGTGCAGCAGGTCCTCGTCCGCGAGGGCTTCGAGGTCCAGGCCGCCACGGACGGGAAGGAGGCGATCCGCCGGTTCCGGACCGAGGCCCCCGATCTCGTCCTGCTCGACATGGTGCTGCCGGACATGGACGGCCTTGAGGTGCTCCGGATCATCAAGGCGCGGGAGAAGGAGCACTTCATCCCCGTCATCATGCTCTCGGTGAAGGCCGACCTGGACAGCAAGGTGGCGGGGCTGCGGATCGGCGCCGACGACTTCCTCGCGAAGCCCTTCGCGGAGGCGGAGCTGCTGGCCCGGTGCGCGGCGATGCTCCGCATCAAGCGGCTGCAGGACGAGCTGCACGCGACGCGGCGGCTCCTCGAGGAGCAGTCGATCACCGACGGGCTCACCGGGCTGCGGAACCGGCGGTTCTTCGACGAGCGGCTGCAGGAGGAGTTCGGGCGCGCCCAGCGCTACTCCGACCCGGTCTCGCTCATCATGCTCGACCTCGACCACTTCAAGCGGGTGAACGACCGGTACGGGCACCAGGCCGGCGACCTGGTGCTCCGGGAGTCGGCCGACCTGCTCCGCGCGTCGCTGCGGGACCCCGACATCCCGGCGCGCTACGGCGGCGAGGAGTTCGCGGTCCTCCTGCCGAAGACGCACGTCCAGGGGGCCCTCGCGGTCGCCGAGCGCGTCTGGCGGGCGATCGGGGCGAGGACGTTCCGTCACGCGCTCGGCGAGGGGCCGGGGGCGTCGCCGCCCGTCGAGCTGCGGGTCACCGCCTCGATCGGCGTCGCGTTCTTCCCCTCGAAGGACATCACCTCCTCCGAGCTGCTCGTGAAGTTCGCCGACGAGGCGCTCTACCAGGCGAAGCGCTCGGGCCGGAACTCGATCTGCCTGTACCAGGCCCAGGCCTACCGCTACGAGGCCGGTCAGTCCTGATAGGCCCATTCGGGCCACCTCCGGGTGGGTCCGGGACCGCGGTCCGCGGGTATAGTATGAACCGGGTCCAGCGTGACCCGGTGTCTGGGCATCCCAAGCGCTTGAAATGCCCGGGCCCGCTACGGCCCGGCGGTGGTTTCCCACGTGCACTCCGGGCGGTTTCTCTCGAATGGAATCGGTTGGAGCCATCCAGGTGAATGACCGGCACGCGCCGCGGCCGGACTCGACCGTGCTCCTCGTCGACGACGACGAGCACGTCCGCCGCACCCTCGCGCGCATCCTCCGCGGCCGCTTCCGCGGCAGGGTGCTCCTCGCGGCCGAGGCGCTGGAGGGGCTCGCCGCGCTGGAGCGCGAGTCGATCCAGGCGGTGGTCTCCGACTACCGGATGCCCGGCATGTCCGGCGTCGAGTTCCTCCGCGTGGTGAAGGAGCGGTGGCCGAACGTCCAGCGCGTCCTGCTGACCGGGCAGGCCGACTCGAGCGCGATCGAGGAGGCCGTCAACCAGTCCGAGATCTTCCGCTTCATCTGGAAGCCGTGGGACGACGCCCACCTCCTCGCGACCATCCAGAGCGCGGTCGACCAGTACTGGATCGTCGAGGAGAACCACCGGCTGCAGCGGCTCGTCGCCGAGCGGAACGACGAGCTCGAGCGGCTCAACCGCGACCTCGACAACCGGCTCGCGCAGCGCTCCGCCGCGCTCGTCCGCGCCGCGCACGAGTGGCGCGCCAGCTTCGACGCCATCGGCGATCCGCTGGCGATCCTGCGGGCCGGCGGCTGCGAGGTGCTCCGCTCCAACACGGCCTTCGCCCGCGCGGCGGGCGTGGCGCCGACCGAGCTGGCCGGGCTCCGCTGCGCCGAGCACGCCTACGGGAGCCTCCCGTGCCCGGCGCGGTGCGCGATGGCGCTCGGCGGGCCCGCGGAGCGCGAGGTCCTCTTCCGCGATCGCACCTGGCTGCTGCGGAGCTTCCCGTTCGAGTCGGAGGGGGAGACGGCGGCGGTCGTCACCTTCAAGGACGTCACCGACGAGCGGGAGGTGGGGCGCCGGCTCTTCCACGCGGAGAAGATGGCGGCCGTCGGCCAGCTCGCCGGCGGCGTGGCGCACGAGATCAACAACCCGCTCGGCGGGATCCTCGCCTTCGCCCAGATGATGGCCCGCGAGGGCGGGCGCAGCGACGACGACAGGGAGAGCCTGCGGCTCATCCAGGACGCGGCGCTCCGCGCCAAGCGGATCGTCGAGTCGCTGCTGCGCTTCTCACGGCGGCCGAAGCCGGAGGAGCGCGGGCGGGTCGATCTCCGGGTCGTCTGCGACGACGCGCTCTTCCTGCTGCTCTCGCAGCTCAAGGGGCCGAAGTACGACGTGGTCCGCGACTACCAGCCGGCGATCGCGCTCGCCAACGCCAACCAGCTCCAGCAGATCGTGGTGAACCTGGTCGTGAACGCGATCCAGGCGATGCCGGCGGGCGGGCGGATCGTGGTCGCGACCGGCCCGGGGGGACCCGGGCGCGTGCGGTTCAGCGTCACGGACGACGGGGAGGGGATCGCGCCCGAGATCGCGAAGCGGATCTTCGAGCCCTTCTTCACGACCAAGCCCGAGGGGCAGGGGACCGGCCTGGGGCTCTCGATCTGCTACCAGATCGCCGAGGAGAACGGCGGCAGCATCGCCGCGGAGAACGCGCCGGGGATGGGGGCCGCCTTCTCGGTGGAGCTCCCGGCGGCGCCCGCAGAGACCTGACGCAGCAAGGGGGAGGACGAAAATGGACCCGCAGCCGCCCGCAGAGAGACCCGTCAACGTTCTCGTCGTCGATGACGAGCCGGCGTTGCTGAAGGCGCTCGAGGCCCTCCTCCGCCGCGCGGGCCACCAGGTCGTCGCCCTCGACAACCCGATCACCGCGCTCCAGCGCCTCGCCGCGGAGGACTTCGACGTCGCGCTGTTCGACATCAAGATGCCGCAGCTCTCCGGCCTCGAGCTCCTCAACTCGGTGAAGCACCGCCGCCCCGAGGTGGAGGTCATCATCATGACCGGCCACGCGACGGTGGAGACCGCGCTCCAGGCCGTCCGGATGGGGGCGTACGACTACCTGACGAAGCCCTTCGACGACGTGGAGCTGGTCGCGCGCTCGGTGGCCAAGGCGGCCGAGCGGAAGGCGCTCGCGGATCGCAACCGCCAGCTCGAGACCCAGCTCCGCGAGCGGACCGGCGCCGGCGCCGACGGGATGGTGGGCAACTCGCCCGCCATGCGCGAGGTGACGCGGATGGTCGACGCCGTGGCCTACAGCGCCGCCACCGTCCTCGTCACCGGCGAGTCGGGCACCGGCAAGGAGCTGGTGGCGCGCGCGCTCCACTCGCGGAGCCCGCGGAAGGCCCAGCCCTTCGTCGCGCTCAACTGCGGCGCCCTCACCGAGACGCTCCTCGAGAGCGAGCTCTTCGGCCACGTGAAGGGCTCCTTCACCGGCGCCCAGCGCGACTCGAAGGGGCTCTTCGACGCCGCCGACGGGGGGACGATCTTCCTCGACGAGATCGGGGACATCCCGCCCGCGACGCAGGTCCGGCTCCTGCGCGTCCTGCAGGAGGGCGAGTTCAAGCGGGTCGGGGCGGCCGAGTCGATCCGGGTGGACGTGCGGGTCATCGCCGCCACGCACCGCGACCTGCCGAAGCTCGTCAAGGCGGGCAAGTTCCGCGAGGACCTCTTCTACCGGCTCAACGTGATCAACGTGCAGCTCCCGTCGCTGCGCGATCGCGTCGAGGACATCGCGCTCCTGGGCCACCACTTCGTGCGCCGCTACTCCGAGCGGCTCGGCAAGAAGGTGAAGGGGCTCTCGCAGGAGGCGATCGACCTGCTCTCGGGCTACCGCTGGCCCGGGAACGTGCGCGAGCTCGAGAACGCCATCGAGCGCGCGGTGGTGCTCTGCCGCGGCGAGACGATCACGCCCGCCGACCTCCCGCCGGCCATCACCGGCCGCTCCGCGCCGCTGGTGCGCGAGGCGCCCGCGGGCGGCGAGGAGGCGGCGTGGCTCAGCCAGTCCTACGCCGCCGCCAAGGAGCAGGCGCTCCGCCGCTTCGAGAAGGGGTACGTCGACGCGCTGATGCGGGCCTGCGACAACAACATCTCCGCCGCCGCGCGCAAGGCCGGGATGGACCGCTCCAACTTCAAGCGCGTGCTGCGCAAGTACCGGACCGACGTCGAGGGGGACGACGACGAGGGCTCGGAGGAGCAGGCGGGGGCGGCGGGGTAGCGTGCGCCGCCTCGCCCCCTGGCTCTCCCTGCTCGCCGCGGCCGGCGCCGGCTGCGCCGGCCGCCAGCTCCCGGTGACGGCGCACCTCCAGGCGCTGACGCCGGACGAGGTCTTCGCGAAGGCGCCGCCGCCGGCGTGGCGCGAGCCGACCTTCGTCGATCCCGCCCGCGCGCCCGTGGCGGTCGACTGCGGCGTGAGCCCGCGGCTCGCGGGGGGGACCGTCTACGCCGCCGTGCGCGTCGTGGGGCGCGCGCCCCAGGCGGCGATCGCGCCGCTCAACGTGTCGCTCGTCCTCGATCGCTCGGGCTCGATGCACGGCGATCCGTTCCTGAACCTTCTCCGCGCGGCGGAGGCCTTCGTCGGCCAGCTCCGGGACGGCGACCGGCTCTCCATCGTCGTCTTCTCGGACGGCGTCTTCGAGGCGGTCCCGCCCATCGTCGTCGAGCCGGCGACGCGGCCCGGGGCGATCGCGGCGATCCGCGCGCTCGAGAGCGGCGGCCTGACCCGCCTCTCCGGCGGCCTGCTCGCTGGGCTCTACGACGTCTGGAGCCTCTTCGACGCCTGGAACGTCAACCACCTCGTGCTCCTGAGCGACGGGCAGCCCAACCAGGGGATAACCGATCGCACGCGGCTGGCGGCGCTCGCGGCCTCCGCCGCCGAGCGGGGCGTCGGGATCACCACCGTCGGCTTCGGCCCCGACCACGACGAGCTGCTGATGCAGGCCATCGCGGACGCGGGCGGCGGCGCCTATCACTACGTCGCGACGCCCGCCGACATCCCGGCGGTCTTCCAGCGCGAGGCGGCCGACATGCTCGGCGTCGCGGCCCGGGACACGGTCGTCGAGGTGGCGGCGCCGGGCGGCTGGGTCGTCGAGGACGTCGTCGGGCAGGACTATTGGGTCGAGGGCGGCCGGATCTGGGTGCGGCTCGGCGCGGTCCCGCACGGGCAGGAGCGCTACCTCGTCCTCCGCCTGCGCCCGGCCGGCGCGGCCGCGCCGTCGCTCCCCATCGAGGTCGTCGGCTCGGACATGGCCCTCCGCGACAGGTTCGGCGTGCGGTGCCAGCCGCGGCTCCGGGGCGACGCCGGCGGTGAGGATCGCTGGGTCCTCGAGCTCGCCGGCCGCGCCGAGGGCGCCTGGGGCCTGACGGAGGCGATGGGTTGGGCGGACGGGGGGACCGAGCCCTTCGCCATCGCGCAGCTCGCGTACACGCGCGGGACGCTCGCCGGCATGCGCGACGTGCTCGGCGCGGGCGCCCTCGCCGAGGAGGATCGGGCGCTCGCGACGGCCCAGGTCCAGCTCGCCGCCAACGTCGCGGCGGCCGCGGCGACCGCCGCGAGGGGCGGCGGGCTCTCGGGGCTCGTAGAGTTCGCCGCGCGCACGCTCCTCAGCAGCGCGGCGGCCGCGGCGACGAAGACCGCGTTTCACCCGCTCGTGCGCACGGCGGTCGAGGCCTCCTGGTACGGCCGCCCGGCGCGGTTCCTGCCGGCGCGCACGCAGCGGCCGTTCAAGCTGGCCGCCGGCGACCTCAACCGGAAGAACAAGGCGGCCCGCTTCGACGCCTGGCAGAAGATGCGCGTCGGCCGCGGCGCGCCGGCCGCGCCGCCCCGCCCTACGCCGCCGGCTCCACCTCGACCCGGGCGTCGGGGTTGAACGGGTTGGTCCGCCCCGCGAGCGAGTAGAGGTACGGGTAGTCCTCCTGCAGGTGGCGCAGGTAGGAGAGCCACTCCGCGATCAGGATCGGGAAGACGCGCTGGACGTCGCCCGCGAGGTGGGCGAGGTCGGCCGGCGGCAGGGCGCCGAGGTCGGCCCGCTCGCCCAGCTCCTCCGCGAGGTGGAAGACGGCCCAGAGCAGGTCCGCGAACCGCTCGTGCTCGAGGACGCTCGGGTTGGTCATGAGCGAGGTGACCACGCCGCGGCGCGCGGCGAGGAGCGCGCGGATCCGCTCCAGCACCCCGACGCCGGGCTCGGCGCCCGGCGCGAAGGCTCGGTAGCGGACCGACGCCGCCTCGAGCTGCGCCGGGGTCCAGCCGCTCGCGTGGCGGAGCTCGGCCCGGAGCTCCGCCGCCCGCCGCTCCATGGCGAGGCAGGCGCCCAGCAGCTCCATGCCGACCTCGCTGAAGAAGACGCCGATGACGATGTTGAGCTTCTTGAGCCGCGCCTGCCGCTCGCGCCGCCCGAGGAGCCCGTCCACGATGAGCGTGACGAGCAGGATCTGGAACGGCACGAAGGCGAGGCTGCCGAGGAACCAGTCCTCGATGACCACCGGATCCGGGTGGATCCGGAAGAACGCGAGGTACAGGACCCCGGAGGCGAGCGCGAGGAGGGCGGCGAGGAGCAGCTTCCAGCGGCGGCCGTTCACAGGAACCCCCGGATCTCCTCGTGGATCCGCGCGTACGACCGCTCCAGCCCGTGCCCGTCGTCGAGGACGACGAGCCGGGCCGACGGCGTGCGCTCGGCGAAGCGCTCGATGTCGGCGAGCGGGACGGTCTCGTCCTGACGCCCGGCGACGACGAGCGTGGGGACGCGCACCTCGGGGTAGGCGGGGTGGCGGCCGGCGTCCTCGAAGAAGGCCCAGCCGATCCGGCGGCGCGTGCCGGTCGCGTGGTGCTGCACCTCGAGGCCGTCGCGGCGCCAGCCGTCGAGCTCCGCGGCGGAGAGGCGCCCCCGCCAGCGCTCCACCAGGTTGAAGGCCGGCGCGAGCAGCACGAGCCGCTCCACCGACGGGTCGCGCGACGCCGTGAGCGCGGAGAGCCAGCCGCCGAGCGAGCTGCCGATGAGGGTGTGCGGCGGCGCCGCCGCGTCGAGCAGCCGGCGGACGATGGCGAGCATCGAGGCCGGGGTCGAGCGCTCGAAGCCGTCGGGCCCCGGCGTGAGGTCGGCGATCTCGAGCCGCCGCCCATCGGCGGCGAAGCGGCGGGCGAGATCGACGGCCTTGGCGGAGCCCGGGCCGGAGGCGAAGCCGTGGAGGTAGAGCATCATGGCGTCACTTCGGGAGCTTCTCGCGGAGCGCCTTCCAACGTTCCCCCAGGGCCTTCTCGAGGCCGTTCTCCGAGAGCTTCACGATCCGCTCCCCGCGGAGCGCGTCGGGGAGGTACTCCTCGACGACGTAGTGCCCCTCGAAGTCGTGCGGGTACCTGTAGCCGCCGCCGTAGCCCATCCCCTTCATGAGGCTCGTCGGCGCGTTGCGGAGCTTGAGCGGCACCGGGAGCGCGCCCTGCTCGGCCACCAGCCTGCGCGCGGCGGCGTAGGCGGTGAGCGCCGCGTTCGACTTGGGCGCGAGCGCCAGGTAGATCGCCGCCTGCGACATCGGCAGGACCCCCTCGGGGAGCCCCACCAGCTCCACCGCCTGGAGCGCGGCGACGGCGATCTGGAGGGCCTGGGGATCGGCGTTGCCGACGTCCTCGCTCGCGAAGATCACCATGCGCCGCAGGACGAAGCGCGGCTCCTCGCCCCCCTCCAGCATCCGGACCATGTAGTAGACGGCGGCGTCGGGGTCGCTGCCGCGCAGCGACTTGATGAAGGCCGAGACGACGTTGTAGTGCTCCTCGCCCTCCTTGTCGTACAGGAGCGTCTTCTGCTGGAGGGCCTCCTCGGCGTCGGCCCGCTCGATCGTCGTCCGGCCCGCGAGCCTGACGGCCGCCGCCGCCACCTCGACGGCGTTGAGCGCCCGGCGCGCGTCGCCGTACGCGTACCGCGCGAGCGCCTCCCGCGCCTCTGGGGAGAGCGTCACCTCGCCCTTGAGCCCCTGGGGCGAGGCGACCGCGCGGTCGAGGAGGGTGCCCGCCTCCTCCTCGGTCAGCCCCCGGAGCGTCACGACCCGGCAGCGCGAGAGGAGGGCGGCGTTCACCTCGAAGGAC
>DATIVK010000263.1:0-9591 GCA_035465955.1 Anaeromyxobacteraceae bacterium | reverse complement strand
GCGTGGTGGTTACTCAGGCACGCGGAGTGATGAGCGGCGTGCTCCCTCACCCTGGCCCTCTCCCTCGATGAGGGAGAGGGGACGATTCCAAGGGGGGACGCCTCGTTTCTGGCCGGTTCGTCAGCCGACCAGCTGCGCCAGGACGGTGTCGAAGACGAAGACCTCGAGCCGCTCGCGGTCCTCGTCGGTCTGTCCGACGAAGCGGAAGGAGACGCGGACGTTGCCGGTCTGCGCCTTGACGTCGGTGACCCGGCACTGGCCCGAGAGCGGCTCGGAGGCAGGCAGGCGGAGCGCGAACCGGACCTCCTCTCCGAGCGAAGGCGCCTTGGAGAGGAGGGTCGAGAAGCCCCCCGTCGAGATGTCGATGGAGACCGCCTTGACGTGGGCGGTCGGCAGGTCGAGATCGACCTGGAGGGCGCGCGACACGCGCAGCGCCTGGCGCGGGGTCTCCCCCGGCTTCACGGTGAGCCGTTGGGCCGCGAGCAGGGCCCGCGCCAGCTCGTCCCGGCCGGCCCGGTAGACCGCCTGCTCCCGCGGGTTGAGCTGCCCGCGGCGGGCCCGCTCGTGCATGTCGCGGAACGTGGAAAGCCACTCGGCCAGGCTCATCGACCACCCCTCCCAGTCCGCGGCGATGGCCGCGGCCGCTGCAAGCGCTCGTCGACCGTAACCCTGCGACATTCGGAGCGTCAAGGAGTCGCGGCGGCGGGGGGCCTCAGCGGGCGTCGAAGCGGACCGAGCTCTCCACGCCCCGCTGCGTCGCGGCGACCTGCGGGGGCATCGGGGACGCGCCCATGAACTCGAGCCGGTACTGCTGGCGCCCGTCGCACGCCGCCCACGCCCAGCCGTGCCACCCGCGCTGGTCGCCCTCCAGCATGAACGCGGGCCGCCCGCCGAGCCGCGTCGGGTGGCTGCGGCTGCGCTCGGCCCCCGCGGCGCCCCGCCCGACCGACTCACCGGCCTGGGCGAGGCACTCCCCTTCCGACGCGAAGACCCGCTCCCGCTGCGCCGCCCTCATCACCGCCTCCCCGCCGGGCGAGCGCGCCTCGATCCGGGTAGCGTCCCCCCGGGCGCCCCAATCCTCGGGGAGCTCGACGGAGAGCGCGCCGACGCGATAGCCGAGCCACCCGGCCCTGCCGGTCGGCGCTCCCCTCAGGCCACCGCAGCCCGCGGCGGCGACGAGGAGCGCGGCGGCGAGCGAAAGCGCGAGCGTCCGGGTGCGGGGCTTTGCCAAGTGACTCCCTCCTTCTTCCGTCAGGGCGGCAGGCGCGAGGCGAAGGTGCGGGCCGAGATCCCGAAGCACTCCTGGCCGTCGCTCGCCTCCACGCGGACCCGCACCACCTGCCCGCGCCGCTCGTCCGACGCGGGCCAGCGGACCGTCGCGTAGCGGCGCGAGGTGCCTCGGGCGAGGCCGCCCTCGACGCGCTCGACGACCACCTCGAGCACGTGGCCCGCGAGCCCCTTGAGGAACGCCCGCCAGCGCCGATCGCCGAGGGCGACCAGCTCCCGCGCCCGCTCGCGCACGACCGGGCCGGCCACGGGGTCCGGCAGGCCGGCCGCGCGCGTCCCCGGCCGCGGGGAGAAGGGGAAGACGTGGAGGTAGGCGAACGGGAGGTGCTCGAGGAGCCGCACGGTCTCGCGGAAGTCGTCGTCGGTCTCCCCCGGGAAGCCCACCATGACGTCGGTCCCGAGGCAGCTCCCCGGCGCGAGCGCCGCCACCTCCTCGACGGACCGCCGGAACGCGTCGGGGCCGTAGCCGCGCCCCATCCGGCGGAGGATCCGCTCCGAGCCGCTCTGGAGCGGGAGGTGGAAGTGGTCGCAGAGCACGGCGGAGATCGCGGGGTCGACGAGCGCCTCCGTCGGGAACTCCCCGGACTCGATCGACGAGAGCCGGATCCGCCGGACGGACCGCCGCTCGACCGCCTCGCGGAGGAGCTCCACGAGCCCGCGCCGCGGCTGGAGATCCCGTCCCCAGGCGCCCAGGTGGACGCCGGTGAGCACCACCTCGGCGTTCCGCTGGCCGAGCCGGGCGAGCTGTGCCAGCGCCTCGTCGAACGGCATGGAGCGCGACGTCCCGCGGGCGAGCGGAACGACGCAGTAGCTGCAGCGCTGGTCGCAGCCGTCCTGGAGCTTGAGGAACGGCCGGGTGTGCCCGTAGGCCTCGAGCGGCGCCGGCCCCCACGCGACCCCCACCTCCGGCGCCCCCTTCGCGGTGGGCGCGACGGGCTCGCCCCCCAGCCGGACCAGCACGTCCCTGATGGCCGTCTGCTGCCGGATCCCCAGGACGGCGGCGACGCCCGGGAGCGCCGCGAGGACGTCCGGCGCGAGCTCGGCGTAGCAGCCGGTGACGACGATCCGGGCGGCCGGGTTCTCGCGGGCGGCGCGCCGGATCGCCTGCCGGGCGGCCGAGTCGGCGTCGTGGGTGATCGAGCAGGTGTTCACGACCACGAAGTCGGCCGGCTCCCCCTCGGGCACCACCGAGAAGGCGCCGTCGACCAGCGCCGCCATCGTGTCGAGGTCGGCGCGGTTGACGCGGCAGCCGAGCGCCATGAACGCGACGCGCTCCACGCCTTCCCCCTAGGCCGCCGAACCGCCCGGCGAGGGGATCTCCAGCACGAACTTGGCCCCCGAGAAGAGCCGCGCGACGCTCCCCGGCTGGGCGCGCGGCGGGCTCTCCACCCAGACGGTCCCGCCGTGCGCCTCGACGATGCGCCGCACCACCGGGAGGCCCAGGCCGGTGCCCGGCACGCGCGCCTCGTCGGCGCCGCGCGTGGCCGCGTGGTGGAACGGCTCGAAGATCGCCTGCTGCTCGGTGGGCATCACGCCGGGGCCCTGATCGTACACCGCGACGCGGAGCACCTCGGGCTCGCGCAGCACCTCGACCAGGATCTCGCCGCCGTGCGGCGAGAACTTGATGGCGTTGCCGAGGACGTTCGCGATCGCCTGCTTCAGCTTCCTGCCGTCCGCGACGATGGCGCCGCCGGCCGACTTCGTCACGGTCACGTGCACCTGCCCGTCACGGATGGCCGCGCGGAGCTCACCGATCACCTCGTCGACGACGGCGGCGGGATCGACCGGCGCGAGCTTGAGGTTCGCGGCGCTCGTCTGGAGGTTCGCGAAGTCGGAGAGGTTCTCGATGATGCGGGAGAGCCGCGCCACGGAGCCCAGCATCGACTCCAGCACCTTCTTCTGCTGCGGCGAGAGCGGCCCCAGCTTCTCGCCCTGGAGGATCCGCAGGTAGCCCGCGAGCGGGGTGATCGGCGTCGAGAGCTCGTGGACCAGGTCGCGCACGAACGTGGCGCGCGCCGACTCCGTGGCCTCCGGGCTCCCGGGGCTGGTCTCGATCGAGAGCCCCGCTTCCTCGATCGCCCTGCGCAGGTTCGCGGGGAGGGGCTCCGCGCCCACGATGCGAATCACTCGCGCCATCCAGTCTCCAGCTTACCCCCGGGGGCGCGGATTATACGCACTAGGGCTCCGGTGTCACCTCACCGGGGGCCCCCGGCCGGCCCAGTACGCGCGCGCCAGCACGCCCAGCCGCTCCGGGGTGTTGCAGGACGGGTCGACGAGGACGCGGTCGAGCAGGTGACGCAGCGTCTCGCCGATCCAGGCCCCGGAGTCCGCCCCGGCCAGGTCCATGAGCCCCCTCCCGTCGAGGGCGAGCTCCCCGATGGAGAGCGGCGGGCGCCGCTCCAGCTCCCGCGCGATGGCCCAGGCGAAGGAGCGGACGGCCCGCTGCGCGGCGCGACGATGCCGGCTCGGGCAGGCGCGGGCCTCGACGGCCCGGAGCGCGACGAGGGCCCCGGCCCGCTCGCGCCCCCCTTCCGCGAGCCAGCGGCGCAGCCCGGGGCCGCCGCCCGGCTCGCCGAGGGGCGCGTCGTCGAGGGCGCACGCGTGCAGGCGAAGCAGCGCGCCGGCGCCGTCGGCCACGCGGCGTGCCAGCCGCAGCTCGAAGAGGGCGCGGGCCGCCTCCGCCGGCCCGAGGGCGCGGTGCAGGAGCCACGCGAAGCGCGGCTCGGCCTCCGGCGGGAGCGCGTCCATCCCCGAGACGCAGTGGCGCTGCGCGGCGGGGGGGAGGCGCCCCACCGCGGGGAGGACCACGCCGAAGAGCCCGGTCCGGCGCATCAGCTCGAGGCCGCGCTCGGCGTGCGGCGCCACGATGAGGCGCGACAGCTCCTCCGCGATCCGCTCGGTGGAGACCTTGCGGACGACGTCGAGCGCGCCGGGGATGGCCGCGCGCGTCCGTGGATGGAGGTCGTAGCCGAGCTGGGCCGCGAAGCGCACGGCGCGCATGGCGCGGAGGCCGTCCTCGGCGAAGCGCTCCCGCGGGTCGCCGACCGCGCGCAGCAGCCGCCGTCGGAGGTCCGCCCGCCCGTCGAAGGGGTCGCGGAGCTCGTGCTGGAGCGGGTCGAACGCGAGGGCGTTGATGGTGAAGTCCCGCCGGGCCAGGTCCTCGGTCAGGTCCCCGTGGAAGACCACCGACTCCGGCCGCCGCCCGTCGACGTACTCCCCCTCCCCGCGGAAGGTCGTCACCTCGACCATGGCCTTCCCCATCAGCACCGTCACCGTGCCGTGGTCGATCCCGGTGGGGATCACCCGAGGGAAGAGCGAGATGACCTGGGGCGGCGTCGCGGGGGTCGCGACGTCGAAGTCCTGCGCCTCGCGGGGGCGGTGCAGGAGCAGGTCGCGCACCGCGCCGCCCACCAGCCAGGAGCGGTGGCCGGCGTCGGCGAGCCGCCGCAGCACCGAGAGGACGGGGCCCGGGAAGGTGGCGCGGGCGAGGGCCGCTGGAACGCGCATCTCGTCGCCGGCGAGCGCGGCGGAGCCGTCGCTCAGTGGGACAGGTCGCTCGCGCGCTCCTCGTGAGCGCGGTCGAGGAGCCGGAAGTATAGCCGGATGAGCGAGATGCGCGCCCGCGGGGTCATCGTGTCGACGGTGCCGCGCGCGACCGGCATCGGCTCGCGACACATCGAGAGGAGCGCCGCGCCGACCTCGTTCGCGTCCTCGATGCTCACCGGACAGTCCGGCGCCTCGAAGGCGGAGCGGATCTCGTCGTCGCGGAAGAGGGGGTGGTGACCGTTCAGCCCGTGGACGAGGAGCTTGTTGAGCCTTCCCGGCGCCAGCGTCGCGATCTTCACCATCCCTTCCCCTTTCCAGTGACCCCGGCGTGACTCGAACACGCGACCTGCGGTTTAGGAAACCGCCGCTCTGTCCAGCTGAGCTACGGGGCCTCGTGACCGTGACCAGAAATCAGGCTCCTCGGCACCCGGCGCGATATAGCACGGACCGCGGCGGCGTGGGGGGAGACGATGTAGGTTCACTCGTCGCGAACCGTGGCACGCGCCAAGCATCCCTCGGACCCGTGACGCGCAGCCACCGCATCCCCACGCCGGCCACACGGCCGAACGGCGGGGGGTTGCGGGCCCGGCCGGTCCTCACGGTGCGTGCTTTCACCCAAGGTGTCGTGACCCCGGGTGCGAGCCGACCGGGCCCTCGCCCGCACGCCTTCGTGCCCGGCGAGCAGTTTGCAGGAGCCGGCCGACACGGATGTCGGCCGATAGCATACAC
Source organism: Anaeromyxobacteraceae bacterium (assembly GCA_035465955.1). Classification (GTDB taxonomy): domain Bacteria; phylum Myxococcota; class Myxococcia; order Myxococcales; family Anaeromyxobacteraceae; genus DATIVK01. Next base: position 4,029 of record DATIVK010000263.1, on the reverse strand, counting down.
GGAGTGTGAACGATGAAGACGGTGAGGTACGTCGGCGCCGGCGCATACATGCCGCCCCGGGTCGTGAAGAACGAGAAGCTCGTGAAGGCCATCCCGGGCTGGTCCGCGGAGCGGATCGAGCAGCGGACCGGGATCACGGAGCGGCGCTACCTCTGGGACTTCGATCCCGAGCACGGCGTCGCGATCGCGCCCGACGCGGATCGCCCCGACCAGCTCCGCGGCAACACGGACATGGTGGAGCAGGCGCTGCGCCAGGCCCTCGACACCGCCGGCCTCTCCGCCGCCGACCTCGACGGCGTCTACGTCGTGAGCAGCACCCCCGACGAGATCAACTTCTGCAGGGACGCGATCGAGGTCCACCGGCGGCTGGGGATGCGCTCCGACGCGTTCGCCCTCCTCGTCGACTCCGGCTGCGGCGGCGCCGTCTACATGATCGACATGGCGCGCAAGCTGATCCTCTCCGACCAGGCGCGCACCATCGCCGTGGTCGCGTCGACGCTCGCGTCGCCGTTCCTCCACCGCGACACCTTCACCACGCCGATGCCGGGCAACCCGAAGATCAACGCCTTCCTCTCCTTCTACATGTTCGGCGACGGCGCCGGCGCGCTGATCCTCCGCGGCGACGAGGGCTCGAAGCTCGGCGTGCAGGCCTCCACGTCGGCCACCGACCACCCCGAGCTCGTCATCCACCGCGCGGGCGGCGCGCAGCTCCCCCCCTCGCGCGCGACGAAGGCCGACAACGCCTGGTACGTCGACGGCCCGACGGTGGCCCGCGCCTACCCGGAGTACATGGCGCGCGCCGTCGACACGCTCCTCAACGGCCACAAGGCCGAGCTGATGCCGCAGATCGAGCGCTTCTACCTGCACCAGGCCAACAAGTTCGTGCTACTCAAGTTCGTGGCGGAGGCCGGAATCCCGCCCGAGAAGGTGCCCCTCAACGTCCACCGCTACGGCAACACCTCCGCGGCGAGCACGCTCATCCTGTTCGCCGAGGAGCTCCAGCAGGGGAAGATCAAGCTGGGGTCCGGCGAGCTCGTGCTCTTCGCGGCCATCGGCGCCGGCGTCCACTACGGCGGCCAGCTCGTCCGCGTCTAGCCCGGATCCCTCGACGCAGTCCAACACGCAAGGAGGCTCCATGACATCGTCCCGCGCCGCCGTCCTCGCCGCTCTCGTCCTCGCCGCCGGCTCCGCAAGCGCCGCCGAGGAGGTGCTCCTCCTCCAGACCCAGGAGAGCAGCGACGTGGCGGCCCCCTGCCCAGGCCAGAACATCAAGCTGGGGGCGTACGTCTACGCGCCGCGCACGCGCGCCGCGGACGGCCAGGTCATGAAGGAGCTGGGCCACCCGGTCGGCACGGTCGTCGGCTGCGGCGTGATGACCAGCGTGACCCCGGGGTCGAAGGCGCCGTTCAACATGTCCTTCGACCTCGGCGGGCGGAAGATCTTCGCGAAGGGGGAGTGCTCCGTCGCCGACTGGTTCTTCCCGGTCCCTGGGAAGCCGGCCCCCGTCCTCCTCGTCGGCTGCTACCTCGCCGTGGCCGGCGACGAGAGCCAGGGGCTCCTCAAGGGGATCGCCACGAGCGCCAGCGTCTTCATCCCCTACGCGATCCCCGGCTACGACACCGGGTCGTTCTGGACGCTGCACCTGTACACGGCGGAGTAGAGTCGGCCCCCTCGTGGGCCCCGATCCGAAAGAGCCGGGGTCCCGGCCGCCGGCCTCCCCGCCGACGGCCGCGGACCCCGCCGTGTCCCGGGAGCCGGAGGCGGCGCCCGGCGCGGACGACGACACCTTGACGGCGCTGGAGGCGGCGCTCCGGTCGAGCCGGGCGCGCTACCAGAACCTGGTCGATGCCCTCCCCGTCGCCATCTACGTCAACCGCGGCGACCGGATCGCCTTCGCCAACGCCGCGTGCGCGGCGCTCTTCGGGGCCGGCTCGCCCGACGCGCTCGTCGGCCGGTCGGTGTTCGACTTCTTCGAGCCCCTGGAGCACGGGATCATCCGGGAACGGCTACGGGACCTCCGGGCGCGGCAGGTCGCCCTTCCCCGGATCGCGCTCCACGTCGTCCGGCTCGACGGCCAGCGGATCGAGGTGGAGGTCGCCGCCTCCTCCTTCGACGACGGCGGGGAGCGCGCGACCCACGTCGTGCTGCGCGACGTCACGGTCCAGCGCCTCGTCGAAGGGCGCATCCGCCACCTGAACGGTACGCTCGAGGGGATCCGCCGCGTCAACCGGCTGATCCGGCGCGAGCGCTCACCCGGCCTCCTCCTGCGCAGGTCGCTGGATCTCCTCGTGGAGACCGGCGGCCTCCAGTCGGCCACGGTCCTGCTGCGTGACCCCTTCGGCCTGCGCGTGGAGGCCTCGGCGGGCCGGCCCGAGGCGACGGACCGCTTCGCCCGTCTCGTCGCCGAGCGCGGGCCGCCTCCGTGCGTGGCGCGCGCCGCCACCGGGCGACCGGTGGTGATCCGCGATCGCACCGCGGCCTGTCGTGGCTGCCCGGGCGGCTGCACGGCCTCTCCAGACCCCACGGCGGTCTGCCTCCCGCTCCGGAGCGACGGCCGGGACTTCGGGGTCGTGCACGCGCTGCTCCCGGCCGGAGTCGAGGGGGACCCCGACGAGGTCGCGCTCCTCGCCGAGCTGGCGTCCGACGTCGCCTACGCCCTCCGCACCCTCGAGCTCGAGTCCCAGGTCGGCCGCTCGGAGGAGTCGCTGCACGAGATCGGCGAGCGCTCCCGCACGGAGCGGCGGCGCGCCGAGGATCGGTACCAACACCTCGTCGAGAGCCTGCAGGAGGTCGTCTTCGCCGTCGCCCCGGACGGCCGGCTGACCTTCGTCAGCGGCGCCGTGGGCGCGATGGGCTACCGCCCCGACGAGGTGCTCGGCCGCCGCTTCCAGGAGTTCGCGCACCCGGACGACCGGGAGGCGCTCGAGCAGGCCTTCGCCGCCCGCCTGGAGGCCGACGCCGGTCCCTACGAGTTCCGCGTGTTCGACGGCGCGGGGAAGGTGCGCATCGTCCGCAGCTCGGGCCGCCGCGTCTTCGAGGAGGGGCGCCTCGTGGGGCTCGCGGGGGTCCTCATCGACCTCACGTCGCAGCGCAGCACCGAGGAGCAGCTCCGGGCCGCGCAGAAGATGGAGGCGATCGGGCGCCTCGCCGGCGGCGTCGCCCACGACTTCAACAACCTCCTCACGGTGATCAACTCGTACGCCCGGCTCGCGGGGCGCGGGTTGCCGGACGGCGACGCGCGACACGAGGCGCTCGACGAGATCCTGAAGGCGGGCGAGCGGGCCGCCGCCCTCACGCGCCAGCTGCTTGCCTTCGGGCGCCGGCAGGTGCTCCAGCCGGTCGTGCTCGACGTGAACGAGCTGGTGGAGGGCATGCAGCGGATGCTCGCACGGCTCCTCGGCGAGGACGTGACGCTCCGCGTCCTCCCCTCCCCCGACGCCGGCCGGATCCGGGCCGACGCCGGGCAGGTCGAGCAGGTGCTGATGAACCTGGCGGTGAACGCGCGCGACGCGATGCCGGGCGGCGGGACGCTCGTCGTCGAGACGGCCAACGTGGAGCTCGACGAGGCGTTCGTGGCCCGTCACGCGGGCGCGCAGACCGGGGCGTTCGTGCGGCTCCGCGTCCGGGACACCGGCTGTGGCATGGACGCAGCGACGCTGGACCGGCTGTTCGAGCCCTTCTTCACGACCAAGCCGGCCGGGAGGGGGACCGGGCTCGGCCTCGCGACGGTCTACGGGATCGTGAAGCAGAGCGGTGGGGGGATCTGGGTCGAGTCGGAGCCGGGCCGCGGCGCGACCTTCGACGTCTGCTTCCCGCGGGTGGAGGACGAGGTGGAGCGGCGCCCCCCCGAGCCCAGCGAGAGCGCGGGCCCCGGCGCGGGGACGATCCTCTTCGTCGAGGACGACGCGGCGATCCGGACCCTCGCCGGGCGCGTCCTCGCCGAGGAGGGCTACGAGGTCCTCCTCGCCGCCACCGGCGGCGAGGCGCTGCTGCTCGCCGAGCGGCACCGCGGGCGCATCGACCTCGTGG
>DATIVK010000262.1:0-9750 GCA_035465955.1 Anaeromyxobacteraceae bacterium | reverse complement strand
CTCGACGAGGCGCTCGAGTGCCTCCGCAAGGACCACAAGTTCCTGCTGAAGGGCGACGTCTTCACCGAGGACGTCATCGAGACCTGGATCCAGTACAAGTACGACAAGGAAGTGAACCCGGTCCGGATGCGTCCGAGCCCGCTCGAGTTCGCGCTCTATTTCGATATCTAGGCGAACGAGCCTTCCCTGAAGCACCGACGGCCGCCCGAGAGGGCGGCCGTCTTCGTTTCACCTCGGTGGACTTCCCCTCTCCCTCACCGAGGAAGGGCCAGGGTGAGGGAGCGCGCGGCCCTGCGGCCGTTTTGCCCGGGGTGCACCCGGTGCTACACCGGGGGCGCGCCATGCTTCGCGCCCGCCTCCACGCCGCCGTCGGCGGCCTCCCGCCCGTCCTCTGGACGATCCTCGCCGGGATGTTCGTCAACCGGCTCGGAACCTTCGTCGGGACCTTCCTCGCGCTCTACCTCGTGCGCGAGCGCGGGTTCCCCCCGGACGCGGCGGGGCGGGTGGTGGCCCTCTTCGGCGCCGGCGTCCTCGTCGCCGGGCCCCTCGGCGGCACCCTCGCCGACGCCATCGGCCGCCGGCGGACGATGCTCCTCTCGTTCCTCCTCGGCGCCGCCGCAGTCGCCACGATCGCCTTCCTGCGCCACCCGGCGCTCCTCGCCCTCTTCACCTTCCTCTCCGCCCTCACAAGCGAGCTCTACCGTCCGGCGATGGCCGCCGCGATCGCCGACGTCGTGCCGCCCGAGGACCGCGCCCGCGCGTGGGGGCTCGTCTACTGGGTGACGAACCTCGGCTGGACCTTCGGCCTCGCGATCGGCGGGGCGCTCGCCGTCCGGAGCTTCACGGCCCTCTTCCTCGTGGACGCGGCCTCGACGCTCGCCTTCGCCGCGGTGGTCGCGCGCCGCGTCCCCGAGACGCGCCCGGCGGGGAGCCGCGTCCACCCGCCGCTCGAGGGGCTCGCCCTCGTCCTCGCCGACGGGCCCTTCGTCCGGTTCCTCCTCCTCAACCTCGCGATGCTCGTCGTCTTCGTGCAGTTCCAGCTCGCGGCCCCGCTCGACATGGACGCGCACGGCGTCGGACCCGGTACCTTCGCCGCCCTCCTGAGCCTGGACGGCCTCGCCGTGATCCTCCTGCAGCCCGTCCTCACCCCGGCCCTGGCGCGCCGCGACGGCGGGAGGTTGCTCGCCCTCTCCGCGCTCCTCGTCGGGTGCGGCTTCGGGGTGAACGCCCTCGCGGGCTGGCTCCCGCCCCTCCCCGTCTACGTCGTGGGCGTCATCCTCTGGGCGGTCGGGGAGGTGATCGGCTTCCCGGTCGCGGCGGCCATCGTGGCCGACCTCGCCCCGCCGGAGCTTCGGGGGCGGTACCAGGGCGCCTTCTCGATGTCCTGGGGGATCGCCTTCACGATCGCCCCTCTCGTCGGCGGCGAGCTGCTGACCCGCTTCGGGGGACGGACGCTCTGGGCGGCCTGCTTAGCGATCGGCGCCGTCGTGGCGGCCGGCCACCTCACGGCCGGCCCCGCGCGGCGCCGGCGGCTGGCGGCGCTCCGGGCGACGGATCACTCCCCTGCGCCCTGACCTCGCGCGCGGGGGCGGCGCGGGCCCGCGCCTTCAGCGCCGCGGACCGAACTGCTCCATGTGCGACCGCTGCGCGCCCGTCGCCTGCTGGGCCGCGGCGCCGCCGGCGGCGGCGTGGGCGTAGGTCTGCGCTTGCATCTGCATGACGACGCCGGTCGCCGGCGGGATGACGCTGCCGCCCACCTCCGCGCGCGGGGGCGCGGCGCGCACCTGGCAGATGCAGCCGTCCGAGTACTCCCCCATCTTCACCATCCCCGCGAGCTCCATCCCCCAGCCGTCGCACGTCGCGCGGCAACCCGCGACGCCCTTCTCGACCTTCGGGGCGCCGTAGAAGACGGTCTGGCAGCCGGCCAGCGCCAGCGCGGCGACCAGGATCATCGTACGCATCGTCTCTCCCTCCGGGTTCGCGAAGCGCGCAGTTGTACCACGAGTGAGGCCGGGGTCACTCCCCGAGGCAGGCCTTCGGACCATCCCGACCCAGAGTACCGCTGCGCGGACGGTGGGGCCGCGGCGCGGCGGGTAGGCGGCGCCCATCCCCGCGAATCCTGGCCACTCCCCCTCGGCACGCTCCCTGCCATGTCCCGTCGGAATGTGCCGCCCTCGCCAGGTCCTCCCGGGAGCCACCGTCGTCGTCACGCGCCGCTGCGCACAGCGGCTGTTCCTGCTCGTCCCCTCGGAGATGGTCAACGCGATCGTCGCCTACGTCCTCGCGGTCGCCGCGAACCGGTACGGCATCCAGGTCCACGCGTTCTGCGTCCTCTCCAATCACCTGCACATCGTGCTCACCGACGTGCACGGCCGGCTGCCCGCCTTCGCGCAGTACTTCCACTCCCTCGTCGGCCGAGCCATCAATGCAGCTCGAGGCCGGCAGGAGGACTTCTGGGCACCGAACACCTACAGCGCCGTCACCCTGCTCTCGCCCGCCGACGTCGTCGCAAAGACGGCCTACGTCCTCGCCAACCCCGTCGCCGCCGGGCTCGTCCCCTCGGGCCGCGACTGGCCTGGGCTCTGGTCTGCGCCGGAGTCCATCGGTGGCGAGGCGGTCGAGGTCCCACGCCCGGGCTTCTTCTTCAAGCCCATGGGCTCGATGCGGAAGTCCGCTCAGCTCCAGCTCCACTGCCCGCCCGGCTTCGCGTCGACGGCGGATTTCCTCGAGCAGCTGCGGCCCGCCCTCGCGGCGCTCGAGGCTGAAGCGGCGGCGACGCTCGCGACGGAGGGCAGGACCTTCCTCGGCGCTCGGCGCGTCCTCGCACAAGACCCGATGTCTCATCCGGCCACCCGTGAGCCACTGGGCCAGCTCAACCCTCGCGTCGCCTGTCGCGACCCGGAGGTGCGGAAGGGCGCGCTGGCGAGGCTCCAGGAGTTCGCCGCCGCCTACCGCGACGCGCTCGCCGCCTGGCGGCGGGGCATCCGGGACGTGATCTTCCCCGAAGGCACCTACCAGATGCGGGTGCAGCACGCGGTCCGCTGCGCCGCGCCCGCCTGACGTCCGCCTCCGTACGAAGACGCTAAGTGGCGGCGCCCCTCCGGGCGGGATGGACCCGTGCGCCTCGAAGCCTTCCAGCGAGGCGGCGGACCGTCGGATCAGGCAGGAGCGCCTTTGCTCGGCGCCCATCCGCACCCCGTCAGCGCCCTGAACGCCAACATCGATCGGTGAGCGCCCACTTCGCGTAGTCGAGCCGCGCGCCTTACTCTGGGTCCGGGTCGCCTGGGTCCGGGTCGCCCGGGTCGGGGTCGGCCCCTTACTCTGGGTCCGGGTCGGCCGGGTCGGCGTCACTCCCCCAGGTAGGCCTTCCGAACCTCGGGCGAGGCCAGCAGCTCGCGCCCCGTCCCCGTCATCACGACCTGCCCCGTCTCCAGCACATAGGCGCGGTGCGCGAGCTGGAGCGCCTTGTGGGCGTTCTGCTCGACGAGCAGGAGCGCGACGCCGGCCTGGTTCACCTCGCGCAGCACGGAGAAGATCCGCTCGACGACCTGCGGGGCGAGGCCGAGCGACGGCTCGTCGAGCAGCAGCAGCCGCGGGCTGCTCATGAGCGCGCGGGCCACGGCCAGCATCTGCTGCTCGCCGCCGGAGAGGGTCCCCGCGACCTGCCGGCGCCGCTCGGCGAGGACGGGGAAGAGCGCGAGGGCGCGGTCGAGATCGCGGCGCACGCCGGCCGAGTCCCGCCGCAGCCACGCGCCGAGGTCGAGGTTTTCGGCCACCGTGAGGTTCAGGAAGATGCCGCGCCCCTCGGGCGCGTGCGCCATCCCGCGCGACACCAGCCGATGGGCGGGCCGGCCGGTGACGTCCTCCCCGTCGAGGCGAACGGCGCCGCCCACCGGCCGGAGCATCCCGGAGACGGCGCGCAGCGTGGTGGTCTTGCCGGCGCCGGTGGCGCCGATGAGCGCGACCACCTCGCCCGCGCCGACCTCCAGCGAGACGCCGCGGAGCGACTCGATGGCGCCGTACGACACGCGGAGGTCCGTGACCTGGAGGATGGGCGTGGTCATCGATCTCCCCCCTCACCGGGCGAGGGGCGAGCATCCGCCGGCACCTCGATCTGCCGCTCCTCCAGGTACGCGTCGCCCAGGTAGGCCTCGATCACGCGCGGATCGCGGCGGACCTCCTCGGGCGTGCCGTGCGCGATGGTCACGCCGTGGTCGAGCACCACGACGCGCTCGGAGACCCCCATCACGAGCCGCATGTCGTGCTCGATGACGAGGATCGCGATCCCGAACCGATCGCGGATCGAGCGGATGAGCGACATCAGCTCGACCTTCTCCGACGCGTTCATCCCGGCGGCCGGCTCGTCCAGGCAGAGGACGCGCGGGCCCGTCGCGAGCGCCCGCGCGATCTCGAGCCGCCGCTGCTCGCCGTAGGGAAGGTTCTTCGAGACCTCGTCCCGCCGGTGCGCGAGCCCCATCACCGCGAGGAACTCCTCGGCCCGCGCGAAGATGCGCCCCTCCTCCTCGCGGTGGTGCGGCGTGAGGAAGAGCGCGTCGAAGAAGCCGCTCCTCGCCCCCGCGTGGCAGGCGACCCGGACGTTGTCGAGCGACGTGAGCTCGCGGAAGAGCCGGATGTTCTGGAAGGTGCGGGCGACCCCCCGGGCGCAGATCTGGTGCGGCCGCAGCCCGTTCACGCGCGCGCCGCCGACGAGGACGTCCCCCTCGGTCGGCGCGTAGACGCCGGTGATGGCGTTGAAGGCCGTGGTCTTCCCGGCGCCGTTGGGGCCGATGAGCCCCACGAGCTCGCCGGGCTGGAGCACGAGGTCGAACGCGGAGAGCGCCTTCAGGCCTCCGAAGGTCATCCCGACCGCGCGCAGCTCGAGCGCGGACATCAGGGTGCCCCCTCTCCCTTGCCCCCGCCCCCGGTGGGGAAAGGCGGCGGAGGCCGCGAGCGCCACAGGTCCCAGAGCTCGCGCGAGCCGAAGATGCCCTGGGGGCGCGCGAGCATGAGGACCACGAGCAGCAGCGCGTAGACGACCATCCGATACTGCTGGACGTCGCGCAGCAGCTCGAGCCCGACCGTCAGCCCGAGGGCGGTCAGGATCGACCCGGTGATGGAGCCGAGGCCGCCGAGCACCACGATGACCACCACCTCGATCGACCGGATGAAGGTGAAGGAGGACGGGGTCGCGAGCTGGATGAGGTGGACCGAGAGGGCGCCGGCCAGCCCCGCGTAGGCGGCCGAGATCGCGAAGGCGCGGATCTTGTAGCCCGTCGTGTCGACCCCCATCGCCTCGGCCGCGATCTCGTCCTCGCGGATGGCGAAGAGCGCCCGCCCCTGCGTCGACGCGGCGAGGCGCCTCGCCATGAGCGACGTCGCGACGACGCCGAGGCCGACCCAGGTCAGGTTGGTCAGCCGCGGGAGGCCGGACAGGCCGAGCGCGCCGCCGAGCCACCCGACGTTCTCGATGATGGACCGGATGATCTCGCCGAACCCGAGGGTCACGATGGCGAGGTAGTCGCCGCGGAGCCGCAGCGACGGCGCGCCGACGAGGAACCCGGCGAGCCCCGCCGCCGCCATCGCCACGACGAGCGCGAGCGCGAAGACCACCTGGTCGGAGAGCACCCCGGGGAGGAAGGAGAGCTGGACGTCGGCGAAGGCCAGGGTGACGCGCGCGGACGCGTACGCCCCCACCGCCATGAAGCCCGCGTGGCCGAGGGAGAACTGGCCGGTGAAGCCGTTCACCACGTTGAGGGAGACGGCCAGGATGACGTTGACGCCGGCGTTGAGCAGGACGATCGTCGCGGTCGGCGGGAGGACCGGCTGCAGCGCGCCGAGCAGTGCGAGCGCCACGGCGAACGGGACGAAGCCCCCGAGCACGGCGCGGGCGCGCGAGGGGGGCGGGGCGGGGTCGGCCGGGCTCACACCTTCTCCACGTGGGCGCGCCCCAGCAGCCCCTGGGGGCGGAGCAGCAGCACCAGGATCAGGACGGCGAAGGCGATGGCGTCGCGCCAGGACGACGCGGTGTAGCCCGCGACGTACTCCTCGGTCAGGCCGAGGACCAGGCCCCCCACCATCGCCCCGGGCACCGACCCGATCCCGCCGAGCACCGCCGCGACGAAGGCCTTGAGCCCCGGCATCAGGCCGAAGAGCGGGTCGATCCGGGGCAGGCGGCTCGCGCTGATGATCGCCGCCGCCGCGGCGAGGGCGCTCCCGAGGACGAAGGTCCACGCGATGACCCGGTCGACCGGGATCCCCATCAGCCCCGCCGTGCGGGCGTCGAAGGAGACGGCGCGCATCGCCGTGCCGAAGCGGGTCCGGAAGACGACGAGCTGCAGCGCCACCATCAGCGCCACCGCGACGCCGAAGCCGATCACGTCGATCCAGGGGATCGAGACGCCGAGCAGCTCGATGGGCTCGCCGAGGCTCAGGAGCGGGGGGAAGTAGGTCGGGCTCGGCCCCGGCGGGAACCGGACGGGCAGCCCGCGCACCGGCTCGAGCTGGAAGCCGTACTCGAGGAGGAACGAGACGCCGATGGCGGTGATGAGGGCGGTGAGGCGCGGACGCTCCCGCAGCGGCCGGTACGCGGCCCGCTCGATCACGAAGCCCAGCGCCCCGCAGATCACCATGGCGCCCAGCGTCACCGCGAGCGCCTTCGGGAGCGTCGGCCGCTCGCCCGCGCCGAGCGCGCCGGCCACGTAGTAGCCCGCGAACGCGCCGGCCATGTACACGTCGCCGTGGGCGAAGTTGATGAGCTTCAGCACCCCGTAGACCATCGTGTAGCCCAGGGCGATGAGGGCGTAGATGGTCCCCAGCGAGAGGCCGTTGACCAGGTGCTGGAGGAACTCCGTCACGGGCGGTGCGCGGGTCCGTGGCTACTTCGCCGGCGAGGCCGGCGACGGCGGGACGGCGACCGCCGCCTCGGGCGCGAAGGTCGCCGCGAGGCGCGGCGCGCCGCCCTCGATCTTCAGGACGACGGCCGCCTTGACCGCGTCGTGGCCGGCGTCGATCGAGATCCCGCCCGTGACGCCGGGGTAGTCCTTCGTGGCCGCGATCGCGTCGCGGAGGGCGGAGCCCGAGAGATCGCCGGCGCGCGCCATCGCGTCCACGGCGACGTTGGCCGCGTCGAAGCCGAGCGCCGCCATCGTGTCCGGGACCGAGCCGTACTTCTCCTTGAAGCGCCTCACGAAGGTCTGCACGGCGGGCTTGGGGTCCTCGGGCGTGTAGTGGTTGGAGTAGTAGTTCCCGTCGAGCGCGCGGCCGCCGATCTCGAAGAGCTTCTCGGAGTCCCACCCGTCGCCGCCCATGAACGGCTGGCGCAGCCCGAGCTCGCGCGCCTGCCGGACGATCAGGGCCACCTGCGTGTAGTAGCCGGGGACGAAGACGCCGTCCGGCTTCTTGCCGCGGATCGCGGTGAGCTGCGCCTTGAAGTCCTGGTCGCCCGCCTTGAAGCTCTGGTCGTCGACGACCGTCCCGCCGAGCGCCCGAAAGCGGGCGAGGAACTCGTCGGCGAGCCCCACCGAGTAGGCGGACCCGACGTCCCGGAGGATGGCGACGCGGGAGAGCTTCAGCGTCTCGCGGGCGAACTTCGCCATCACGAGCCCCTGGAACGTGTCGAGGAAGCAGACGCGGAAGACGTAGGGGCGCACCTTCTGGCCGTCGCGGGTGACGGCCGGGTTGGTGGAGGCGGGGGTGATCATCGGGACGCCGAAGTCGTCCGCCTTGGACGCCATCGCGAGCGAGCGGCTCGACGCGACCTCGCCGAGGATGATCGAGGCCTTGTCGTCGACGGCGAGGCGGGTCGTGACCACCGCCGCCTCCTCCGACTTCCCCTTGTCGTCGTAGCTCACGAGCTTGAGCAGGTGCCCCTTCACGCCGCCCCGCGCGTTGGCGTCCTCGATCGCGAGGGAGATCCCCTTCTCGGTGGACAGCCCGAAGGTCGCGTCGTCGCCGGTCAGCGAGCCGACGTGGCCGATCACGATGGGCGCCCCCGCGGCGGGGCCGACGGCGGGGGCGGCGGCCGCGGCGGGCGGCTGGGGCGCCTGCTTCTTCTCGCAGGCGGCGAGGGCGATGGCTGCGGCGATGAGCGCGAGCGCACGGGTGGGGCGCATCGGAGCCTCCCTGGGAGCGTGGATTCGAGGCCAATTCTTACCACAGCGGCGGGGCCCGAACGTTGATCGAGCACTCCGCTGCCGGTATCGTCGGCCCGACATGGGCACCAAGATCCTGCTGGTCGACGACAACCAGGAGCTCCTCGTACTGCTGTCGCGGCTGGTGGAGCAGCAGGGCTGGACGCCGGTGCCCGTGGCCCGCGGCAAGGCCGCGATCGACGCGATCGGCGCCGAGAGGCCGGCGGCCGCCGTCGTGGACGTGCTCCTCCCCGACATGATGGGCTACGACGTCGGCGCCGCCCTGCGGAAGGCGAACGTCCCGTACGTCTTCATGACCGGCGTCTTCAAGGGCGGCCGCGCCGCCGCCGACGCCCGCGCCCAGCACGGCGCGGCGGGCTACTTCGAGAAGCCCTTCGACTCGAAGCAGCTGGTCGACACGCTCCGCACCCTCGTCCCCGCCGGGACACCGGCCGCCTCCCCGCGCTCCGCCCCGCCGCCGCCGCCGCTCGACGAGAAGGAGGACTTCGACGTCGACCTGGCCGTCGAGGCGGACGAGCCGGTCGACGCGATGGAGCTGACCGGGAGGGTGGTCCTCACCGAGGACGGGAAGGTGTCGGCGGTCCTCAAGGGGGAGACCGTCACCGCCGGCGCGGTCGGCGCGCCCCCCCGCCCGCCGCCGCGCCCCGCCCCGCCGCCGGCGGCCGCCGCGGTCCGGAGGCAGGCGACCGACCTCTCCAAGACCGAAGGGGCGCTCCACGACAACCTCCCCGAGCTGCTCACCGCCTTCTACCTCGCCCAGCAGACCGGCGAGCTGACGGTGCAGAAGGGGAAGGTGAAGAAGTCGATCTACTTCGAGAAGGGGCGGCCGGTCTTCGCCATCTCCAACCTCGTCACCGACCGCTTCGGCCCCTTCCTGGTCCGCGTCGGGAAGATCACGCAGTCGCAGCTCGAGCTCTGCGCCGCCGCCGCCGAGAAGACGGGCCGCCGCACCGGCGACGTCCTCGTGGAGATGGGGCTCCTCAAGGACACCGAGAAGCTCTACTACGTCGCCCAGCAGGTGAAGGCGATCATCTACTCCGTCTTCGCGTGGGAGGAGGGGCAGTACCGGCTCCACTTCGCCTACCGCGCGGCCAAGGAGGCGATCAAGATCGACCTCCACCCGGCCCACCTGATCATCCGGGGCATCAAGAAGCTCTACAAGCCGGAGCGGCTCTACCGGCTGCTCGGCCCCGACGACCGGCTCGCGCCGACGCAGCAGCCCTCGTACTCGCTCCACGAGGTGGAGCTGGACCGCTGGGAGGCGGAGCTGCTCCCGCAGATCGACGGCTCGCGCACGGTCTCCGAGCTGATCGCCCTCGCCCGCCGCCCCGAGCACGCCGTCTACGGCTTCCTCTACGGGATGACGGCGCTCAAGATCCTCGAGCGGACATAGGCGGCCGGCGGGTCGCGCGGTCCCCCCGTGGTGTCCTCCCCTCTCCCTCACCGAGGGAGAGGGCCAGGGTGAGACGGGGTGAAGTCTTCGACTTCACCCTGAGATGAGAAAGTTAGTGACGCGGGCGCCGTTCTGTGGCGCGCTCGATCGGCGTGGCTGCCGTGTCGAGACCGTTACCCCAATGGTGATTTTGGCGATCCCGTGGGT
>DATIVK010000261.1:0-8432 GCA_035465955.1 Anaeromyxobacteraceae bacterium | reverse complement strand
GCCGAGGTGGAGGCCCTCTCGGCGGCGCTGGCGGAGTTCGGCCGCCGCTACGAGCAGGCCCTCGCGGCCCCCTTCGCGGCGCTGGGCGAGGCGGAGCGGCTCACCCGCCGCCTCCAGCGGCTGGAGGACGAGGTCGCGCGGCTCGCGCGGCGGCTGCTCGAGGGCGAGCCGGAGCCGGTCCCGGCGTCGGCCCCCTCGGGGCGTGCACGGGCCGGGAGCCGGCGGCGCCGCCGGCGGCGCAAGGCCGGGCCGGAGCCCTTCCGCTGGCACGCCTTCGAGGCCGCGCCGGAGGGCGAGGGGCGTGGGGAGGCGGCGGCAGCGCAGGCGTCGGCGGAGCCCGAGGCCGGGCCTGGGGCCGAGGTGGAGGACGAGGCGGCCGCGCTCAAGCGCGTCTACCGGCGGCTCGCGCGCGTGCTCCACCCCGACCTGGCGACCGACGCGGCGGAGCAGGCGCGGCTCGGCGACCTGATGGCGCGCGTCAACGCCGCGTACGCGAAGGGCGATCGGACGACCCTCGAGGTGATGGCGGAGAAGGTCGGCGCTGGCGAGCCGCTCGGCGAGCTCACGCCCGAGGAGCGGCTCGCGCACCTCGCGCGGCGCGCGGCGACGCTCGGGAACGTGGCCGCGTCGCTGCGGCGGGAGCGGGCGAAGCTCGAGCGCACCGACACCTTCCGCCTCCGCGCCGAGGCGCTGGTGCGGGAGGCGGCGGGCGGGGACTGGTTCGCCGAGACGTCGATGGAGCTGGTCGAGGAGGAGGAGGCCGCCGCGTCCGACGCAGTGGCCCGGCTCGACCGGCTGGCGCGCGCGGCGCGGGAGCTCGGCCGCGCCCGGAGGATGGCCATGGGGCAGATCGCGAAGCGGGGGCCGACGGGGACGACGCGGGCGTTCGATCCGCTGCACGAGAGCGCCCTCGTGAGGAAGGGGGCGGCCTTGCTGGAGCGGCAGCGCGCCACCGGCCCAGCCCGGGAGCTGGCGCGCCAGCTGGAGGAGGCGGCCGGAGCGCGGCCGTGGGAGGTCGCCCTCTCGATCCTGGCGCTCTTCCTCGAGGAGTCGGTCCGCCCGCCGCCGTCCATCGAGACCGGCGCCGGCTTCGCGCAGCGGTGGGAGCTCCTCCGCGCCGAGTGGGAGGGCGCCCCCGACCTCGCGCGGGCGCTCGCGCGGCTGCCGCGCCACCTCGAGGTCGGCGTCCGGGCCGGGGCCGCCGAGGTCGGCGCGGGGCTGCAGCTCACGGCCCCCGAGCTGGCGGCCGGCGTCCGGATCGCGCTCGAGCGCCCCACGGTCGCGGAGCTGGGCCGCGCCGTCCTCTCGGCGCTCGGCCCGGCGGAGCCCTGCAAGGCCTGCAAGGAGGACGTGGTCGCGATCCACCTGCTGCGCACCCGCGGCCTCGACGAGCTGAACGGGCTCGTCTGCCCGCGCTGCGGCGCCGTGCAGCGGTCCTACTGGCGGTACGGCGAGCCGGAGGGGCTGGAGGCGCTGGCGCCCTGGGCCCTGAAGCTGGGGCTCGTCGCCGAGCAGGGGCTCTCGCTCGCCGGGACGGTCATCGGCTTCCAGATGCTCCCCGAGGAGCACGAGGCGCTGAGCGCCGAGGCGCTGCGCGACCGGTTCGCCCAGCTCTACCTCGCGCCGAACGACGTCGAGCTCGATCCCGGCCTGCTGACGATCGAGGCGCGCGGGAAGGCGCTGAAGCCCGGCGCCGCGCTCCCCGCGGGCGCGGTGACGCTCGGCGTCGCCCGCGAGGCGGACACGACGCCCGAGGCGCTGCTCGAGCTGTTGCGCGGGCGCGTCGCCCAGCGGTTCAAGCGGTAGGCGCCCGCACCCGTCCGGAGCGTGCCGCGAGCGAGGGAGGACGCTAGGAATCCTGCCGGGGCCGGCGTCGGAAGGGGCGGCCCCGCCGCGAGGCGTCGATGGTGCGCACGAAGCGAGTCTACGAGCCGTCGAGCCGCTCGGACGGCCTCCGGGTCCTGGTCGACCGGCTCTGGCCCCGCGGGGTCGCGAAGGAGACCGCGCGGATCGACCTCTGGCTGAAGGACGTCGCCCCGAGCCCCGGGCTGCGCGAATGGTTCGGCCACCGGCCGGAGCGCTTCCGCGAGTTCGCCGAGCGCTACCGCCGGGAGCTCTCGCGGAGCCCTGCGCGGGAGGCGGTCGCCGAGATCGCGCTGCGCGCCGCCCACGGCGCGGTGACCCTGCTCTACGCCGCGCGCGACGAGGTGCACAACAACGCCGTCGTGCTGAAGGAGGAGATCGACGACGCGCTGGGCCACGGCGACGCGGCGCCATGAGCCTCACCGCGCGACGAGCCTCACGGCGGGCGCCTTCACGAGCGCCGTCACCCGCCTCCCGGGCAGGAGCCCCATCGCCTCCGCGCTCGGGCGCGTGACGAGGGCGACGAGCGGCACGCCGCAGTCGAGCCGGACGCGGACGAGGGGCCCCTCGTCGCTCCGCGCGGTGACGGTCCCCGGCAGCCGGTTGCGCGCGGAGCTGGCGGCGCCGGCCGCCTCCTCCAGCACCACCTCCTCGGCCCGGATGCAGGCGAACGCCTCCGCCTCCAGCCCGCCGGGATCGACGGCGACCAGCTCGACCTCGCCGGCGCGGACGGTGACGAGGCCGTCGCCGCGCCCCGCCAGCCGTACCGGGAGGACGTTCTCGGTGCCGACGACCCTCGCGACGGCGAGGTCGGACGGGCCCGCGAAGACCTCTCGGACGGGGCCGACCTGCCGGATCCGTCCCTCGATCATCACGGCGATCCGGTCGCCGAGCGCGAGCGCCTCCACGCGGTCGTGGGTGACGACGACGGCCGGGACGCCGGAGCCCTCCAGGGCGCGGCGCAGCTCCGCGCGCAGCTCCTCGCGGGTCGGGGCGTCCAGGGCGGAGAGCGGCTCGTCGAGCAGGAGGAGGCGCGGCGCGGGGGCGAGGGCGCGCGCGAGCGCTACGCGCTGCCGCTGTCCCCCCGAGAGCTCCGCGGGCCGGCGCTCGAGCAGGTCGCCGATGCGGAGCCGCCCCGCGACCTCCGCCACCCGCCGCGCGCGCGCCTCGCGCCCCAGCCCGAAGAGGCCGTAGCCGACGTTCCCGGCGACGGTCAGGTGCGGGAAGAGCGCGTAGTCCTGGAAGAGGAAGCCGACGCGCCGCCGCTGCGGCGGGACCGAGAAGGCGCGGGACGAGTCGAGCCACGGCTCGCCGGCGAGCGAGATGGTGCCGCGCGCGTCGGGATCGAGGCCGGCGAGGGCCCGGAGCGCCGTGCTCTTCCCGGAGCCGGAGGGGCCGAAGAGGACGGTCACGGGTCCGTCGTCGAGCGGCAGCTCCGCCTGCGCGCGGATCGTGGCGCCGCCCCGGAACGTCCGCTCGACGTCGAAGCTCAGGGACGGGGCCATCGGGCGAACGGGCGGCGCTGGAGCGCGTAGACGAGGGTGAGGACCGCGAACGAGAGGACGAGGAGGAGGGCCGCGGTCTGGTGGGCCGCGGCGTAGTCGAGCCCCTCCACCTGGTCGAACAGGGAGATCGAGAGCGTCCGCGTCCTCCCGGCGACGTTGCCGCCCACCATCAGCACCACGCCGAACTCCCCCAGCGTGTGCGCGAAGGCGAGGACGGCGCCGGCGAGGAGGCCGTGCCAGGCGAGCGGCAGGGTCACCCGGAGGAACGTCCGGAGCCCCGACGCGCCGAGCACCTTCGACGCCTCGACGAGCCGCGGGTCCACGCCCGCGAGGGCCGCCGCGAACGGCTGGACCGCGAACGGGAGGCTGTAGAGCACGGAGGCGAAGAGGAGGCCGCCGAAGGAGAACGGGAAGCGGCTGCCCGCGAGCGCCTCCCAGGCGCGGCCGAGCGGCGCGCGGGGCCCGAAGCCCAGCAGGAGGTAGAACCCGAGCACCGTGGGCGGGAGGACGATGGGGAGGGCGACGACCGCCTCGACGAGGACCCGGAGGCGGCTGCGCGACGTGGCGATCCAGTGCGCGAGCGGCAGCCCCAGGAGGAGCAGCGCGGCGGTGGTGAGGGTCGCCAGCCCGAGCGACAGGCGGAGCGCTTCGAGATCCATCAGGGCAGAGCGTACCCGTACCGCGCGAGGATGGCGCGCCCTTCCGCGCCCGTGAGGAGCGCGAGGAAGGCGCGGGCGAGCCCGGCGTCCCCGGGGCCCGCGAGGAGGACGGCCGACTGTTCCTGTCGCGGGTAGAGCGCCTGCGGGACCTCGAAGACCCGGCCACCGGCCAGCGCCGGCGCGAAGGTGACCGAGAGCGGGACGAGCGCGGCGTCCGCGGCGCCCGTCGACGCGAACTGCGCGGCCTGCGCGACGCTCTGTCCGAAGACGAGCCGGTCCTTGAGCGGCGCGAGGAGGCCGGCGCTCCGGAGCGCGGCCTCCGCGGCGCGCCCCCACGGGGCGACGGCCGGGTTCGCGATGGCGAGCCGCTTCACGTCGGGGCCGGCGAGCGCGGCCACCCCCTTCGTCTCGAGGGCGACCGGCGACCCCTTCGGAACCCAGATCGCCAGCCGGCCGACGGCGTAGACGACCTCCCCGCCGCGCGCGGCCAGCCCGGCCTGGACGACCTTGCGCGGGTAGTCGCGATCGGCCGACAGGAAGAGATCGAAGGGGGCGCCGCTCCGGATCTGGGCGAAGAAGGTCCCGGAGGCGCCGAGGGTCACCGCGACGTCGGCGTCCGGGTGGGCGCGCGCGAACTCCGCCCGCAACGCCGCGATGGCCGGCTCGAGGTTCGCGGCCGCGGCGACGCTGAGCGATCGGCGGGCACCTGCCTGCGCGGACGAGGCGCCGCCGAGGGCGACGAGGGCGACGAGGAGCCGTGCAAGAGGGCGATACATGCTCGGGCGGAGCGGCCCGCGCGGGCCGCCACGGGGAGGAGCGAAGCGCATCCGCGACCACTATGCAACGGCCGTGCGCGCACCCGGTCCCGCTCCCGCCGCTGGCGGGGGGCGGCGCCGCGCGACGCGCCGAGGAGGAGCGCCCCCATGATCGAGTTCGGAAAGCTCAAGGTCTCCGCGGACGGCGACCGCGGGATCGTGATGTCTCGCGTCTTCGACGCGCCGCGGGAGGTGGTCTTCGAGGCCTACGTGCGCCCGGAGCTGGTCCAGCACTGGCTCGGCGTCGGCGGCGGTTGGGAGATGGCGGTCTGCATCATCGAGCCGAGGGTCGGCGGGACGTGGCGCTTCGTCTGGAATGGCCCGAAGGGTGAGCAGATGGGCTGGCGCGGCGTCTGCCGGGAGCTCACCCCTCCGGAGCGCATCAAGACCGTCGACTCCTTCGACCAGCCGTGGTTCCAGGGGACCGAGGTCGGGACGCTCGCCTTCAGCGAGCTCGGGAGCCGGACCCTGCTCACCGCGACGCTCGAGTACGAGACGCGGGAGGCGCGCGACTCGGTCCTGGCCTCCCCGATGGCCGAGGGGATGGCCGCGAGCTACGACCGGCTCGCCGGGATCCTGGAGGCCCCCGCGGACCAGTGGATGGACCAGGAGGCCGGCGTGCCTTGAGGCTCAGTGCGCGTGGCGGTGGTGCGCGTCGGGCGTGTGCTCGTGATCGTGCGCCAGCGGCTCGTGGACGTGCGGGTGCGAGTGGGGCTCGGCCACGGGATCGTCGTGGGCGTGGGGGTGGTGCGCGTCGTGGGTGTGCAGGTGCTCGTGCGCGAGCGGCTCATGGGTGTGCAGGTGGCCGTGCCGGGCGCGGACCATGAGCGCGACGCCGGCCGCCATGGCGCCCCCCGCGAGCAGCGCGCGCGCCGAGAGGCGCTCGCCGAGGATGGGCAGCGCGGCGAGGGCGCCGGCGAACGGGGCGGTGGCGAAGAGGGTGCCCTGGCGCGCCGCGCCGAGCTCGCGGATCGCGAGCATGTGCAGCACGATGCTGACGCCGTAGCCGAAGAAGCCGGTGACGAGCGTCGCGGCGACGGCGCGGGCGCCCGGCAGCGGCTCGGCGGCGAGGAGCGCCAGCCCGACGTTGACGGCCCCGGCGACCACCGTCTTCACGCGGACGACGGCGATCGGGTCCCGCAGCGCCAGCCGCTGGCTCAGGTTGTTGTCGAGGGCCCAGCCGAGCGTGGCGCCCGCCACGGCCAGCGCGCCGAGGAGGTCGGCCCGGCCCCCGGCGTCGGCAGACGCGAGGAGCACGCTCCCCGCGACGACGGCGGCGGCGCCGGCCAGCTCGCGCCGCCCGAGCGACTCGCCGAAGAAGCCCACCGCGAGGGCGATGGTGAGGGGCAGCTCGAGGTTGAGGAGCAGCGACGCGCTCGTGCCGTCGAGCCGCGACAGCCCGACCATGAGCAGCACCGGCGCCACGACGCCCCCCGACGCGGTGACGGCGGCGAGCAGCGGCAGGTCGCCCCGCCGCAGCGGCGCCTCGTGCTCGCGTGGCAGGAGGCGGCCGAGGAGCAGGAACCCGACGCCGCTGCCCAGGTAGAGGAGCGCGGCGATCGTGAAGGGGCCGGTCCCGGGCAGGAGCAGCTTGGCCACCGGCGTCGAGAGGCCGAAGAGCAGCGCGGCGCCGAGGCCGCGGAGCGCGCCGGGGGAGAGGGCGATGGGCACGGCGCGGAGGATACGCCACGCGCCTCGCCGCACCCAGCGCGGCGCGCCGGACGGGGGAGCCCAAGGAGGCGGGGCGCGCGCGCGGCGCGCGGGGTATCGGCGGGCCATGCGGATCCGCGCCGGGACGAGCGGCTTCAGCTACGCCGCGTGGAAGGGGACCTTCTACCCCCCGAAGCTGCCGGCCTCCCGGATGCTCGGCGCCTACGCGAGCCGGCTGCCGACCGTGGAGATCAACGCGACCTTCTACCGGATGCCGCAGGCGAAGACGCTCGCCGCGTGGCGCGACGCCGTCCCGTCGTCCTTCGTCTTCGCCCTCAAGGGCTCCCGCCGCGTGACGCACCTGAAGCGGCTGGACGGGATCGCCGAGGATGTCGCCTACTTCTACCGGACCGCCGCGGAGCTGGAGGGGCGGCTCGGCCCCGTGCTCTGGCAGCTCCCGCCCACGGCGAAGAAGGATCTCGGCCGCCTGCGGGAGCTCCTGTCCCTGCTCCCCCGCGGCGGCCGCGCGGCCATCGAGTTCCGCCACGCCACCTGGTTCGGCGACGACGTGCTCACGGCGCTCGCCGGCGCCGGCGTCGCGCTCTGCATCTCGGAGGACGAGGAGCGCGCCACCCCGGTCGTTGCGACCGCGCCCTTCGGCTACCTCCGGCTGCGCCGCCCCGACTACGACGCCGCCGGTCTGGCCGCCTGGGCGGAGCGCGTGCGCGCGCAGCCCTGGGAGGAGGCCTTCGTCTTCTTCAAGCACGAGGAGGAGGCGCGAGGGCCCGAGTACGCCCTCCGCTTCGGCGCCCTGGCGCAGGCGGAAGCCGAGCCTGCGGAGATCCACGCGCAGCCCTGAGCGTGGTGAGGCGTCAGAGCTCGGCGGCGAGCGCCAGGCCCCGCCCCGCGGGGACGATCGCGAGGCGCCCGCGCGTGTGGAGCCAGGGGACGCCGATCCCCACCAGCGTCCCGGCGACCGCGCCGACGATCACGTCGCTCGGGAAGTGGCGCCCGGCGGCCACCCGCTCGACGCCGACGCTCGCCCCGACGCCGGCCGCGACGATCCACGGCCAGACCTGCTCGCCGCGGCGCAGCCGCATCGTGTACGCCGTGGCGGTCAGCGCCGCGAAGGCGGTCGAGGTGTGGCCCGAGTAGAAGGAGCGGTAGCCCCCGGAGCTCGAGACGAGCTTCGGATCGCCCGCGTAGGTGCGGGGGAGGGGGCGCTGGAAGACGTACTTCGCCCCCTCGACGAGCGCGGCGTTCACGAGCAGGACGTCGGCGAAGACGGTCAGGTCCCCGTAGAACGCGTCGCCCGTGCCGAGGTCGGCCAGGTCGAGGAGCGGCGGCGCCACCATCGCCGCGACGACCGTGACGCTGCTCACGACGTCCGCGGCGGCGTTGTGGTTGCTGATGGCCGACCGGTCGAAGCCGTTGACGGTCGCCGGATCGCAGGGGCACCGCGTCTTGATCAGCTCCTCCGAGAAGAGCGACGGCAGCGTGACGGCGAGCGCCGCCGCGCCGATCGTCAGCGTGTCCGCGGAGGGGTGGAGGTGGAACACGAGCGCGGGGCCGGGCGCCGGCGCGACGGCCGCCCCTTCCCCGGGGAGCGCGAGCGGCTCGAGCGCCCGTCCCGCCGCGGGGGCGGCGGCGAGGAGGAGGGTCGCAGCGATGCGACAGGTCGGGGAGGCCATCCCCCAGAGATGGAGGATCCCCGGGGAGAGATCACCGCCCCACTCGGGGCGGCGGCAGGCGATGGACGGCAAGTGGCCGTCGTGCGGCGGTGGGGAGCCTTCCGCGGCGGAAGCGGCCATCCTTGACCCGCCGTGATGTGGTCATTACGATATGACCATGTCAAGCGCCCGGAGGATCGTGCCCGCCGCCCAGTTCAAGGCCCGGTGCCTCGCCATCCTCGACGAGGTCGACGAGACGAAGGAGACGGT
>DATIVK010000260.1:0-12858 GCA_035465955.1 Anaeromyxobacteraceae bacterium | reverse complement strand
GCAGGACCTGGAGGCGGCGCGGCCCGCGCCGGCGCCGCCGCGCGCCGCCGCGCCCGGACGGATCGAGATCGTCCCGCTGCGCGGGCTGCGCCGCCGGATCGCGGAGCGGATGGCGCGCTCCAAGCGGACGGCGGCCCACTTCACGTTCGTCGAGCAGGTGGACGTCACCGACCTCGGCCGGGTGAAGGAGCGCGCCGCCGCGCGGGGGCGCGCGCTCGGCGTCCGGGTCACCTGGCTCCCCTTCGTCGTGAAGGCGGCCGTCGCCGTCCTCCAGAGATTCCCGGGGCTCAACGCGACGCTCGACGAGGAGAAGGGCGAGCTCCAGCTCAAGCACTGGTACGACATCGGGATCGCGACGGCGACGGCCGACGGCCTGATGGTCCCGGTCCTGCGCCGCGCCGACGAACGCCCCCTCATGGAGTTGGCCCGCGAGCTCGAGCGGCTCGCGGCGGACGCGCGCGCCCGGAGGGCCCGGCCGGAGGACCTGGGCGGCTCCACCTTCACGGTGACGAGCCTGGGGGCGCTCGGCGGCCTCTTCGCCACGCCGGTCATCAACCCCCCCGAGGTGGCCATCCTCGGGATCCACCGCATCCGCCCGACGCCGGTGGTCCGCGACGGCCAGGTGGTCGTGCGGGACGTGATGCACGTCTCGCTCACGAGCGACCACCGCGTGGTGGACGGGGACGTCGCGGCGGCCTTCACCTACGCGCTCATCCGGTACCTGGAGGAGCCGGCCCTCCTCTTCGCGGACGAGGGGTAGGCCGGCGAGGCGAGATGCGCACCCTCGAGGTCCTGCGGCTCGGGCGGGTCGGCTACGCCGCCGGCCTCGCCTCCATGCGAGCGGCGGCCGCACGGGTGCGGGCGGGCGGCGCGGGCGGGGGCGACGCGCTCCTCCTCCTCGAGCACCCGCCGGTGTTGACGCTCGGCCGGGGCTCCACCCGCGCCGACGTCGTCGCGCCGCCGGCCTGGCTGGCGGCGCACGGCGTCGAGGTGCACGAGGCCGATCGGGGCGGCGCCGCGACGTACCACGGCCCCGGGCAGCTGGTCGGCTACCCCGTCGTCGACCTGCGGGACCGCCCCGACGTCCGGCGGTTCGTGCGCGCCCTCGAGGAGGCGATGATCCGCACCTGCGCCGACTTCGGCGTCGTGGCGCACCGCCACCCGCTCCACCGGGGCGCCTGGGTCGGGGCGCGGAAGATCGGGGCCGTCGGGGTCCGCGTGGAGGGCTGGCTCTCGACCCACGGCCTCGCCCTCAACGTGGCGCCGGAGCTCTCGCACTTCGGCGCCATCGTGCCGTGCGGCATCCGGGACCCGGAGCTCGGCGTGACGAGCCTGGCGGCGGAGCTCGCGCGCCGCGGGGTCGGGCCGCCGCCGCTGGCCGCCGTGGAGGCGCGGCTCGCGGCGCACCTGGCCGGTCTCCTCGGGAGGCTCCCGAGGTGAGGCCGCTAGTTGGCCTCGCGCAGCCGCCGCGCCTCCGCCCGCGCCCTGCCGAGGAGCGAGTTGACCGCGCCGTAGGTGCCCAGGCCGAGGATCTCGACGGCGTCGGCGATCCGGACGCCGCCGACGTCGACGAGCGCGAGCACGCGCGCGTAGGCCGGCGCGAGCTTCGCGAGGACGGCCCGCACCTCGGCGGCCGCCTCCAGCCGCCGCTCGACGTTCACGACGCCGCGCTCGCGGAAGAGCGGATCGACCTCCGCGTGCTTCTGGCGGCGCGTCGAGCGATCGCGCAGGAGCCGGGCGACCCGCCGGTGGGCGACCATGCGGACGAAGGCGCGGAACGGCAGCCCCTCGGGGGGCGGCTCGTAGCGCTCCCAGCCGGTGCGGGCGGTGGCCTCGTCGCGCTCGCAGAGGTCGGCGAAGACGTCGGCGGCGGCGCCGCGGACGTCGAGGTGGCTCTCGGGGAGCCGGAGGGCCGCGGCGAAGACCCGGCAGACGTCCCCGAGCGTGTCGGAGTAGAGCTTCGCCTGCGCGGCGCGATCGCCCTGGCGGGCGCGCGCGATCACGGCGGGGTCTTCTGCGGGGCGGAGGGCGGCGTTCTCGGAGGTGGTATCGGTCATGGCGTGTCGGGGTGCCGCGACGGCGGCCTCATCCCCCAAGCGTTCGCCGGGCTGGAAACGGCCGGCGGAATCTTCGAAAGGGTCGCTTGCACGGCGCAACCGGCGGGAATCAGGCCGTTTCGCGATCGGCTAAGATGCCGCGCGATGTCCTTCACGCTCGACGACCTCCCCGCCGTCTACGACGAGCTCCGGCGCAAGGCCCGCGAGATGTCCCGGGCGGCTCCCGGGACGCTCATGGACACAGCCGGCCTCCACGAGGCGCTCGTGCGCGTCATCGGCGGCGAGCGCCGCGAGTGGAACGACCGCGCGCACTTCATCGGCCACTGCCTCATCGCGCTGCGACGGACCTGGATCGATCACTGGCGCTCGCGCCGGCGCCACCACCCGGTCGAGGCCGCGCGCGCCGCCGCCGCGCTGGGGCGGGACGAGCGGGTGGAGGACCCCGAGGAGATCCTCGGCGCGCTGCGGCTCCTGGAGACGCTGGCGGCCGACGAGGCGGTGAAGCAGCGGGCGCGGATCGTGGAGGTGGTCGAGTGCCGCCACCTCCTCGGGATGACGGTCCCGGAGGTCGCCGAGGTGGTCGGGGCCTCGCCGTCGACGGTCAAGGCGTGGCTCGCGTTCTTCCGCTCCTGGGCGCTCGCCCGCATCGCGCCGGAGCGGTCGGCCATCGACGGCGCGGTGGGGCGGCTGGAGCGCGACGGCTCGCTCCGGAACGCGGCGCGGATCGCCGAGGCCGCGCGCCGGGTCTGCCTCGACCTCGAGCGGCCCGCGGACGTCGCGGCGGCGACCGGTCGGAGCACGGGTGACGTGCTGGCGGACCTGCGCTTCTTCTATGCGTGGATGGAGCGCGGGGGCGAGGGGCGGGGAGAGCGGCCGTGACGATGGGGATCGACGAGATCTGGCTCGAGGTCGCGCCGCTTCGCGGCGCCGCGCGGGAGCGGAAGCTCGAGGAGCTGTGCGCCGGCGACGCCGACCTCGCCGCGCGCGTCCGGGCGCTCCTGCCGTCCGACGAGGAGGGGACCGGCGCCCGCCTGGAGCCCCCCTGCCGCCTCGGGCCGTACGGCCTGCTCGAGCGGATCTCGGGCGGCGCGCACGGCGACGTCTACCGCGCGACGCGCGAGGACCTCGAGGGGCAGGTGGCGCTCAAGGTCCTGCGCCGGCTCCCCGGGACGAGCGAGCTGGTCTCGGAGGTGAGGCGCGAGGCGAGCTCGGCGCGGCGCATCCCGAGCGAGCACGTGGTCGCGGTGCACGGCGCGGGGCAGATCCCGGGCGGTCCCGGCTACATCGAGATGGCGCTCTGCGCCGACCCCGATCCGATGCACCCCGGCGCCATCCGCATGGGCACGTCGCTGCGCCACGAGGCGCTCGGCCCCGGCGGGCCCCGGCTGCCGGTGATGGAGGCGGCGCGGCTCGTGGAGATGGCCTGCCGCGGCGCCGAGGCGGCGCACCGCACCGGCGTGGTCCACGGGGACATCAAGCCCGAGAACGTCCTCGTCACGCCGATCAGCCGCCGCGTGATGCTCGCCGACTTCGGGATCGCGACGACGATGGCCCGCCACGACGGCGCCACGGCGCCGGACGGGAAGGTCCGCTCCGGCACCCTCGCCTACATGGCGCCCGAGCAGTTCGTGGACGGCCTGCCGCCCGACGTGCGGTCCGACGTGTACATGCTGGGCGGGACGCTCCTCTTCGCGCTCACCGGGGAGGTGCCGCACCCCGGCCGGCGCCTGGGCGGCGAGGGGCTCGTCGACGCGCCGCGCACCGCCGTGCCGGAGTACGTGCCCCAGCGCCTCGCGGAGATCGTGGAGCGGGCGCTGGCCGCGGAGCCCGAGCAGCGCTACCACTCCGCGGGGGAGATGGCGGAGCAGCTCCGCCGCTTCCGCGTCCGGCTCCCCACCTACGATGACCTGCCGCAGCTCCTGCGCCGCCTCCGGCTCTTCGCCGAGCGCCACGCCAGCGTCCTGCTCGCGCTCGGCGCGGCGCTCGTCGTCTCCGCGCTCTTCGGCCTCGCGGGGCTGCGCTCCTTCCGCGGCGTCGTGCGGGAGCGCGAGGCGCAGCTGCGCGAGCTGGAGGGGCGGCAGGCGGCGCTCGAGGCCGACGGGAAGCGGCTGCACGCCGCGAACGCCGAGCTGAGCGAGACGCGGGCGGCCCTCGAGGCGCAGGTGGGCGAGCTGGAGGAGCGGATCGACGACTCCCGGCGGCCCCTCAAGGAGCTCCCCAAGGTCCGCGCCGACCTGGCGGCGACGAAGGCGGACCTCCAGGGCCGGGAGCGGGCCCTCGCCGAGGCGCGGGCCGAGGCGCGCGCGCGGGCCGACGCCGCGGAGGAGGCGCGGCGGGACGCCGAGGAGCGGGCGGCGCGGCTCCAGGGGACGCTCGCCGCCTCCGAGCGGGCGGCCCAGCGCACGGAGGCGGAGCTCGAGCGCGCGAAGGCGCTGCTCGATCGGCGGGCGCGGGTGGAGGCCGAGCGGGACGCGGCGCGGGATCGCGCGGCCGCGCTCGAGGCGAGGGTCGTGGCGCTCGAGCGGCAGGGGGCGGTGCTGGAGGATCGGCTCGACGCCGCGACGCACGCGGCCGACGAGCTCCGGGCGCGGCTGCGCGAGGCGGAGCGGAGGGCGGCCCCGGCGAGGAGGCCGGCCGGCGCGGCGCCGACCGCGCCCCAGGACGCGCCGGGCGGGGCGGCACCGCCGCCGTCAACGGCTCGGTAGGAGCAGGGCGGCGGGGAGCGTGAGGACGCGCGCCGCCGCCGCGCCGAGGGCCCGGAGGAGCCGCTCGACGCGGCGGGCGCGCGCCCGCCGCCGGGAGACCTTCGCGACCTCGAGGTAGAGCGCGACCTCGTCGGCGGTGCAGCCGCCCGCGGTGAGCTCGTCCACCAACTCTCGCCGGGTCGCCATGGTCCGCTCCGCGCGCGCTCGGGGGGGGGAGGCTACGCGCCCGGGACGACGCGCTGGCCGTCGGAGAGCTTCTCGCCGGGGGAGCGCAGCTCGGCGCGCCGGTTGGCGGTCCAGGCCTGCTCGTTCTCGGCGCGCTCGAGCGG
Organism: Anaeromyxobacteraceae bacterium; assembly: GCA_035465955.1. Lineage (GTDB taxonomy): Bacteria > Myxococcota > Myxococcia > Myxococcales > Anaeromyxobacteraceae > DATIVK01. The sequence goes on along the minus strand of DATIVK010000260.1, from coordinate 7,767 downwards.
GTAGGCCTCGCCGTAGCTCACGGCGTCGACGTGGGCGCCGACGCCGAGCTTCTGCAGGAAGCCGCGGACGCCCTCGGCGCGCCGCTGCCCGAGCGCGATGTTGTAGGCCTCGGTCCCGCGGTCGTCGGCGTGCCCCTCGATGACCACCTCCGGGATCTTCTTCTGGGCGATGCACTTCGCCGTCTGCGAGAGCGCGTCGCGGGCGGCGGCGTCGAGCTGCGTGCTGTCGAAGGCGAACTGGATCCGGGTCAGCGTGCAGGGGAGCGGCTCCGTCGGCGCAGCCGTCGGCTCCTCGGCGGCCGGGGTCGCGGCGGCGGGAGCGGCCTCCGCCCGCTGCTCCACCGCGCGGGCGGGGATCTCCTCGAGCGAGGTCTTGCGGGGGTTGGAGGTCGCGCAGGCTGCGAGCGAGACGGCGGCGAGGACGACGAGCGGCTTCATGGCTGGGGCTCCGTGCACGGGTGGGGTTGCGATGGGTCGGCCGCGCTCCCGCGCGGCTCACCCGGACCTTCCCGCGACGGCCCCCTTTCTCTCTCGCCGGGGGGCGCGGCGCCCGGGTAGAAGGGTGAGACCCGATGCCCTACCGCGGCCGCTACGCCCCCAGCCCCACGGGCCCGCTCCACCTCGGGAACGCGCGGACGGCCCTCCTCGCCTGGCTCCACGCGCGGGCGGCCGGCGGGACCTTCGTCCTGCGCGTGGAGGACCTGGACGGCCCGCGGGTCCGGCCGGGCATGGAGGCGCGGATCCTGGAGGACCTTCGGTGGCTCGGGCTCGACTGGGACGAGGGGCCCGACGTCGGCGGACCGCGGGGCCCCTACCGGCAGTCGGCCCTCTCGGAGCGGTACCGGGCGGCGCTCGCCCGGCTGCGCGAGGCGGGGCTCGCCTATCCGTGCTTCTGCTCCCGGGCCGAGATCGCCGCGGCCTCCCACGCACCCCACGGGCCGGCGGACGAGGGGCCGCGGTACCCCGGGACCTGCCGCGACCTCCCCGCCGCCGAGATCGCGCGGCGGTCCGCCGTCCGGCGCCCCGCCTGGCGGCTGCGGGTCGACGGCGGCCCGGTCGCCTTCGACGACCTCGTCCACGGGCCGCAGGCGCACGACGTCGCCGCCTCCACCGGCGACTTCGTCGTGATGCGGGCCGACGGCGTGGCCGCGTACCAGCTCGCCGTCGCGGTCGACGACGCCGCGATGGGGATCTCCGACGTGGTGCGGGGAGACGATCTCCTCCCGTCCACGGCGCGCCAGCTCCTGGTCTTCCGCGCCCTCGCGCTCCAGGCTCCGCGCTTCGCCCACGTCCCGCTCGTCGTCGGCGAGGACGGCGCGCGGCTGGCGAAGCGCCACGGCGCGCTCTCGCTCGGCGAGCTGCGCGCCCGCGGCGCCGACCCCCGCGAGGTGGTCGGGCTCCTCGCGGCGCTCGGCGGCCTGGCGCCCGACGGCGCGCGGGTCCCGGCCGCGGCGCTGGTCGCGGGCTTCGATCTGGCGCGGCTGCGGCGGACGCCGGCGGTGCTCCCGGCCGAGCGCGTCGCCGCGCTCTCGGCCTGGCAGAGCTAGCCCACCGGGCGCAGCCGCGGCGCGGCCGCCCGGCGGGCGTCGATCGCCTCCCGCACCAGGCGGCGCAGGTCGGCGGGCGCGACCGGCTTGAGGGCGAAGCGGTCGACGCCGAGCGAGGCGGCGATCTGCGGCGTCATCTTCTCGCTGTAGCCCGTGCAGAGGATCACGGGGACGTCGGGGCGGAGCAGCCGCGCGCGCCGGACGAGCTCCTCGCCCGTCACGCTGGGCATGGTCATGTCCGTGACGATCGCGTCCCACTGGCCGGGCGTGTCCTCGAAGGCGCGGATCGCGTCGCGGCTGCTCGTGAAGGGCGTGACCGCGTAGCCGCCGCGCGCCAGGGCGCGCTGGGTCACCTCGACGAGCAGCGGCTCGTCGTCCACGAGCAGGATCCGCTCGTCCCCGTCGTCGCAGGAGCGCCCCCCGGGGCCGGCCTGGGCGGCCCCCTCGGCGTCGGCGATGGGGAGGTGCACGTCGAAGGTCGAGCCGCGCCCCAGGGCGCTGCGGACGGTGATGTACCCGCCGGCGGCCTTCACGATGCCGTGCACCACGGCGAGCCCCATGCCGGTCCCCTGGCCCTCCCCGCGGGTCGTGAAGAACGGCTCGAAGATCCGCTCCTGGACCTCGCGCGTCATCCCGCAGCCGGTGTCCCGGACCGAGAGCCGCACGAAGCGGTGCGGCTCCACGCCCTCGATCCGCGCCTCCATGGGGTCGAAGCGGGTCTCGGCGAGCTCCACCTCGAGCACGCCGCCGCGCTCCCGCATGGCGAGCGCCGCGTTGGTGCAGAGGTTGACGAGGATCTGGTGGAGCTGCGCGGGGTCGGCCAGCACCACGGCGTCGCACTCGAGGCGCGACCGGAGCTCGACGGTGGCCGGGAGCGAGGCGCGCATGAGCTTCAGCGCCTCCTTGGCGATTTGGCGCGGCTGCACCGAGACGCGCTCCGTGGAGGCCTGTCGGCTGAAGGCGAGGATCTGGCGCACGAGGTCGGCGGCGCGCCGGCCGGCCTGCAGCACCACCTCCATGTCCTCGCGCACCTCCGCGGACAGGGCCTCGCTCTTCAGGCAGAACTCGGTGTAGCCGATGATCGCCCCGAGGATGTTGTTGAAGTCGTGCGCGATGCCGCCGGCGAGCGTCCCGATCGCCTCGAGCTTCTGCGAGCGCGAGAGCCGCTCGTGCAGGGCGTCGCGCTCCGCCGACGCCCGCCGCGCCGCGGTGATGTCGGTGGCCGTGATCGTGACCCCCTGCGACCAGTCGCACGGGTCGAGGGCGCGCGCCTGGAGCAGGACGTCGATCGCGGTGCCGTCCTTGCGCTGCCAGACCGACTCGACGGCGCCGAAGCCCCGCTCGCGCGCCTCGAGGTAGATCTGGTCCCCGACGCGCTGGAACTCCGCCTCGTCGGAGTAGAGCCGGCGGAAGCCCATCCCGGACAGCTCGTCGAAGTCGAAGCCGGTCATCTCGCAGAAGCGCCGGTTCACGCGCTTGACGGTCCGGTCCAGGGACAGCGCCACGCCCACCGGCGTCGCGTCGAGGAGGTGCTCGAGCAGCAGGGCGCTCTCGCTCGCGGCCTTCTCCGCGGCGCTCAGGGCCCGCCCCGCCTCCTCCCGGCGGCCGATCTCCTCGCGCAGCTGGGCGTTCGCGTCCACGAGCGACGCCTCGCCGACGCGGACGCGGGCCGCCATGCGGCCGAAGCTCCGCACGATCGACGCGAACTCGCGGTAGCGCGGCTCGGTCACCTGCTCCGGGAACTGGCCGAAGGAGACCCGGTCGAGGAGCGCGACGAGCTGGCGCAGCGGCTCCCTGAGCGTCCGGCGCAGGAGCAGCCCCGAGGCGAGCAGCGCGAGGAGGACCGCGGCCGCGGTCGCCGCGTTCAGCTCGAGCGAGGTGAGGAGCGTCCTCCGGTAGCTGCTGCGGCCGACGCCGACCTCGATGCGGCCGAGGAGCGTGCCCGCGTGCAGGATCGCCGACGACGCGTAGATGGCGTCGCGGCCGTGCTCCCCGAAGGTGTAGAGGGCGCTGCCGTCGACGTCGGTGAGCCGGAGCCAGGTCACCGCGTCGGCCTGGGCGAACGCCCGGCTCGCGAGCGCGACGCTCCCGAGGTCCCCCCGGGCGAGGGGCTCGGCGAAGCCGTCGGCGAGGTCGCGCGCATACTCCTCGGTACGGGCCTCCCACGAGCGGCGCTCGCTGCGGGCGACCAGCGCCGTGCCGAGGAGGCTGGTGACCGCGAAGACGAGCGCCACGCCGACCACGAGGTGGGAGGTGAGCCGCCCCGCCAGGGTCCGCTCGCCTCGGGCTTTGGTGGGGGAGATCTCGGCGTTCATCGTGGGTCGCCCGGGAGGTGCAAACCGAGGACCTCCCGCCATCGACGTCCCCGCGCCGAAGCCCGTTTCGAACGGGCCGTTCGCGGCTGCGACCTAACGCCGCAGCGCCACTGAAATTATCGAACTTGCCGTCAGTTCGGGGGCGCAGGCGGGCCAAACCGAACCGGGACGCGGGGGCCGATCGCCCCGATGGGGCGGGGTCGACCCGGGGTTGGCCGGGTGCGGGCCCGCATACCTACCTCAGCGGGGGCCGCGCGAATCCGGGGCCGCCTCAGCGGGCCTCCTCCCCGGCGGCGGGCGGCGCGTAGCGTGACACGAGGAGGCTCGCGAGGTGGCCGTCCCGGAAGGCGCCGAGGACGGCGCTGCAGCCGAAGCCGTAGACCGGCCCCTTCTCGCCGACGCCCGTCTGCTCCAGCCCGCAGCACTCCTTCCCGAAGGCGCCACCGTCCTGCACCGTGAGCGGCCCCAGGATCCGCTCGACCTCCTCGCGCGACATGCCGGGCCGCAGCCCCGCCTCGAGCGCGAGCGGCGCCGGGATCGCGGCCGTGGTCCCGCACGCGGTCGCGGCGTCGGGCCCCGGCTCGGCAAGCGCGAGCGAGCGCACGGGCTGCTCGCCCGCCCGCCCGTTCGCGAAGAGGGCCACGCCCGGGGAGCCGGCCAGGAGCCAGCAGGCGCGCTCGCCCCCGGGCGCTTGCGGCGGCGCGCCGAGCAGCGCGAGCACCTCGGCGAAGGGGGTGGTCCCGGCCTCGATCGGGCCGATCCGGCGCAGGGCGGCCGGCGCGACCTTGCAGACGTCCGGCGGCGGCGCTGCCGTGAGCGCGGACTCGGTGGGGGCATCGGGCGGCGGGCCCGGGCGCGGGCCGAGCGCGCAGGCGGCGGCCGCCGCGACGAGGACGAGAAGCGATGGCAGGGCTGAGCGTCTCACGGGGGAGGACGCTACTTGCGGAGCGCGCGGGTCGCAAGGTCGAGGGACGCCCGTCCGGCGCACGGCCGGTGGGGGCCGTGCTAGCCTCGCCCCGGGGTCCTCCTTGCTGCGCAGCCTGCTCGCACTCTCCCGCGCCGTCGGAGGCGCCGTCGTGGACTCGGCGGCCTACGCCGTGCGGATCTCCGCGATCATCGGGTACGCGCTCCACGCCCTCACCGTCGCGCGCGGGCGGATGCGGCCGGTCGTCCGCGCGGTGCTCTACCGGCAGATCCTCTTCACGGGGGTCCAGGCGATCCCGTTCACGGCGCTCCTCGCAGGCCTCGTCGCGGTGATCGTCGTCGTGCAGGCGCGGCTCGGCGGCGGCGTCGCGGAGGGGGTCGGGCGGCTGCTCGTGGTCGCGATCGTCCGCGAGCTCGGACCGCTCGTGGTCGGCACGATCGTCGTGGCGCGGTCGTGCAGCGCCATCGCCGCCGAGCTCGGCAACATGCGGGTCGGGCGCGAGGTCGACTCCCTCGTGGCGATGGGGGTGGATCCCTTCGAGTACCTCGTCCTCCCGCGGCTCACGGGCGTGGCGGTGGCGGTCATGTGCCTCACGGTCGTCTTCGTCACCGTGTCGCTCGGCGCCGGCGCGGGGCTCACCGCGCTGCTCGCCGAGCGGACCGGGGCGGGCGAGATCCTGCGGCTCGTCGGCGAGAACCTCCAGCCGCTGGACCACCTCGTGGTCCTCGCGAAGACCCTCGTGCCGGGCCTCCTCATGGCCGCCATCAGCTGCCACGAGGGGCTCTCGGCCTCCCGCAGCGTGACGGCGGTCCCGCCCGCCGTCACGGCCGCGGTGGTCCGCTCGCTCTCCGCGGTCTTCCTCTGGGACGCCCTCGTCACGGCGCTCGTCTACGTCGCGTGACCCCCGCCCTCGAGATCTCCGGGCTCTCCCTCGACGACCGCGACGGTCGGCCGCTCGTCCGCAAGTTCGACCTCCTCCTCGCGCCCGGGGAGCGGCTCGTCGTCGCTGGCCCCGTCGAGGCGACGAGCGGGATCCTGCGCGCGGCGATGGGGCTGGACGCGCCGGCCGCCGGCACGGTCCGCCTGCTGGGTCGGGACGCCGCCACGCTGCCGCGCGAGGAGGCCGAGGCGCTCTTCGCGCGGATCGGCTACTCGCCGCGCGTCGGCGCGCTGCTCTCCAACCTGCCGCTGCGGGACAACCTGCTCCTCCCCCTCCGCTACCACCGGCGGCTCGGCTCGGCGGAGGTGCCCGAGGCCGCCCTCCGCGCCGCCGACCGCTTCGGCCTCGGGGAGCTCCCCGCCGCCATCCCGCCGATCGCGTCGGTGCTCACGCGGCGGCGCGTGATCCTCGCCCGCGCGATCCTCCTCGACCCCGTCCTGCTCGTCGTCGACGACCCGACCGAGGACCTCGACGCCGGCGCGGCCGACGAGATCGCCGACCGGCTCGGGAAGGCCGCGGGCGCGCTCGGCGCCGCCGTGCTCGCTGCCTCCAACGACTTCCGCGTCGGCGCCGCCCTCGGCGCGCGGACGCTCCTCCTCGCCTCCACGGCCACCGCATGAGCCTCCACGAGCCCTTCAGGTTCCGCTACGTCCGGGAGATCGTGGGCGTCTTCGTCCTCGGGTCGCTCGTGATCGCCCTCGTCGGCCTCCTCGCCGTCGGCACGGGGCGCCGCTGGTTCGAGCGGCGGACCGATCTCGGGGCCGTCTTCCTCGCGGAGAAGGCCGCCGTGATCCACAAGGGCGTGCCGGTGCGGCTCGCCGGCGAGCGGGTGGGCGAGGTGACCGGGATCCGCCTCGAGGGGATCGAGCGGAGCCACGTCACGATGCGGGTGACGACCGACTCGCTCGAGGCGCTACGGGCCGACTCCAAGGCGATCCTGCGCGTCCCCATCGCCGGGCTCGTCGGCGAGCTGGCGATCGAGCTGACGCCGGGGACCGAGACCTCGCCGTTCCCGCGCGGCGCGGAGCTCCCCGGCATCGCCCAGGGCGACCTCTTCGGGGAGCTGGAGGACGTCGCCTCCGTCCTCGCGGTCGAGGTGCCCGCCATCACCAAGCAGGTCAGGCTGCTGCTGGAGAACGCGAACGCGCTCGCGGGCCAGGCGGTCGAGGGGCGGGCCGGCACGCACGCGGCGTCGCTCCTCGCCAACGGCTCGCGCCTCGTGGGGCAGCTGGAGCGCGAGCGGGTCGCGGCGCGCGCGGGCGCCCTCCTCGCCGAGCTCGACGCGCTGCTCGCGGCGGTCAACGCAGGGGAGGGGACGGCAGGCCACCTCGTGAAGGATCCGGCGCTCCACGACCGGATCGCCGCGCTGCTCGCGGACCTCCACCGGAGCTGGGCCGACATCGCGAAGATCCTGGAGGGGACGGGGAAGGTCGCCGGCGACGCCGAGGTGCTGACGGCGCAGCTGAAGAAGCGGGCCGACTCCATCCCGGCGATGATGGATCAGACCGAGCGGCTCCTGCTCCGGACCAACCAGACGCTCGAGGGGATGCAGCGCCACTGGCTGCTCCGGGGCTCGATGGAGGGGCCCGGGCCGGTGCCGGTCCCCCCGGCCGTGCTCGACGCCCCGGCGCCTGCCGTGGAAGGCGGTGCGCGGTGATCGGCGCCTCCGGTGGCCGCGCGGCCCACGGCCTGGAGCCCATCGCCGTGCTCCTCGCGCTCCTCGCCGCCTGCTCGTCGGCGCAGCGACCCCCGCCGGCCGTGGAGCGGGCGACGGTCCACCGCGCCTCGGGGGACGAGGCGCGCGCGATGGGCGATCCGGCGGCCGCGGCGTACGCCTATGCGCGGGCGCTGGCCGCCGCGCGGGCCGCCGACGACCGGAGGACGGCGGCGGACGTCGGCTACCGGCTCGGGACGGCGCTCCTCGCCGCCGGCCAGCCGGTCGAGGCGGCGATCCAGCTCGAGGACGCCTCGGCGGTGGCGCTCCGCATCGGCGACCCGCCGCTCGCCGCGCGGGCGCTCCTCGCGCTGGCCCGGGCCCGG
>DATIVK010000259.1:0-5337 GCA_035465955.1 Anaeromyxobacteraceae bacterium | reverse complement strand
CGGCGGGCCGGCCGACCCGCCCGCGCCCCGTTCTGGTAGAACCGGCGTAGCCAGATGACAACCCTGACCGTCCTCGTCCCCGTCTACAACGAGCAGCACCTCGTCGCCACCTCGCTCGCCCGGCTGGAGGTGCTCGAGGCGAGCCCTCTCCTCGAGCGGATCCAGGTCGTCGTCGTCGACGACTCCTCGAAGGACCGGAGCCCCGAGGTGCTGGCCGCCTTCGCCGCCGAGCGCGGCATCGCCCTCGCGCCCCCCTCCCCGCACGCGCCGCGCGATCCGTCGGGTGCGCTGCCCCCCTCGGCCGAGCGCGGGCGCGGCCGGAAGGGGAAGATCGACTGGCTCTTCCTGCGCCACGCGCGGAACGGCGGGAAGGGGGCGGCGATCCAGACCGGCCTCGCCCACGCCGACGCCGCCATCACGATCATCCACGACGCCGACCTCGAGTACCACCCGAAGGACATCGCGCGCATCGTGCAGGTCTTCGTCGAGGACGAGGCCGACGCCGTCTTCGGCTCGCGCTTCGCCGGCGGCGCCTCGCGGCGCGCCCTCCTCTTCCGGCACGAGCTGGGCAACCGGCTCCTCACGTTCCTCACGAACGTCGTGACCAACGTGAACCTGACGGACATGGAGACCTGCTACAAGGCCGTCCGGACCGACCTCCTCAAGTCGATCCCGATCGTCTCCAACGACTTCCGGCTCGAGCCGGAGCTGACGATCAAGCTGGCGAAGCGCGAGGCGCGGATCTTCGAGGTCCCGATCAGCTACTCCGGGCGCACCTACCAGGAGGGGAAGAAGATCGGGCTGAAGGACGGCTTCCTCGCCCTCGCCGCCATCCTCCGCTTCTGGGTCTCCGACCGGATCTACGCGAAGGACCCGTTCGGCTCCGAGATCCTCGGCCGGCTCGCGCGCGCCCCGCGCTTCAACGCCTGGATGGCCGACACCATCCGGCCGCTCTGCGGGCAGCGGATCCTCGAGATCGGCAGCGGCACCGGCAACCTGACGCGGCACCTGGTGCCGCGCGACCGCTACGTCGCCTCGGACATCAACCCGCTCTACCTCTCCAGCCTCGGCGCGCTCACCTCGGACCGCCCCTACCTCGACGTCCAGCTCACCGACGTGACCCGCCGCGAGACCTTCCCGGCCGCCGGCGCCGACTTCGACACGGTGATCTGCCTGAACGTCCTCGAGCACGTCGAGGACGACCGCGGCGCGCTCGAGAACATCCGCTCCGTCCTGAAGGCGGGCGGCCACGCGCTGGTCCTCGTCCCGCGCGGCCCCGGCCTCCTCGGCACGCTCGACGAGGTGCTCGGCCACCGGCGCCGCTACACGGAGGAGTCGCTCCGGGCCCTCGCCGGCGCGGCCGGGTTCGAGGTGAGGGAGCTCCACGAGTTCAACCGGATCGGGACGCCAGCCTGGTGGCTCAACGGCAAGCTGCTCCAACGACGGAGCTTCGGCCTCGTGCAGATATGGTCGCTCAACCTGCTGACGCCGCTCTTCCGCCGGATCGACCGCTTCCTGCCGTTCCCGCCGCTCTCGCTCATCGCGGTGCTGGAGCCGAAGCGCTAGACCAACTATCTTCTCCCGTTCGCATGGATTCGCCGGCGCGGCCGGTGAGGGGGGTATGGGAAATGAAGCTCGCGGTCATCGGAACGGGCTACGTCGGCCTCGTCACCGGCACCTGCTTCGCGGAGACGGGCCACCGCGTCACCTGCGTCGACGTCGATCCGAAGAAGATCGACCGGCTCCGCGCGGGCGGCATCCCCATCTACGAGCCGGGGCTCGAGGAGCTGGTCTGCCGCAACGTCCGGGAGGGGCGGATCGACTTCACGACCTCCACCGCCGAGGCGATGGAGGGGACCGACGTCGTCTTCATCGCGGTCGGCACGCCCCCCGGCGAGCACGGCGACGCCGACCTCTCCTACGTCCTCGCGGCGGCCGCGCAGGTCGCGCGGGCCATCGCGCCGGGGCGCTACACGGTCGTCGTCAACAAGAGCACCGTGCCCGTCGGCAGCGCGGAGCAGGTCGCCGAGAAGGTGCGGGACGCGAACCCGGCGGCCGACTTCGACGTCGTCTCCAACCCCGAGTTCCTCAAGGAGGGGGCGGCGATCGACGACTTCATGCGGCCGGACCGCGTCGTCGTCGGCTGCGCGTCGGAGCGGGCGCGGGCCGTCATGGCCGACCTCTACGCCCCCTTCGTGCGCGCCGAGCAGCCGGTCCTCTTCATGGACCTGCGCTCCGCGGAGCTGACCAAGTACGCCGCCAACGCCATGCTGGCGACGCGCATCTCCTTCATGAACGAGGTCGCGGCGCTCTGCGACAAGCTCGGCGCCGACGTGGACGCGGTGCGGCGCGGCGTCGGCTCCGACAAGCGGATCGGCCACCCGTTCCTCTTCCCGGGGATCGGCTTCGGGGGCTCGTGCCTCTCCGGCGAAGAGACCGTGCTCATCCGCGCTTCCGGCCGCGCCCGGCTCGTCAGCCTCGCCGACCTCTTCGAGGCCCTCGCCCCCGGCGACCACCTGACTGACGTCGTGCGGCCCGAGGGGCTCGAGGTGCTCGCCTGGCGTCCGGGCGCGTCCGCCCCGGAGTTCCTCCCAGTCGCCGCTGCCACCCGTCGGCACCACGAGGGCGACGCGATCGAGGTCCGCACGAAGATGGGGCGGCGCGTGGTGTGCACCCCTGATCATCCCTTCGTCGCTGCGGGGGCCGCCTGCGACTCCGTTCAGGTCCGCCGGGCTGACGAGCTCGCCCCGACGGACTGGCTGCCCCTTGCGAGTGGCGCGATCTCTGCCGCGCGCGAGGAGCCGCGCTCGCTCGACCTCCTCGCCGGTCTCGACCTCGAGGGGCTCTCGCCGGCCAACGTGATCCTTCACGCGGGGAACGCGGGAGAGGCACGGCTCGCGGCGCTGGGGCCGGGTGGACTCCACGCTGCCATCCGTCCCATCGGGCATCCGCGAGGCCGAGCCCGCACGTACGACATCCTTCGGTCCCGCGCGCTCCGGCTGGACGAGGCGCGCGCCGCCGGCGTCCCCTCCGACGACGGCGACCTCTCGACGACGACGAACGGAACGCGGGTTCCCTCGCGGATCACCTGCGACGAGCGCTTCTGGTACGTCCTCGGGCTCTATCTCGCGGAGGGCCATTGCACCGCCGACGGCGCGCGGCGCCGCCTGCACTGGAGCTTCCACCCGACGCGCGAGCAGGCGCTCGCGGACGCGGTGGCGGGCTACTGGCGCTCCCTGGGCGTGAAGGCGGATGTCCGGCGCGGCACCACCGCCCTGAACGTCTCGATCTCGTCGCGAATCCTCGCCGCGTCGCTGATCGACGGCCTCGACCTCGGGGGCGACTGCTACTCCCACCGCGTCCCGGACCTGCTCTGGACCGAGCCGGTCGCGCACCAGCGCGCGCTGCTGGCCGGCATGTGGCATGGGGATGGCTCCTGGTCGCTCGTGAACGGGGGCCCCAGCGTCGTCCTTCAGTGGGGGACCGCCAGCCCGCGGCTCGCCGATGGCGTGCTGCGCCTCCTCGGCGCGCTCGGCGTCGCGGCCGCGCTCCGCGTGGGGCGGACGGCCAAGTCCACGGTCGACAACTACTGGGTGACGGTCGCTGGCGCCGACCAGATCCAGAGCCTGCTCGAGCTCGTGAAGCCCGACGACCGAGTGGGAGTGCTCGCAAGCCTCGACCGGCAGAAGAAGCGCATCGCACCGACGGGCTTCCGCGACGGCGCCGCGGGCAGGTTCGTCAGGGTGGCTGCTACCGCCCGCCGCGCGTGGCGGGGCTTCGTCTACTCTCTCGAGGTGCCCGGCGCCGAGACCTTCGTGACGACGGGCGGCCTCGTCGTTCACAACTGCTTCCCGAAGGACGTCAGGGCCTTGATGACCACCGCCCGCCACCTCGGGCTCGACTTCGACCTGCTGCGCGCCGTCGAGCGGGTGAACGAGCGGCAGAAGCACGCCCTCGTGGAGAAGGCGGTGAAGCGCTTCGGCACGCTCGTCGGCAAGACCTTCGGCGTCTGGGGGCTCGCCTTCAAGCCCAAGACCGACGACATGCGCGAGGCGCCGTCGCTCACGGTGATCGAAGGGCTCGTCGGGAGCGGCGCGAAGGTGAAGGCCTTCGACCCGGTCGCGCGCGAGGTCGCCGCCGGCGTCTTCCAGGGGCGCGTCGAGTTGGCGGAGGAGCCCTATGCCGCCGCGCAGGGCGTCGACGCGCTCTTCCTCGTCACCGAGTGGCCGGAGCTGCGCCAGCCCGACTGGGCGCGGCTGGCCGCCGTGATGAAGGGGCGCGTCCTCTTCGACGGCCGCAACGTCTGGGACGTGAAGAAGGCGAAGGCCGCCGGCTTCGAGTACTTCGGGATCGGGAGGAAGTGAGGGAGAGGGGACGACCCCTCTACGCGTCCGGCGTCCGCCCGCGCGAGAGCACGAGCAGCACCGCCGCGACCTCGGACTTCACGATCTCGAGCCGCTTCGCGACGTCGATCGCGTCGAGGATCCGCTGGCGCGCCGCCGCCTCGCCCACGGCCGCGGCGGCGACGATGTCGGCGATGGCGCCGGGCATCTTGAGGTGGGCCACGGCGTGCGCGAGCTGGCCGACGCCCGACTCCTCGGGCAGCACGCCGACGAGGTCCAGGATCAGCTGGCCGAGCGCCTCGACCTCGCCGGAGAGCGACGCGGGGCCGCCCACCGGGTAGACGTCGTCGAGCACCTCGGCCCGAAACTCCCGGTAGGGCTTCCCGGTCTCCAGCTCCTGACCGAGCCGAACGCGGGCGATGCCCCGCACCAGGATGTCGTAGCGTCCGTCCGGGTAGGCCTGCTCCGCCTCGATCCGGACGGCGCCGGCGATGCGGTGGATCTCGGCACGGTCCTGGGACGCGGTCTCCTCCGACACGAGCATCGGGACCGCGAGGATCCGGTCGGTCGCGAGCGCCTCGCCGACGAGGGCGCGGTACCGCGGCTCGTAGATACGGAGGGGGAGCGGCGCGCCCGGGAAGAGGGTCACGCCGGGGAGCGGCAAGACCTTGAGGGCGGCGCTCGCGCTCGCGAGCGCCGCCCCCGGATCCAGCGTCGGAGCTCTACGCTCCGCGCACAATCACTACTCCTTCACGCCCGACTCGATGCGCATACCGTAGAACGAACGGTAGACGAAGACGCAGGCGACGACGAGGAAGATCGCCGCGAGGCCGACGCGCGCCCCGAAAGGCATCGTGATCGCGAGCTCGACGGCCAGGAGGCCGAAGAGGGTCGTGAACTTGATGATCGGGTTCATGGCCACCGAGGAGGTGTCCTTGAAGGGGTCGCCGACGGTGTCGCCGACGACGCAGGCGTCGTGGAGCGGGGTGCCCTT
>DATIVK010000258.1:0-15185 GCA_035465955.1 Anaeromyxobacteraceae bacterium | reverse complement strand
GGTGAGCGCCCCGGCCCTGGCGGGCGCGCCCGGGGAGGCGCAGGGGCTCGTGCTCGTGGCGCGGGACGCGTCGGCGAGCCAGCGGCTCGAGCGCCAGATGATGCGCTCGGAGAAGCTCGCGGTCGTCGGGAGCCTCGCCGCCGGCCTCGCGCACGAGATCGGGACGCCGCTCAACGTGATCAGCGCGACGGCGGAGTTGCTGCAGCTCGACGGCACGGCGGCGCAGAACGCGCGGCTCGGGCAGATCGTGGCCGAGACCGAGCGGATCAGCCGGCTCGTGCGCGAGCTCCTCTCGTTCGCCCGGGCGGGGCGCGAGGGGCCGTCGGAGATCCCCGTCGCGGAGGCGGTGGAGCGGGTCCTCTCCTTCGTGGGCGTGCTGCTCGACCGCAAGCGCGTCGCGGTCGAGCGCGACGTCGCGGCCGATCTCCCGCCGGTGCTCGCCGACCCCGACGCCCTCCAGCAGGTCCTGCTCAACCTCCTCGTGAACGCGGTGCAGGCGGTCGCCGAGGGGGGGCGCGTCGGGGTCCGCGCCCGCCGCGGCGTCGAGGAGGGGGGCGCGGTCGTGACCATCGAGGTGCACGACGACGGGCCGGGCGTCCCGGAGCCGCTCCGGGAGCGGGTCTTCGATCCCTTCTTCACGACCCGCGCCGACGGGACGGGGCTCGGCCTCGCCGTCTGCGCGCGGGTCGTCGCGAGCCACGGCGGGGACCTCCGGGTCGGGCGCGGCCCGCTCGGCGGCGCCTCCTTCACCGTCCAGCTCCGGGCCGCGGAGGCGCGCGCGTGACCGCCGGCCGCCCGCTCTCCGTGCTGGTGGTCGAGGACGACGCGCGCCTCCTCGAGATCCTCACGACGCACCTCGGTCGGATGGGCTACGCGGTGCGCGGCGCGCGCGGCGCGGCCCTGGCGCTCCAGGCGGTCGAGGGGGCACCGCCGGACGTCGTGCTGACCGACGTCCGCATGCCCGGCATGGACGGGCGCACGCTCCTCGCCCAGCTTCGCGAGCGCCACCCCGCCGTGAAGGTCGTCCTGATGACGGCCTTCGGCTCGGTCGACGACGCGGTCGAGGCGATGCGGGGCGGCGCCTACAGCTACGTCGTGAAGCCGTTCCGCGTCGAGGTGATCGCGGCGGTCCTGCGCAACGCCGCGCGCGAGGTGGCGCTCGGCTGCGAGGTCGAGGGGCTGCGCCGGGCGGTGAAGGAGCGCGGGTCGGCGGAGCGGCTCATCGGCGGCTCGCCCGGCATCCGCGCGGTGCGCGACGCCGTCCGGGAGGCGGCGGCGGTCGACGCGCCGGTGCTGGTCACCGGCCCGAGCGGGACCGGCAAGGAGCTCGCGGCCCGCGCCATCCACTTCGAGGGGCCGCGGGCCGCCGGCCCGTTCGTCCCGGTCAACTGCGCCGCGGTCCCGGGGCCGCTCTTCGAGAGCACGCTCTTCGGCCACCGCAAGGGCGCCTTCACCGGCGCCGTGGCGTCGCAGGTCGGCGTCGTCGAGCAGTCGAGCGGCGGGACGCTCTTCCTCGACGAGGTCGGGGAGCTGCCGCTCGAGCACCAGGCGAAGCTGCTGCGCGTCCTGCAGGACGGGGAGCTCACGCCGGTCGGCGCCCCCCGCCCCGTGCGCGTCGATCTCAGGATCGTCGCGGCGACCCACCGCGACCTCGAGGAGCAGGTCCGCCGCGGCGCCTTCCGCGAGGATCTCTTCTACCGGCTCGACGTGCTCCGCATCCGGATGCCGGCGCTCTCCGACCGGCCGGAGGACGTGCCGATCCTCGCGGACCACCTCCTGCTCGAGATCGCGCGCGACCGCGGGCTGCCGGCCGGCGGGCTCACCGAGGCGGCGCTCGCCGCGCTCGCGCGCCGCCGCTGGCCGGGCAACGTGCGCGAGCTGCGCAACGTCCTCGAGCGCGCGCTCGTCCCGGCCCGCGGCCGCCGGATCGACGCGCCGGACCTCCCGCCGGCGGCGGGGCTCGCCGTGGCGGACGAGCCGGCCGACGGCGAGGCGACGGGCGTCCCCACGCTCGCGCAGCTCGAGCGGGACCACGTCGAGCGCGTCCTCGCGCTCTGCCGCTGGAACCGCTCGGCCGCCGCCCGCCTCCTCGGCATCGACCGGCGCACGCTCTTCACGAAGATCCGCGCCTACGGCCTGGTCGGCCCGCTGCGCGCCGGCCCCGAGGGCGAGCCCGCCGACGCCGAGCCGGGCGACGTCGAGCCGTAGCCCCACCCGCCCCCACACGAACGTGCAAACCGATCCCACCGCCCCGGTGGGATGGGACGCCCCACGTTCGGGGCTGCCGCGCCCCGCGTCGGGTGCAAGCCCGCGACGGCACGGGGGCGCGCGGGCGGCACCTCGCTTGCTCCTGGGGGCGGCGGCAGGCGGCCCGGAGCGGCGGCCGCTGCCGGTGGGGCGCCCTTCGCCCGATCGTCTCCGCTCCAGAAGAAGCGCAGCAGGAGGACCGCATGGACGCCTTGTTTCTCGCCCGACTCCAGTTCGCCGTGACGATCGGGTTCCACTTCATCTTCCCGCCGATCACCATCGGGCTCGCCTGGATGGTCACGGTCTCCGAGTGGCTCGGCTGGAGGCGCCAGGACGCGGAGTACGTCCGGCTCGCCCGGCTGCTGGGGAGGTTGCTCGCGGTGACGTTCGCCGTGGGCGTCGCCACCGGCGTCGTCATGGAGTTCCAGTTCGGGACCAACTGGGCACGCTACTCGACCTTCGTCGGCGACATCTTCGGCGCCCCCCTCGCGGCCGAGGGGGTCTTCGCGTTCTTCCTCGAGTCCACGTTCATGGGGCTCTACCTCTTCGGCCGCGAGCGGCTCTCGAAGCGGATGCACTGGTTCAGCGCGCTCATGGTCGCCGTCGGGTCGACCCTCTCCGCCTTCTGGATCATCGTCGCCAACTCCTGGCAGCAGACCCCCGCGGGCTTCAAGGTCGTGGATCTGCCCGGCGGCGGGCAGCGCGCCGAGCTGACGAGCTTCGCGGAGGCGGTCTTCAACCCCTCGACGCTCCCCCGCTACCTCCACGTCGTGACGGCCGCGCTCGTCACGGGCGCCTTCGTCGTCGCGGGCGTCTCGGCCTGGCACGTGCTCCGGAGCCGCGCCGCCGGCTGGGCGCGCAAGGGGCTCCGGCTGGGCGTGGCGTGGGGGCTCGTCTTCTCGGTCCTCGAGGCGATGCCCTTCGGCCACCTCCACGCGCAGCAGGTCGCCCGGACGCAGCCGGCCAAGTTCGCCGCCCTGGAGGGGCTCTACACCTCGCAGGCGAGCAACGCGCCGATGGTGCTCTTCGGGGTCCCGTTCCAGTCGGCGGGCGGCCCGCCGGAGCTCGCCGCGAAGGTCGAGATCCCGGGGCTGCTCTCCTGGTTCGCCTTCGGCGACTTCAACGCGCCGGTGAAGGGGATCGCCGACTTCCCGGTCGACGAGCGGCCCCCGCTCTGGCTCACCTTCGTCTCGTTCCACAACATGGTCTTGCTCGGCACCTGGTTCATCGCGATCATGGCCTTCGCGACCTTCCGCGCCTTCACCGGCCGGCTCCACGAGAGCCCGTGGGTCCTCAAGGCGCTCGTCGCGTCGATCCCGCTCCCGGTCGCCGCGTGCGAGCTCGGCTGGGTGGCGGCGGAGGTCGGCCGGCAGCCCTGGATCGTCCACCCCGGGGTCCAGGCGGACGGCGCGCCCTTCGCCGGGCTGCGCACCGCCGTGGCCCACTCCACCGCCGTCGGCGGCGGCGAGATCCTCACCTCGCTCCTGCTCTTCGGCGCGATCTACGCCGGGCTGGGCGCCCTCTGGCTCTTCCTCATGATCCGCAAGACCCGGCTCGCCGCCGAGCCGATCCCCGCCGCGTAGGGAGGACTCCACCATGGATCTCAACCTGATCTGGTTCGTGCTCGTCGGCGTCCTCATCGCCGGCTACGCAGTGCTCGACGGCTTCGACCTCGGCGTCGGGGCCCTCTCCCTCCTCGCGCGGACCCGCGAGGAGCGGGATCTCCACGTCGCCGCCATCGCCCCCGTCTGGGACGGCAACGAGGTCTGGCTCCTCACCGGCGGGGGCGCCCTCTTCGCCGCGTTCCCCGCGGTCTACGCCACGGTCTTCAGCGGCCTCTACCTGGCGCTCGTGCTCGTGCTCGTCGCGCTCATCGCCCGCGCCGTCTCCCTCGAGTTCCGCCACCAGCTCGAGGGGAGCCGCTGGGTCCGCGCCTGGGACGTGGCCTACGGCGTGGGCAGCCTCCTGCCGTCCCTCCTCTTCGGCGTGGCGGTCGGCAACGTCCTGCGGGGCCTCCCCATCGGCCCCGGCCTGGAGTGGCGCGGCAGCTTCCTCGGCCTGCTCAACCCCTACGCGATCCTGGTCGGCCTCGTGAGCCTCGCCCTGTTCGTGATGCAGGGGGCGCTCTACCTGCGCCTGCGCGCCGAGGGGGCGCTCGAGGCGCGGATGGCGCGCGCGGCGCTCTGGGCCTGGGGGGCGTTCGTCGCCCTCTTCGCGGCGGCGACCGGCTGGAGCTTCGCCGCGTCGCCGTACCTCTTCGCCCGCCTCGGCACGCCGCTCGTCCTCGCGCTCGTCGCGGTCCTCGCGGTCGCGCTCGCGGCCGTGCCGGTCCTCACGCGCGCCGGCAAGGCGGGGCTCGCCTTCCTGGCGTCCTCCGTCGTGATCGTGGCCGGCATCCTCACGGTCGCGGCCAACCTCTTCCCGGTGATCGTCCCGTCGAGCCTCGGCGCGGCCCACGCCCTCACCGCCTACAACGCCGCGTCGTCGCCGCGGACGCTCGCGACGATGCTCGTCGTCGCCCTCACGGGCATGCCGCTCGTGATCGGCTACACGGTCTTCGCGTACCGCGTCTTCCGCGGGAAGGCGCGGGTGGCGGCGAGCTACGGCGCCGACGACGCGACCGCGGCGACGAACGCCGCCGCCTGACCCGGCGCAGGCCCCGTCACCCCGTTCCCTCTCCCCCCCGGTGGGGGAGAGGGAGCTTCTTCCCTCACGCCCGGGCGGCGATCGCGTCGGCGAGCGCCACGGTCCGCTTCGCCTCCTCGACGTGCAGCCCCTCGACGAGCCGGCCGTCCAGGACGACGACGCCCTTCTTCTCGGCGACGGCCTCCGCGTGGGCGGCGATGATCCGCCGCGCCCGATCCACATCGCCGGCCGCCGGCGCGAAGACGCGGTTCGCCACGTCGAGGGTCTTCGGGTGGATGAGGGTCTTGCCGTCGAAGCCCATCTCGAGCCCCTGCCGGCAGGCGGCCTCGAGGCCGGCGTCGTCCTCCAGGTCGAGGTGGACGCCGTCGAGGGCGGCGAGGCCGTGGGCGCGCGCGGCGAGCACGGTCATGCCGAGCGCGACCTGGACCTCGTGGCGCGAGGGCGTGTGGCGCGCCCGGAGATCCTTCACGAGGTCGCTCGTCCCCATCACCAGGCAGGCGAGGCGGGAGGAGGCCCCGGCGATCTCGTTGGCGGCCAGCACGCCGCGCGGCGTCTCGATCATGCACCAGATCGCCAGCGTCGGCGGCGCCCCGGCGACGAGCAGGACGCGCTCGGCCTCGCGCACGCCGGCGGCGGTCTCCACCTTCGGGAGCAGCACCGCGTTGGCCCCCGAGCCGGCCGCGGCGCGCAGGTCGTCCTTCCCCCACGGCGTGTCGAGGCCGTTCACGCGCAGGATCGTCTCGCGCGGCGCGTAGCCGCCCTTCTTCAGCTCGCCGACGGCGAGGGCGCGGGCCTCCTCCTTGGCGCCGGGGGCGACCGCGTCCTCGAGGTCGAAGATCAGGCCGTCGGCTCCGAGGGCGCGCGCCTTCTCGAGCGCACGGGCGTTCGAGCCCGGCATGTACAGGACGCTGCGGCGGGGCCGCGGGGGGACGGTCATGGCGGGCTCCTCGGAGAGGCTACCCCGGCGGCCAGGTCATCTGGCGGCCGCCGAGGAGGTGGAGGTGGACGTGGAAGACGGTCTGGCCGGCGCCGCGGTTGGTGTTCATCACCGTGCGGTAGCCCTCCTGCGCGAAGCCCCGGTCGGCGGCGATCCTCGCCGCCACCCGGTGGAGCTTGCCGACGAGGGCGTCGTCCGCCGGCCCCAGGTCGTTGGCCGTGGCGACGTGCCGCCTCGGGACGATCAGCACGTGCGTCGGCGCCTGGGGGTTGATGTCCTCGAAGGCGAAGGTGTCGTCGTCCTCGTGGACCTTGCGGGAGGGGATCTTCCCCTCGATGATCTTGCAGAAGATGCAGTCGGACATGGCTTGCCTCGGACTCCTCGCGCTCGTCAGAAGAGCTTCTTCGAGTCGAGCAGGATCGTGATGGGGCCGTCGTTGACCAGCTCGACGTCCATGTGGGCGCGGAAGACGCCGGTCCCGACCGGCAGCCCCTTCTCGCGCAACAGCGCGCAGGTCCGCTCGTAGAGCGGGTTGGCGACCTCGGGCGGTGCGGCGTCGGTGAACCCGGGCCGGTTCCCCTTCCGGGCGTCGCCGAAGAGCGTGAACTGCGAGACGACGACCAGCCCGCCGCCGACGTCGGCGACCGAGCGGTTCATCTTGCCGGCGTCGTCCTCGAAGATGCGCAGCTGCGCGAGCTTGTCCGCCATCCAGCGGGCGTCCTCGTCCCCGTCCTCCCGCCCGACGCCGAGCAGGACGAGGAGTCCGCGCGCCACCGCACCGGTGACCGCCCCCTCGACGCGCACCGCGGCGCGCGAGACCCGCTGCACGACGGCTCGCATCGGATCTTCCATCGCACGCGCTGCGGCCGCGCCGCAACGACCATTTCCCGTGGCGGCCCTTCCCCCCGGCGAGCCGCCGGCGGGCCGGCTACTTCACCTTGTGGGCGTGGACCCGCAGGAACATCCCGTCCTGCCAGTCGGCCTTGTGGCACTTGCGGCAGAACTCCTTCTTCGGCAGGACGAGACCGGCGGCGATGGCCGCGGTCCGGTCGCGCATGACCTTCATGAAGTCGGCGCCGCCGCCGTGGCAGCCCTCGCAGTCGAGCCCCTTCGCCGCGTGGGGCGAGGCGCTCCAGGAGTCGTGCTGCAGCCGGTGGCACATCCGGCACTTGGCGTCGCCGACCTTGCCGTGCGCGGACGCGAGGGCGGGGGCCGGCGCGGCCTCGGGCGCCGGCGGCTTCTCCACGGGAGCCGGCGCGGCCTTCGCCGGGGACGCAGCCTTCGGCGGGGTCACCGGGGCCGGGGCGGCCTTCGCCTCGGGCGCGGGGGGCGCGGCCGGCTTCGCCTCCTCCAAGGGCGCGGGCGCGGGCGCGGGGGCGGGCTCCGCGGCCGGAGCCGCCTGCGCGGCGACGGGAGGCGGCGGAGCCGGAGGCGGAGGCGGGGCCTCCTTCGCGCAGGCGGTCAGGGCGGCGGCGGCGAGAACGACGGCGAGCTTCCTCGGGTCCATGGGATTCCCCTCGCGTGGCACTTCGTCAGTCGTGGTCGACCTTCCAGAACGGGCGCTCCTTCTCCCAGCCGGCGGCGACGTCGGCGGGCGGCTTCGCCATCGTCGCCTCCGCGCGGGCGGTCACGGTCCCGTCGGCGAGCCGCAGCTCCGCCTCCGCGATCGCGCGGTTCCCCACCCGCTTCAGGAGGCGGGCGACCGCCGTCACCGGCGTCTCGGTGGGCGTGGGGCGGCGGAAGACCATCTCGAGCTTCGCGGTGACGAGCATGTCGTCGAAGCCGCCGTCGACGAGCAGGGTGCGAACCATCGCCTCGTCGAGGAGGGCGGTGATGATCCCGCCGTGGACGACCCCGGGGTAGCCGTTGAAGTGCTCCGGGATCACGAGCTGGGTGCGCACCTCGCGCGTCGCCGCGTCGCTCACCCAGCGCGTCTTCAGGCCGAGGGGGTTGTCGCGGCCGCAGACGAAGCAGGAGCGGGAGGTGGGCTGGCGGTCGGTCATCGGTTCCCTTCGGGGACCACGCAACGGGTCGGGCCGCGAGGATAGCACCGTCCCGCACCCCCCTTCCGGGCACCCGGCGTCGACGCGGTCGGCGGCCGGGCCATACTGGCGCCTCGAGCTCCCACCTCAACGAAAGGACCCCTCATGAAGCGGATCGTGACTGCCCTCTTCGTCCTCACCTTCGCGAACGTCGCGCTCGCCGACGGTGCGGCCATCTTCAAGTCCCGCTGCGCCCTCTGCCACGGCCCCGAGGGCGCCGGCGGCAAGATCATGCCGCGGCCGATCAAGGGGACGCCGGAGGCGAAGGTGCTCGAGATGATCCGGAAGGGGAGCGCGAACGGCAAGATGAAGCCGGTCTCGCTCGCCGACGCCGACGCCGCCGCGGTCGCGAAGTACGTGAGCACCCTGAAGTAGCGGCTCGCGGCGCACCCCCGCCGTTCGGGGAGGGCGGCTTGGCCCGCCCTCCCCTCCCTGCTAGGGTCCGCCCCTCGATGTCTCCTGCCCCGCTCTTCACCCTGTCCGACGGCGACGAGCCGTCCGGCGAGGGCTACCGCTTCCCCGCGCTGGTCTGGGCCCTCCTCCACGCCCCGCTCTTCCTCCTCCTCTACTCGCAGCCGGTGAGCGCCGCGGTGCGCATGACGCCGGCCAGCTGGCGCGCGGCCCTCTGGCCCACCTTCATCCCCCAGGCAGCGCTCCTCTCGGCCATCCTCTTCCTCGTCGCGCTCCCCTCCTCGCGCTGGCCGCGCGCCTACCGCTTCGCGGCCCCCGCGATCGCCGCCCTGGGGACCTTCGTCCTCGCCATCGACAGCCGCGTCTACGCGGCCGTCGGCTTCCACCTCAACGGCTTCTTCTTCCGCGTCCTCCTGCAGCCGACGGCGCTCCAGGAGACCGGCATCCCGGTCTCGGACGTCGTGAAGTTCGTCGCCGCGGGCGCCGCGTTCGCCGCGGCCGACGTGGCGGCCGGCGCGGGGTTCATCCGCCGGTTCGCGTCGCCGCGCCGGGCCTGGCGCGCCGTGGCCGCCATCCTGCTCCTCGCGACCGGCGAGCGGGTCTACGGCGCGATGCTGACCCACTTCGGCGGGGCGGCCATCTTCGCCGCCTCCACGGTCCTGCCGCTGCAGCCGCCCGTCCGGATGGAGAAGGTGGCGCGCACGATCTTCGGCGGGAAGGCCGGCGATCCCTTCGCGCGCGCCGGGAGCGCAGCCGTGAGGCTCCCGAGCGGCGTCGACCCGGCGACGGTGAAGCTCACCCGCCCGCAGGACGTCGTCTTCGTCGTCGCCGAGAGCATGCCGTCGACCCACCTCGACGCCGAGACCATGCCGCGCCTCTGGAAGCGCGCGCAGTCGGGGACGCGCTTCCCGCGCCACTACTCGGGCTCCTCGGCGACCAACTACACGCTCTTCTCGCTCCTGTACGGCCTCAACGCCCACCAGCTCGAGGCGAGCGTGGGGGCGGGGCTGCGCCCGGTCCTCTTCCCGGCGCTCCGGGCCAACGGCTACCAGCTGCGCGTCCTCGCGGCCTCCTGCGTCGACTGGATGGGGCTCAAGGACACGGTCTTCGCGGGCGTCGGAGACGACCTCGAGACCTGGTGCCCCAAGGAGGCGATCGACCGGGACGCGCTGATGCTGGCGAGCGCCGAGCAGTGGCTCGCGCGGACCGACGACCGCCCCGCCTTCATCTTCCTCTTCTTCTTCGGCACCCACTTCAACTACTTCTACCCGGAGCGCTCCGCGCGCTTCGCGCCGGCCTGGGACGGCGAGGGCGGCGGCCTCAAGGCGACCACCGCCCCGGCGGACCAGATCGAGCGACGCGCCCGCAACGCCGCGTACGAGCTCGACTGGAAGCTCGACGACTTCCTCGAGCGCTGGGAGGCGAAGCGGGGGCGCAAGCCCATCGTCGTCTTCACCGCGGACCACGGCGAGGAGTTCCGCCAGAAGGGGCACATCGGCCACGGGTCGGCGGTGGTGGACGAGCAGGTGCACGTCCCCATGGTGCTCCTGGGCGACGGCGTCCCCGCGGGCGTCCGCGACGTCCCGACGGGGCACGTGGACGTGGTGCCGACGCTCCTCTCGCTCCTCGGCGACACCCACGCGCCGTCGCTCTACGCCGACGGTCGCCCCATGCTCGACGCGCCGCCCGATCGCTTCATGCTCACGACCGTGGGGTGGGAGCCGCACTACGCCGTCATCGGGAAGGACCTCAAGGTGACGATGTACGCAGGGCTCGGCGACGCCCGGATCACCGATCCCGAGGATCGCGAGATCCCGGACGCGCAGCAGCGCTTCGCCGCGGAGGCGGGGAAGATCCTCAAGGCGCTCGGGCGGTAGCCGGCTCCGGCCCGGCCTGCCGACCGGGGTGTGAGGGGCGGCCGCACACGCACGCATCCCCACGTCGAGCGTCACGTCGGCGTGGGCTGCCCGCGGGCCCCGCGCCGCGGTACCGATCGTCCTGCCGCGCGCGCCTCCCGCGCCAGGAGGTCGGTCCCCGATGAGATCCGCTTCGTTGCTCGTCGCCGCGCTCGTCGCGTCGCTCCCCGCCGCGGCCCGGGCCGTCGAGCCCGCCCCCGCGCCGGCGCCTGCCGAGGGCTCGCCGCCGACGGCCGTGGAGCCCACGGGCTCCGCGCCGGCCGCCACTCCGCCCGCCGGGAGGGCCCGGAAGCCGCTGGCGTTCGGGGTCTGGGGCGCCCTCCCCTTCGGCGAGCACCTCACGACCGCGCTCACGCCCAGCGACGCGCCGTACCAGATCAACGAGCCCGACAGGAGCTACGCCCTCGGGATCGTCGGGCAGTACGACGTCTCGCCCTCCCTGCGCGTCTTCTTCGACGGCGGGTTGTATCGACAGAGCGTGAAGGTGGCGAAGGCCAACCAGCCGGCGGGGTCGTTCTGGGTCTACGAGCAGAGCGGCTACACCAACACCAGCCACAGCCTGACGTTCGACAAGGACATGACCTACTTCATGGACACGACGGCGCTCCGCCTGGGCGCCGCCTGGGTCGTGCCGCTCGGCTCGTTCGACGCGTGGGTGGGCGCGACCCTGGGCGTCTACGCGTGGCAGGCCACCTACGGCACGGACGACCGGAAGTCCAAGTGGGGCCAGACGTCGGCGACGGTCACCGGCGCGACGCTCATCATGGGGGCCGACATGCCGATGGGCGACCTCGGCGCCATCGGCCTCTTCCTCGACCTCGCCTCGCCGGCGGCCGAGGGGGAGATCCACGACCTCTTCTACACGGGCTGGACCTGGAAGGTCGCCCACCACGTGATGGGCCCGTACCGCTTCGGCGTGCGGCTGCTCTTCTGACAGCCTGTTGGGCCCGGCCGGCGCTCAGGCCACGAGCACCGTCCCCGCGCTGCCGGGTTCCCGGACGGCGCGGAGCAGATCGCCGGGCGCCAGGCGGCCGATGATGACGACGGAGCGCGCCCCGCCCTTCATCACGTCGAAGGACTCCTGGAGCTTGGGGATCATCCCGCCGGAGACGGTGCCGTCCGCCACCATGCGGTCGAGGTCGGCGCGGGCGATCCGCGGGATCCGGCTCCCGGGATCGTTCAGGTCGCGCAGCACGCCCGGCGCCGAGGTCACGAGCACGAGGGCGTCCGCCGCGAGCGCCCCGGCGAGCTGGCTCGCGACGGTGTCGCCGTTGATGTTGAGCGCCTGCCCGCGCTCGTCGCAGCCGAGGCAGGCGAGGACGGGCACGTAGCCGCGCGCGTGCAGGTCGCCGAGGAGGTCCAGGTTGAAGCCGGTGACGTCCCCGACGAGCCCGAGGTCGACCGGATCGGGCCCCGCCCCGGCCATCACGCGCGGCGGCCGCCGCGTCGCGCGGATCGCGTGGCCCGACGCCCCGTGGAGCCCGACGGGCAGCACCCCGCGCGCGAGCAGGCGGCCGCAGAGATCCACGTTCAGCTGCCCGGCGACGACGTACTTCATCACCTCCAGCGTCGCGCCGTCCGTCTGGCGCTGGCCGGCGATCATCCGGGGCTCCAGGCCGAGCCGCTTCTGGAGGGCGCTCGCCTGCGGCCCGCCGCCGTGCACCAGCGTCACGCGGTCGCCGCCGGCCACGAGGGCGCGGACGTCGTCCGCGACGAGGTCCAGCTCCGGGCTCTGGACGATCTCGCCGCCCAGCTTGATCACGATCGATCTCATGTCCGTCCCTACCGTTCGGGGTGCCCGCCAGCGCGGGCCGTCAGCCAATACCAGAGCCGCGCCGGAGACGGGCTGAGCCGGAAGGCCAGCCCGCGCGCCTGGCGCCGCGCCTTGCCCCCGACGCGCCGCGCGAGCCCGTCCAGGAGCGTCACCGCCTCCGCCGACCGCCGCTCCCGCTGCAGCGTCTTCGCGAGGAGCATCGTCGCCTTCACGTTCCATGGGTCGAGCTCCAGCGCGCGCCGGAGGAGCTTCCCCCCGATCGGCCTGAAGCGCGTGCGCAGGAGGCGCTCGCCCCCCTCGGTGAGCACCGCCACCGCGTCCCCGCGCCGGCCGCGCTGCACGTGGAGGTTCGCGACCTCCGTCCAGAGCGCCTCGTCCTCGGGGAGGACCTCGGCGGCCTGCTTGAGCACGGCGATGCCGCGGTCGGCGAAGCCGGCCGAGGTGTGGCCGGCGGCGGCCGCGCGGAAGGAGGCCATGGCCTCGGCCTGCCTCCCCTCGGCGGCGAGGAGCGGGGCGAGCTTGCCGTGGACGTTCAGGTCGTCCGGGTCCTGCGCGAGCAGCAGCTGATAGAGCGTGATGGCCCGCCGCCGCCGTCCCCGCGCCCGGAGCCGATCCGCCTGCGCGAGGAGCTCGGTCCGGTCCAGCCGCTTCTTGCGCCTCTTCACCGTCGCCACGGGCCGGGATGATAGCGCCGGACCCCCCGCGTGGGGCGCCCTATTCGATCCGGGCCTTTCCCCAGCACGCCAGCACCCGCTTCCCGGCGGCCTCCCGCGCCGCCGCGTCGCCGTCGGCGAAGCGCGCGAGCGTGAAGCGAGGCCCCCGCGCCGGGAGCTGCCCGAAGGACGGATCGACGGCGATCCAGGCGCCGTCCACCTCGACCTCCGCCCAGGAGTGCCACGCGAACGCCGCGCCGTCCCACGCGACGCCGACGGCGGTCCGGCCGGCGAAGCCGGCGCGCGCGGCGAGCCCGAGCCAGCGCGCGGTCTTCTCGCGGCAGCTCTCCCCGTCGACCGCGGGGGCGGGCAGCCTCGGGAGCCGCCCGCCGGGCGGCGGCGGATCGAGCGGCGCGCCGCAGAAGCGCCGGGCCCCCGCCGGGCCCGGCTCCCCGGGGACCGTCACGCCGAAGAGGCGAGGCGCCGTCGCCGGGACGGCCGCCCTCGGATCGGCGACGAAGCGCGCGCCCTGTCCCGGGATCGCCACCTCGGCCGGCAGGCCGTTCGCCCCCGTCCGGACGCGCTCCGGCTCGCCACGGACCTCGAGCTCCCACGTGGCGCCGGCCCCGCGCCGCGCGCACGCCTTGCCCGCCTCGCCCGTCCGCTCGTCGAAGACCTCGACGCACGGCGACTCGTCGGTCCGGGCGCGCGCGAGGACCAGCTCGGCGAGGGAGACCGGCACGGCGCCCCAGCGCCCCTTTCCGGCGACGGGCACGCCGTCCTCGAAGACGGCGAGCGCACCGTCGACCCAGCGCCCCTCGGAGTCCGCCTCCAGCTCGACGCGCCTGGCGTGGATGGCGCCGCCGGCCGCCGCCGGGGCCCGCGTCTGCACCGACCAGCGGACGGCGCAGCGCTCCGCGACGCAGCGGACGTGGAGCTCGGCGGTCCCGATCCGCTCGCCGCCGAGCTCGAAGCGGTACAGGGTCGCCCCCTGCGGGATCGCTCCCGCCACGAGGGTCGCGAACAGCACGGGGATCAAGGCTTCACCTCCGGGGGGCCGACGCGGAGGCGTCGGACGAGGGCGCGGGCGAGGAGGACGGCCCCCGCGGCCGCGAGCAGGAACCAGGCGGCGTGGGTGTACCGCTGGAAGAGGAGCACGAGCTCGTCCACGTTCCGGGCCGCGAAGGCGCCGGCGGCGAGGAGCAGCCCGTTCCAGGCGCAGGCCGAGATCCCGCCGAGGAGGAGCACGCGCCGGAGCGGGATCCCGGACGCGCCCGCGGCGACGAACAGGAACGCCCGGATCCCCGGCAGGAAGCGGTTGAAGACGAGGAGCCAGGCCCCCCAGCGCCGGTAGCTGACCTCGAAGCGCGCGAGCTTCTCGGCGAAGGGGTGGCCGCCCTCCGCCGCGCGGCGCCCCACCCGCGGCGCGATCCAGGCGCCGATCCGGTAGTCGATCGCGGCGCCGGCGATGGCGCCTGCGGTCACCCAGAGGAAGGTCGCCAGCCAGGAGAGCTCGCCGTGCGTCGCGTACCAGGCGCCGAAGAGCACCACGAGGTCGCCGGGGAAGGGCGGGAAGACGTACTCGATGCACGAGGCGAAGAAGAGGATCAGCGGCGCGAAGCCGCTCGTCAGCGCCGCGGCGCGCGTCAGGGCGCGCCCTGCCTCCAGCACGAGGTCCACCGCCCGATGGTAACCCGAGAGCGCCCGCCGGCGAGCGGCCCCGTGCGGTTCAGTAGTTCCGCGTCCAGACGATGCTCGCCCCGCCCGACTGCCCCGACCCGTAGCGCGTCTCCACCTGCCAGCCCGGCGCGAGCTGGTAGTCCACCTGGACCTCGTCGGGGTTCTCCCCCTTCTCCGGCTTCGCGTCGAAGCGCCGGACGTAGCCCACGTAGACCCGATCCGTGAGGTACTTCCCGGCGCGCACGGCGGTGGAGTCGAGCGAGACCGAGTCCACCGGGAGCTTGTCGGAGAGCAGGTCCTTGAAGACGCCCATCGCGACGGCGCCGGCCGCCGCCAGCCCCGCCTCCCCCGCGGCGAGGGAGTTGACGCCCTCGGTGCCCGGCTTCACCTCGGTCCGCCCCGTCGCCACCAGCATGGCGATCTGGGCCTCCTGCAGCGGCGGCTCCGAGCTGAGGTGGAGCTCCGGCTTGCGCAGCGTGCCCCCCACCGTGGCGCGGACCACCGCCGTCGGGTTGTCGTAGCGCGCCGCCAGGTCGAGGACCCCCGTCGCGATGGGGCCGCCGGTGAAGGTCACCTTCCCCCGCTCGAGCACGAAGACGCGCCCGCCGATCGGCTCGGCCTGCCCCCGGATCGCCTGGACGGAGCCGGTCGCCTCCTCGCGCCCCCCGGCGAAGGCGAAGAGGGCGTCGGCCTTCAGCTCCACGTCGATCCGCGGCTGGTCCGCGCGGACGCGCAGGCGGCGCGGGGCGACGAGGTGGACCACCGTCTTGAACGGGGCGCTCACCGGCGCTGCGGTCGCCGCGCCGCTCTCCGGGGGCGCGGCCGGGGCGTGACGGCGAGGTCGCGCCGGCCTCGGGCGGCCCACCGTGATGTCCTTGC
>DATIVK010000257.1:0-6469 GCA_035465955.1 Anaeromyxobacteraceae bacterium | reverse complement strand
CGCCGCAGGCGCCGGCGGCGCGCCCCGACGGCCCCCCCGCGGCGGCGGCGAAGGTGGAGCCGGCGAAGCCGGCGAAGCCGGCGCAGAAGGACGTGTTCGCGCAGATCCGGGAGACGGTGAAGGTCGATCTCGAGCGCGTCGACTCGATGGTCGAGATGATCGGCGAGCTGATCATCGTCGAGTCGATGATCATCTACTCGCCGGAGATCGCGTCGCTCGGGTCGCTGAAGCTGCGCAACTACCTGAACCAGCTCAACAAGATCAGCCGCGACCTCCAGAACGTCGCGATGCGCATGCGCATGGTGCCGGTCCGCAGCGCGTTCCAGAAGATGGCGCGGCTCGCGCGCGATCTCTCCCGGAAGACCGGGAAGGACGTGGTGCTGGAGATGTCCGGCGAGGAGACCGAGATGGACCGGAGCATGGTCGAGCGGATCGAGGAGCCGCTCGTCCACCTCGTCCGCAACGCCATCGATCACGGCGTGGAGGGCGCCGCGGAGCGCAAGGCCGCGGGGAAGCCGGGGCGCGCCACGCTGCGGCTCTCCGCGTACCACGAGGGCGGGAGCATCGTGGTGGAGCTCTCCGACGACGGCCGCGGCCTGCAGCGCGACGCGATCCTGGCCCGCGCCCGGGAGAAGGGGCTCGTCGAGCCGGGGGTCGAGCTGACCGACGCCGAGATCTTCAACCTGCTCTTCCTCCCGGGCTTCTCGACCGCGCAGGAGGTCACCGAGATCTCCGGCCGCGGCGTCGGGATGGACGTGGTGAAGCGGAACGTCGAGGGGATGCGGGGGCGCGTCGGCGTGTCGTCGACGCCGGGGGACGGCACCCGGGTCCGGATGGTGCTGCCGCTGACGCTCGCCATCATCGACGGGATGCTGATCGCGTGCGGCGGGGAGAGGTACATCATCCCGAGCCTCGCCATCGTCGAGTCGCTGCGCCCCGCGCGCGAGACGCTCGCGGTGATGGCGGGCAAGGGGGAGATCATCAACGTCCGGGGCGAGATCCTGCCCCTCCTCAGGCTCCACCGCCTGCTGGAGATGCAGGGGCCGGAGCGGGATCCCACCGAGTCCCACGTGGTCGTGGTCGAGGGGCTGGGGCGCAAGGTCGGGCTCGTCGTGGACGACGTCGTGTCCCAGCAGCAGGTCGTGATCAAGCCGCTGGGCGCCGGGATCGGCGACGCCGAGTACCTCTCCGGCGCGGCGATCCTCTCGGACGGGCGCGTGGGGCTCATCCTGAACGTGGATCGCCTGGCCGGGCTGGCCGCGCGCCCGCGGGACCTGCCGCAGCGCCCCCGCGAGGCGGCCGGAGCCTGACGCGTGACGCCCGCCTCCTTCCGCGCCTTCCAGGAGATCGCCTACGCGCAGGCGGGGATCCACCTCCGCGAGGGGAAGGCGGCGCTCGTCCAGGCCCGCCTCGCGAAGCGGCTGCGGGAGCTGGGGCTCCAGAGCGAGGAGGAGTACCTCGGACGGCTCCGCGGCCAGGCGGCGCGCGACGAGATCGTGCTGTTCCTCGACGCGATCTCCACCAACTTCACGAAGTTCTTCCGGGAGCCGGATCACTTCGAGCTGCTGCAGGACGACGTCGCGGCGGCCTCCGCGGCGGGGCAGCACCGCTTCCGGTTCTGGTGCGCCGGCTGCGCGTCGGGCGAGGAGCCCTACACGGTCGCGATGACCGTCCACGATCGCCTCGCCACGAAGGACTGGAAGATCCTCGCGACCGACCTCTCCACGCGGGCCCTCGCGCGGGCCCGCGCGGGCGTCTACGGCGACGAGGAGATCGCGGACGTCCCCGCGCGCTACCGCGAGCGCTTCCTGACCCGCGCCCGCGGGGCGGACGGGAGCTCGACCTGGACCGTGTCGCCGCGGCTCCGGGAGCGGATCGTCTTCCGGCGGCTCAACCTCTCGCAGCGCCCCTATCCGATGTCGGGGCCGCTCGACGCGGTCTTCTGCCGCAACGTGATGATCTACTTCGACCGCCCGATGCGGGCGGGGCTGGTGGCGGAGATCGAGCGGCTCGTGAAGCCGGGCGGCCGCTTCTTCATCGGCCACTCCGAGACGCTGAACGGCATCGACACGGGGCTGCTGGTGGAGCGCCCCTCGGTCTACCGGAAGCGCGGGGAGGCGAGGTGAACCTGCTCACGGTCACGATCGGCGGGATCGAGGTCTCCGACGATCGGAGCCGCGTGCTGGTGACGCACGGCCTCGGCTCCTGCGTCGCGGTGATGACGTGGGACCCGGTCTGCCGGATCGGCGGGATGCTCCACTTCCAGCTGCCCACCGCGACGCTCTCCCCGGACCGGGCGAAGGACGCGCCGGGGACGTTCGCCGACACCGGGATCCCGCTCCTCTTCGAGCGGATGTACATGCTCGGCGCCAGGAAGCGGGACATCGTGGTCAAGGTGGCGGGCGGCGGCAGCTTCCACGGCGACATCGACACCTTCGACATCGGCCGCCGCAACTACACGATGATGCGGAAGATCTTCTGGAAGAACCAGGTGCTGATCGCCGCCGAGGATATCGGCGGCAATCGGTCGAGAACGGCGAGGTTGTTCGTCGACACGGGACAGGTGACTATCCAGTCCGGGTCGAACGTGATCTCGCTCTAGGAACCCTCAAGGAGGCGGGCGTGGCTCTGCAGCTGCTGGTCGTAGACGACTCCCCGGTGACCCGGAAGATGGTGCGCCGGGCGATCGGGCTCTGCGGCCTCGAGATCTCCGAGGTCCACGAGGCCGCGAACGGCGCCGAGGCGCTCGAGCGCCTCGCGGCGACCCCGGTCGACCTGGTCCTCGCCGACGTGAACATGCCGGTCATGAACGGCATGGAGTTCGTGAAGCGGATGGCGGCCGATCCGGCCCTCTCCCGGATCCCCGTCGTGATCGTGGCGACCCCCATGAGCGAGGATCGCGTCGAGGAGATCCTCGACAACGGCGCCCGGGCGTTCCTGACGAAGCCCTTCCGGCCGGAGTCGCTCCGGGACCTCGTGCTCGAGATCCTCGGCCCGCAGGGGGCAGGCCATGTCTGAGCCGACCCCTCAGATGCTCACCGAGGTCCTGAGCAGCGTCCTGGAGGAGGCCGCCTTCTTCATGATCGAGCCGGAGCCCGTCCCCCCGGCCTACGACGCGGACGTCTTCAGCGCCACGATCGACTTCGAGGCGGTGCGTGGCGGCCAGCTCCGGTTGACCGCCAGCCGGAACCTCGCGCGGAACCTGGCCGCCAACATGCTCGGGATCGATCCCGCCGATCCCGAGGCGGACGAGCAGGGGCGCAACGCGCTCGGCGAGATCCTGAACGTCCTCGGCGGCGCGTTCATCACCCGGCACTTCGGCACCAAGGTGCCGTTCCAGCTCGGCCTCCCGGCCGTGGCGGACGAGCCCCCGAGCGAGCGGCGCGCCACCTGCGCGGCCGCGGTCCGCGTCGACACCGGCGACCTGGTCGTGCTCGAGCTCGATCTCGAACCAGGACGCTAGGCTACTCCGTCGCCACCTCCGCCTCTTCCGACCGGCGGACGATCTCCGCGGCGATCTCGCCGAGCGGCAGGACCCGCTCGGCGGCGCCGAGGTCGGCCGCCACCTTGGGCATCCCGTAGACCACGCAGCTCGCCTCGTCCTGCGCGATCGTGCGGGCGCCCGCCTCCCGCATGGCGAGGAGCCCCTGGGCGCCGTCGGAGCCCATCCCCGTGAGGATCACGCCGATCGCGTTGGGCCCGGCCACACGCGCAACCGAGCGGAAGGTGACGTCGACCGACGGGCGGTGGCGGTTGACCCGCGGGCCGTCCTTCACCTCGACCAGGTAGCGGGCGCCGGAGCGCCGGAGGAGCAGGTGGCGGTTGCCGGGGGCCACCAGCACCACGCCGGGGGTCACGGAGTCCCCGTCGGCCGCCTCGCGGACGTCGAGCCGCGTCTGCTGCGCGAGGCGGTCGGCGAAGTGGCGCGTGAAGCTCTCGGGCATGTGCTGCGTGACGAGCGCCCCCGGGGCGTTGGGCGGCAGCGCGGCCAGGATCCGCTCGATGGCGATCGTGCCGCCGGTCGAGGCGCCGATGGCGAGGACGCGGTGGGTCGTCCGCGAGAGGGCAGGGGAGGCGGTGACCGGCGGATGCTCCCGGTGGCGGACGTCGGAGAACGCGACCGCCTTCACCTTCTCGACCAGCTCGCCGGTCATGTCGCCGACGGTGTACGCGCCGCCGGGCTTGCACATCACGTCGACGGCGCCGGCGGCGAGGGCCTCCATCGCGAGCTGGCCGCCGGCAGGGGTGAGGGAGGACACGACGAGGGTCGGCGTCGGCCGGTACCGCATGATCTTGCGGAGGAACGTGATCCCGTCCATCCGGGGCATCTCGACGTCGAGCGTGATGACGTCGGGCTGTCGCTCCAGGATCAGGTCGCGCGCGACGTAGGGATCGGGGGCGGCCCCCACGACCTCGATCGCGGGGTCGCGCGAGAGCTCCGCCTGGAACACGTTGCGGACGACGGCGGAGTCGTCGACGACGAGCACCCGGATGCGCCGGGGTGCCCCTGGCGAGGCGTCCTGTGGGATCCCCCGTGGCGTCATCGCGGTCCCTAGAAGTCGGCGAGGTCGCCCTCGCCGGGCCCGACGGACGTCGCGGTGGGGCGCGCGGCGCGGCGCGGGGCCGGGGGCTCCCCCAGGGTGAACGCGGCGACGAGGTCCGCGAGCTCGTGGGCCTGGCCGGAGAGCTCGGTGGCGGCCGACGACGACTCCTCGGCCGAGGCCGCGTTCTGCTGCGTGACCTTGTCCATCTCCGAGACGGCGCGCATCACGCCGCTGATCCCCTCGGCCTGCTCGCGGGCGCTCGCCGAGATCTCCGCCACGATGGCGGTGGTCTTCTCGACCGAGGTCACGATCGCGCCGAGCCGCTCGGCGACGTGGCGGGAGGTGCCCTCGCCCTCGCCCGCCTGGCGCAGCGACTCGCGGATCAGGGCCTCCGTGCGGGCCGCGGCCTCCTTGGAGCGGAGGGCGAGCGAGCGGACCTCCTCGGCGACGACGGCGAAGCCGCGGCCGGCCTCGCCGGCCCGCGCGGCCTCGACCGCCGCGTTGAGGGCGAGCAGGTTGGTCTGGAAGGCGATCTCGTTGATGTCCTTGATGATCTGGGACGTCCCCTCGGTCGAGGTCCGGATCGCGCCCATCGCGGCGAGCATCCGCTCCATCGACTGGGAGCCCTCGGCGGCGGCGTCGCGGGCGCCGCGGACCGTGGCGTCGGCCTGGCGGGCCTGATCCGAGGTGCGGCGCAGCATGGAGGCGATGAGC
Organism: Anaeromyxobacteraceae bacterium; assembly: GCA_035465955.1. Lineage (GTDB taxonomy): Bacteria > Myxococcota > Myxococcia > Myxococcales > Anaeromyxobacteraceae > DATIVK01. The sequence goes on along the minus strand of DATIVK010000257.1, from coordinate 1,211 downwards.
TCGACGGTGGTCGCGTACTCGGCGAGGGACGAGGCCTGCTCCGAGGCGCCGCTCGCCACCGACTGGCTGGACGAGGCGATCTGCACCGCCGCGCTGGAGACCTGCTCGACGACCGTCGCGACCTGCCCCATCGCGTCGTGGAGCGCCTGCGCGCTCGAGTTGATCGCCTCCTGGATCCGGGCGTGCTCGCCGCGGTAGACGCCGTTCACGCGGACCGTCAGGTCGCGCCGCGCGAGCCGCTCCAGCGCGCGGGTCGACTCGTCGATGGGGGCGAGCACGGCGTCGAGCGTCCGGTTGACCCCCTCGACGATGCGCCGGAACTCCCCGGCGTGACGGGCGGGGTCGGCGCGGACGCCGAGCCGCCCGGCGATGGCGGCGGTGGCGAGCGCGTCGACGTCCGTGACGAGCCCCCTCACGGCGTCGACGCAGCGGTTCACGTTCTGGTGGATCGTGTCGTACTCGCCCCGGAGCCCCTCGGTGAGCTTGTCGGGGATGTCGCCGCGTGAGATCCGCTCGAAGCTCTCGGCGGACATGAGGAGGGGCATCAGCACCGCGTCGAGCGTCTCGTTGACGCCGCGCACGAGCGCCTGCCACTCCCCGGGGAAGCGCGTCGTGTCCGCGCGGACGTCGAGCCGCCCCTCGACGGCCGCGCCGGTCAGCGCCCGCAGCTCCTGCGCGACGCCGCGGAGGTTCTCGCGGACGCGATCGACGGTCGCCTGGGCGCGCGCCGGCCGGCCGGCGCCGGGGCGCAGCTCCGGCGCGAAGTCGCCCCTGGCCCAGGCGTCGAGGAGGTCGAGGACGTCCCGGAGGGCGGTGACGTGGTGGCGCGTGACGGAGTTCGCGGCGGCGGCGACGGCCCGCCAGGGGCCGTGGAAGCGCTCCTCGGGGACGAGGGCGTCCGGGTCCCCCGCGAGCTGCGCCCGGGAGGCCCGCTCGACCTCCGCCTGCAGGTACGAGAGCCGCTCGCGGACCTCGGCGAGCTCCCGCTGGATCGGAGTCGCGCGCCCCGCGCCCTCGGCCTCGCCCGCGGCGCGCGCCTCGGCGGCCTCGCGCGCGGCCGCGCCCATCGCCTTCAGGCGGTCGCGGTCCGAGATCATCTCCAGGAGGGCCGCGGCCAGCAGCGACGGCGCCTTCTTGGGGCTCGGGTAGTGCACCAGTCGTCCGGCCTCCGGCGGCAGGGTGTCGCGCACGCCGTAGTGGTCGCTGGCCAG
>DATIVK010000256.1:0-16778 GCA_035465955.1 Anaeromyxobacteraceae bacterium | reverse complement strand
TGCCGCCGTTCTGGACGCCCCACTTGGCCTTGAGGTGCTCGAAGATCTTCTCGCCGCCGTTGAGGCAGCAGGAGACGTTCGTGCAGATCTCGACCAGGTGCTTGCCGATCGGCTGGTTGTTGAACATCACGTAGAAGGTCGCCACCTCCTCGGCGCGGGACGAGGTCGTCCCGAGCCGGTCGGCGCAGAGCTTCTTAACCGCGGGAGAGCACCAGCCGAAGATCTCCTGCCCCAGACGGAGGGCGGGGATCATGGCGGCGGCCTTCTTGTCGGGCGGGTACCTCTTCAGGATCTCGACGAGCTCCCGATCGAAGTGCTCCACCTTTTCGCGCGGCAGTGCTTCGGCGGCACCCACAGACGCCTGAACGGTCATGACGGTCCGATGAAGACAGCTGAGACTGCGGGGGGTTGGAAATCCGCGGCAGGCTATTGGTCGACCCCCGGATTGTCAAGTGAATCCACCGTGATATAGACTTCCGAACTCCAGATGGGCACCGATCACGACAAGCGCCGCGATCCACGCGTTCCCCTGGTCCTTCGGGTGGATTACCCGGGGGAGCCCAACAAGGTCCGCGACGTCACCGAGAACCTGTCGGCGGGCGGCCTCTTCATCCGGACGGATCGCACGCTGAAGGAGGGAGAGCGCGTCCCCCTCCAGGTCAGCTTCCCCTCCCTCCTCGACCCGGTCGAGATCGAGGTGGAGGTGGTGCGCGGTCGGCCGGGGGGCGAGGCGGGGCCGGCTGGCGTGGCCGTCAAGGTCCCCATCGATCGGATCGACGACCGGCACAAGCTCGCGTCGCTGGCGGAGATCGCCCGGACCGGGATCGGCAAGCTGAAGCGGAGCTACCGGGTCCTCGTCGTCGAGGACAACCCGCACGTCATCGAGATGTACGAGTACGCGCTGCGCAAGCTGCGCACCCCCGACGGCGCGACCGAGATCGCGATCGAGTACGGGGCGAACGGGCACGAGGCCCTCGTCCGGCTCAAGCGGCAGCCGCGGATCGACCTCGTGATGGCCGACCTCTACATGCCGGTGATGGACGGCTTCACGCTCGTCGAGCGGATGAAGGCCGACCCTTCGCTGCTCGGGATCCCAACGGTGATCATCAGCGCCGGCGGCCCCGACGCCCGGGCCCGGGCCGAGAGCCTCGGCATCGACGTCTACCTCCAGAAGCCCGTGCAGTTCGTGGACGTGATCTCGACCGTCCGGACGCTCCTCAAGCTGAAGGCGTAGTCCCGGCTTCGCCGCCACAAAGCGAAGCGCCCGTCGGTCTGAGACCGACGGGCGCTGAGCGCGCGACGAACGACGATCGCTACTTCTTCGCCTTCTTGTTGAAGATGTCCTTCAGGGCCTTGGCGGGGGCGATCTTGATGGCCGTGCGGGCCGGGATCTTGATCTGCTCGCCGGTCATCGGGTTGCGGCCGATGCGGGCCTTGCGGTCGACGAGCTTCACGGCACCGAGGCCGCCGAGCGGGATCTTCCCCTCGCCCTTGAGCTTCTTGGTGACGACCTCCTCGACCGCCGTGAACACCGCACGAACCTGCGCCTTCGGGATGTCGGCCGCCTCGGCGACCGCCTGGAAGAACTGGGCCTGCGTCATTTGGTGGATCCCTCCGTCTGGAAACCGCCGTAAATCAGGGCTGCCGAGCGGTGAATGGCTCTGCTGATATCGCTTCAGGATCGCCGCGTCAACTTCTCATGGCGCGCGATCGCCTGAAAAATGGGCCTTCCGTGAGGATCGCCCCCGCGCCGTCGCGGGGTGTGGGGCCCGATCGCACCCCGCCGCTCAGTGAAACGCGGCGATGATCTCCCAGAGGATGAGCCCGATGATCGCGAGCTCCAGCAGCTCCGCCCGGGAGGTGTCGGCCGCGTCGCCGATGAGATCGTTGACCTCGGAGAGGAGCCGCTGCTTGCGCAGGACGGTCTCCTGCCACGCCGGCAGGCGGAAGCGCCGGACGGCCCCCTGGTAGAGGCGCGCCAGGTAGAAGTCGCCGACGATTTTCACTGCGTTTTCGAGCCTTTCGATCATCTCGGAGATCTCGAGCAGGAGCGCGGCGACGCGCCGCTCGAGGGTCCGGTACTTCCGCGTGACGATGTTGGTCAGCGGGCTGCCCCCCGCCTCGATCTCGTCGTAGAGCAGGTGCAGCTCGCGGTCGAGCAGGGCGTCGTAGTAGCGCAGCTCCAGCAGGTGGGCGGTCGCGAACTCCAACAGATCCGGGATGTCCTCCACCCCCGAGGCCTCGTAGACGAACGCCCCATTCCAGTGCACGAGGGCGAGGTCGTCGACCTGGTAGGTGAAGTTGTGGGCCAGGACGTCCTGACGCTCCGCGGCGGAGAGCGGGACCTCGCTCGTCTCGCCGAGGACCAGCTCGGCGATGGGGGCCTCGGCGAGGAGCCGGTCGGCGGTGATCTCCCCCTCCTCGAAGCGGCGGACGAACACCACGTGGTACGTCTCGAGCCCCTCCCACGCGTGCGGCCGCTCCAGCGCGGGGGCGAGATCGCGGCAGAGCGCCTCCGCCTCCCGCCGCGCCGCCGCGTCGATCTCCGGCGTGGGGCGCGCGAGCAGGGCCTCGGAGAGCGGCAGGAGCTCGCCGAGGGCGGTGCCCGGCGCGATCGGGATCTTGTAGAGGATGGACGCGACGCCGGTGTCGATCAGGTGCGCGCTCGCCTCCGCCTCGCGCAGCTCCCCGCCGATCCGGATCTCGCGCCGGCCGAGGACGAGGTGGACCGGCGGCCGGGGGAACTCGAAGGCGGTGCCTCCCCCCGCCCCCTCCAGCGCGAGGCGTGACTTCGGCGCGGCGGCGAGCTGCTCCGCCCGCGCGAGATCGATGGAGTCGGCGACGTCGAAGAGCCGGTAGACGAAGAGCTGGCCGTCGGCGACGCGGGGCCCGGGCGCTGGCATCGCTCCAGCCTAGCCCAAAGGACGCCCCAGAGGGCGCCCCGACGGGCTCAGGCCCCGACGACCCGGATCGGCGTCGTCTGGGAGCGGGCGGGGAACGGGATCAGGTACTCGCCGGAGAAGCAGGCGTCACAGAAGCCGCTGCGGTCCTGCCCGAGCGCCTCGTAGAGCCCGTCGGGCGAGAGGTAGCCGAGCGAGTCGGCCGTGACGTACTTCGCGATCTCCTCGACCGAGTGGGTCGCGGCGATGAGCTCCTGGCGCGTCGGCGTGTCGATGCCGTAGTAGCAGGGCCACGCGGTGGGGGGCGAGCTGATGCGCAGGTGGACCTCGGTCGCGCCCGCGGACCGGATCATCTTCACGATCTTCCGGCTCGTCGTGCCCCGCACCACCGAGTCGTCGACGACGACGACGCGCTTCCCCTTGAGGACGCCCCGCAGGGCGTTGAGCTTCAGCTTCACGCCGAAGTGGCGGATCGACTGCGACGGCTCGATGAACGTCCGCCCCACGTAGTGCGAGCGGACGAGCCCCATCGCGAACGGGATGCCGCTCTCCAGGCCGTACCCGATCGCCGCGGGCACGCCGGAGTCGGGGACCGGGATCACGAGGTCCGCCTGGACCGGGTGCTGGCGCGCGAGCTGCCGCCCGAAGGCCTGCCGCGCCTCGTAGACCGACTTCCCGAACAGCACGGAGTCGGGGCGCGCGAAGTAGATGTGCTCGAACACGCAGCGCCCGAACCGCTTCGGGGCCGGCGCGTCCGGGAATAGCCGCTCGCTGCGCAGGCCGGTCGAGTCGACGACGATCATCTCGCCCGGCTCGACCTCGCGGACATACTCGGCCTCGATGAGGTCCAGCGCCGTCGTCTCGCTGGCGAGGACCCAGCACCCCTTGAGCCGCCCGAGGACGAGGGGCCGCACGCCGAGCGGATCCCGGACCCCGACGAGCACCTTGGGGGACAGGAAGACGATCGAGTACGCGCCCGAGACCCGCGCCAGCGCGCCGCGGATGGCCGGGACCAGGCCGTCCGCCGACGTCGCGTCGGCCGCCACCTTGGCCCGCGCGATGAGGTGGATGATCACCTCGGTGTCCGAGGAGGACTGGAAGATCGACCCCTCGCGCTCGAGCTCCGCGCGCAGCGCCTCGGCGTTGACGAGGTTCCCGTTGTGGGCCACCGCGACCGCGCCGCCGGCGTACTGCACCGCCATGGGCTGCGCGTTCTTGAGGTGGCTCGCCCCGGTCGTCGAGTACCGGACGTGGCCGATCGCCGAGCCGCCCTTCAGGCGCGCGAGGACCCCCGCGTCGAAGATGTCGGCGACCAGCCCCATCGCCCGGTGGACGTGGAGGGTCTCGCCGTCGGTCGCGACGATGCCGGCCGACTCCTGCCCGCGATGCTGGAGCGCGTGCAGGCCGAGGTAGGTGAAGTGTGCGGCTTCTTCGAGTTGGCCGAGTGCCCAGATGCCGAAGACACCGCACTCGTCCTTCTTCTTGTCGCTGACGCTGTCGTAGCCCATGAGGCGCGGCGGAGTATAACGATCTGGCCTTGAAAAAGCTCCCCACACGAAGCGTGCTGCGCGGGCTCGCGATCGCCGGGGGCGCGATGGTGCTCGCCCTGGGCGCGCTCTCGCTGCCGTGGCACGGGGATCGGGTGGCGGAGCCCCCCCGCCTGCTCTCCACCGCCCGGGGGGTGGGTCCGCTGCGGGCGGGGGCGGCCGCGGTCAACATCGACTTGCCGGCGGGCACCCCCATCGGCGGCTTCGCGCGGCGCTCCTACGTGGCCGAGGGGCCGGACCAGCCGGTGACCGCCCGCGCCCTCGTCCTCGAGGCCCCCGGCGCGCGCGTGGCGATCGCGTCCGCCGAGGTGCTCTTCGTGACCGACCCGCTCCGGCGACGCGTCGAGGCGCTCGTCGCCGATCTCGGGCTCGACGCGCTCCTCTTCGGCGCGACGCACACGCACGCGGGGCCCGGGGGGTACTTCGACGAGCTCCCGTTCGAGCTGGGCGCGCTCGGGCCGTACGACGCGCGCGTCTTCGAGCGGATCGCGCAGGCGACGGCCGACGCGATCCGGCGGGCCGCAGCCGCCTCGGCCCCCGCACGCCTCGTCGTCGCGGGCGGCAGGGCCGCCGACCTCGTGCGCTCCCGGTCCGGCGGAGGCGCGGGGGGGAGGCTCCTCTCCCTCCGGCTCTCGGCGGCGGGGGGCGACCCGATCGCGGAGGTCCTCGTCTTCGCCGCCCACCCCACCACGCTCGGGAAGCGGAACCGGCGCATCTCCGGGGACTGGCCGGGCCGGTTCCTCGCGGCCGGGGGCCGGGGCGTGCGGCTCCTCCTGCAGGGGCCGATCGGCGATCAGTCGGCGCGGACGACGGACGGCGACGCGGCGACGCGGCCGGACCGGTACGCCGCGGCGGTGCGCGCCGCAGACGACGCGCTCGCGGGGTCCGCGGCGCTCGAGCAGGTCCCGCTCCGGGCGGCGTCGGTGGCGGTCGCCCTCCCCTCACCCTCGCCCGGCGCCGTCCCCGGGCTCCTCCGGCGCGCCGCCGCGACCCTCGCCTGGAGCCACGTCCCGGCGACGGCGCGCGTGACCGCCCTGCGGCTCGGCCCCGCGCTCCTCGTCGCCGTCCCCGCGGAGCCGACCGCGGCGCTCGCCGACCGCTGGCGCGCCGCGAGCGCCGCGGAGATCGTCTCGCTCGTCGACGGCTACGCGGGCTACGTCGAGGAGGAGGCGAGGGCTCGCCGCGGCGAGGGCGAGGCCCAGCGCACCTACTATGGTCCCGACCTGGCCGGTCGCCTCGAGGCGGGCATCCTCGCGGCGGCGCGCGCGCTCGAGGACTGACGCGGCCCCGACCCGCCGTCAGAAGGCGACGGCCGGCCCCGCGGGCGCCGCCGAGCTCCAGCCGAGGAGGGCGGCCGCCGCGGTGAAGACCGCCGACGCTCCGGCGGAGATCCAGGCGTGGCGCACGGCGGCGTCCCCGTCGGCGTTCAGCGCGTCGACCCGGGCGCCATCGGTCGCCCGCAGCAGGACGCCGCCCGGTCCCGTCAGCGCGTCGGCCGAGTCGTACGCCTCGTCGGCGGCGAGGCGCCGGTTGACCGCCAGCGCCGCGAGGCCGAGCGCGCACCCGCCGGCGGCCCACGCGGCGGGGCGCATCCAGCGCCGGCCCGGCGGGCTGGACGGGACCCCCGGGGGCCCACTGGACGGCGCCCCCGCCTCCCCGAGGCCTGGCACGGCGGGCTCGGCCGGCCGGGGGCTCAGGTCGACGCGGGCCGCGCCGGGTGCCCGCTTCGCGGCCCCCGCCTGCGCGGCCCGGACCGGAGACGCGGCCGCCTTCGCCGGCGCCGGGCTCGCGGGAGTCGCCGGGGCCGTCGCCGAAGCGAGCAGGAGCTGGGGCACGTCCACGACGACGGCCGCCTCCTGCGCCCGGGCGCGGACCTCCCGCTGCTGCGCGCCCGTGAGGAGGAAGGCGGCGAGCGCGCCGATGTTGACGGAGGGGACGGCCCCCGCGACGGTGCGGACGCTCCCCTCGCGAAGGATCGAGCCCCGCCGGACGTCGTAGATGGCCCCCACGAGGAACGGCGCGTCCCCCTCGAAGGCCCGGGAGGCCACGATCAGCTTGTCGACGTCGAGCCAGGCGCCGGCGCGGACGAGCCCGGCGCTGCGCTGCGCGTCGGGGAGCACGAGCCCGGGGCCGGACGCCATCCGGACGGCGTCGGCGGTCTCGAAGTCGAGGACGACCGTCCGGTCCTCCTCGGAGAGATCGACCGCGAAGCTCGGCACGCGCAGCGACCCTGCGGCGCCGCCGATCCGGTAGCGCCCCGCCGGGAGGAACAGGGTCATCGGGGTCGTGCCCGACGGCCGCCCATCGACGAAGACGCTCCCGGCCCTCCCCGCACCGATGACGGTCACGCGCCGCTGGGGAAGGCCCTGCACCCGCGCCCGGACCTCGTCCAACCTCCGGCGGTAGCTCGGCGAGTACTGGTCGGGGTCCGCGCGGTAGTTCGGCTCGACCCGGAGGAGGCGGGTCATCGCGGCGTCGGCCTCGTCGAAGCGACCGATGGTCGCGGCGGCGTGCGCCAGCCGGAGCTGCGCACGGATCCACTGCCGGTAGGGCTCCCGCCCCTCGGGCAGCGCCTCGACGTCGGCCACGATGGCCCGCAGGGTCCGCAGGGCGCTCTCGAACTCGCCGTTCTGGTAGACGGCGAGCGCCCCGCCGTAGGCGCGATCCAGCTCCGAGACGGTCGCGGCGTCCGACTGGCCGAGGAGCCGCGCCTGCATCGTCGACACCTCGAGGACGTTGCCCACGCGGTCGCGGCAGGCCGCCCTCAGCTGATGGGTGAGCTCGGCGAGGCCCGGATCGATCCCCCGGACCGGATCGCCGACCGCGATCACGCCCAGGCTCTCCCCGCCCGCCGCCACGCAGGGCGCGAACGCCGCGAGGGCGTACGCCAGGGCCGCGACCGCCCCCAGGGCCGGTGGGGGGTTCCCGAGGCCGATCCGGCGCCGGGAGGGGACCTCTTCGTGGACGCTCGGAACCCTCGCGCGAGCGCCCGGCCGGGAGTGCGTGTGCACGTCAATCCTCCCCCTGGAGATCGATCCGCCACAGGACGCCCGCGGCGAGGGCCGAGACGCCGACCCCCAGCGCGGCGCCGCTCCATCCGCGGGCGTGCTCCCAGGAGCGGCGGGCGGCCGTGAACTCCTGGGGAGAAGCGGCGGCGTTCGCCCGCCCGGCGTCCCCGCGCGCGACCCCGGCGAGCACCAGGCCACCGGCCAGCAGCGCGGCGCCCCCGCCGGCGATCCCCACCGCCGCACGCCGCCGCAGCCGGCGCGTCTCGGGGCGGGGGAGCTCTGCGACGAGGCCGTCGAGGGCCGCGGAGATCGTGCGGACCATCTCGGCCCCCGGCTCGACGGCGAGCCGTCGGACCGCCAGCACCCGCTCGTCGGCGCCGACCACCGTCAGCTCCACGAGGCTCCCCTCGGTGCGCCCCTCCACCGTCGAGAAGACGGCGTGCGCGAGCCCCGCGCGCCGCGCGGCGCGGGCCGCCTCCGGGATCGACTCGCACGCGACGCCGTAGTCGAGGATTCGGCCGGACGCCCGCCGGACCGCCTCGGCCAGGGCCTCGCCCCGCGCGAGCGCCGGGTCGCCCGCCGTGAGCGGGCGGCAGGCGAGCACGCGCTCCCCGGCGGGGATCGCGAGCGTCATGGCGACGAGCGCCGCCGCAGCTGGCCACATGGTCATGCCTCCCGGGTCCTCACCCGCGGTGAAGCGCGAGAACACCATGGGTGCGTGCCCGATGCAACGACCGTGCGCGGCCTCGGGGCCTCGGATCCGCGCCGCGACGGCGCCCAAGGCGGGTGCCCGGTCCGTCCCGCGACCGCCGCGTCCGCGCCGCGGACCCCGGAGGCGCCGTAAGCGGGCGAGCCAGGCCACCACCCCGCCGGATCGCTTCCTGCAAACCCCTGCCCGAAGTTGCGCTTTGCGTGAAGATTTACTATGGGTGCGTCTCTTCCCGGGGGTTCCGATGATCCTACGTGCGTCTGCCGCCGCGACGCTTCTCCTCGCCGCCGCCTGCTCCTCCTCGGCGCCGGTCCGCGACTGTGCCACCGACGCCGACTGCGGCGCCGGAAACCTCTGCCACCAGGGGGCCTGCGCGGCCAACGCGCCGCCGACCGCCGCCTTCACCCTGCCCGCGGCGCCGACCACCCACAGGGTGATCGCGCTCGCGGGCGCCGCGACCGATCCCGAGGGGCGTCCCGCGACGCTCGGGTGGTCGATCCGGGTGCCGGAGGGGGGCTGCGCCCCCGACCTGGAGCCGACCGGGGGCGCCGCCGCGGAGGTGGTCTTCTGGTGTCCGGGGCGGTACGAGATCACGGCCGTCCCCCGTGACGACCTCGGCGCCGAGGGGAGCCCCGCCGTCCAGTCGCTCGAGGTGACCGCGGCGACCGGAGCCCCGCTCGTCGCCGCCGGCCTCGCGCTCGCGGCGACCCATCGCTGCGACGCCGCGGTGCCGTCGTGCCAGGTCCTCGGGCCCACCGCCACGCCGACGCTCGGCCTCGGCGCGTCCGGCACCGATCCCGCCGGCGCGGCGCTCGCCTGGGAGTGGAAGGCGTTTCCTCCCGAGGGGACCGCAGGCGACCCCACCCTCGTGGTGACCTTCGCTCCGGACGCCGGCGTCGCCCAGCCGACCGTCGCCATCTCGAACGCCGGCGGGGCCATCGCGGGGCGCTACCGGTTCCGGGTGCGCGCCCGCAACCCCGACGGCCTCGTCGGGCAGGCCTGGCAGGAGGCCACGGTCGCCAACGACGCTCCCTCGTGGGCGACGCCGGCGATCTCGATCCCCCACGTCTTCGACGGCGCGCGCTACCTGGCCGAGGCCGACGTCCCGCTCGACGCGAGGGACCGCGACGGCGATCCGCTGCGCGTGACGGAGCTGTTGCCGCCGGCGCCCCTCGCCGGCTGCGCCGAGAGGTTCGAGCCCGGCGAGGGACCCTCGATCCGCGTCCGGATCGCCTGCCCGGACCCGTTCGCGCTGATCCCGCAGACTCCCCGGATGCTCGCGATGACGCTCACGGATCCGAACGGCGGGGTCCTCGCCGTCGAGGTCCCCGTCACGATCCTCAACCGGCCGCCGAGCGTCGCGCTCGCGGCGGCATCGGCCGCCTCCGTGGACCACCGGGTGGAGCCCTGCATCCTCGCGGCCGCGCCCTCCTGCTTCGTGGCCGACGGGGACGATCCCTTCATCGTCAGCGACCCGGAGGGCGACCCGTTCGAGTACGCGCTGACCGCGAGGGTGGCTGCGGGAAACGCGGCCTCTCGCGGCGCCGTCGTCCTCGACGGCGCGGCGCGCCGGTTCCGGTTCGAGACGCCGTCGAGCCTGCCGCTCCAGTTCCGGTCGGCGACGGGCGCGAGCGGCTTCTCCCTCGTCGGCACCGCGAAGGACGCGCTCGGCGGCACCTCCGGCGCGGTGGCGCCCCTCTCGATCGGCAACCGCCCTCCCATCGTCAGGGAGGCGGTCCCCGCCGTGTCCGTGAACCACTCCTACGACGCCGCGACGCGCCGCTACGTGGCGACCGCGAACGGCGCGCTCTACGAGGATCCGGACGGCGACCCGCTGTCGGCCTCCGCGGCCATCGTGAGCTACAACCCCAAGTGCACGAGCGCCACGCTCGACGGCGGGCGCGCGGTGATCGGGTGCGCGCTCTCCTACGACTACCTCGTGGGCGGGCGGCCGCCGCTCGGCGCCTTCGCCACCACCCACTTCCCCGCCGTGGACGTGACGGACGGCTGGACCGCCACCCGCTCCTCCACGCGGGTCACGATCCTCGACCGCCCCGCGAGCGTCTCCTCCATCGAGACGTCGGTGCAGGCCTGCGCGTGCAAGTCGTCGACGACCTGCTGGAAGTTCGCCCTCGCCTCGACGGGGATCCCCGTGCCCATCCTGCTCACCGATCCCGACGGCGATCCTGCGCTCCTGACGCCCACGGTCTCCTGGGTCTCGGCCCAGCCCCCGCCCGCCGATTGCTTGCCGGGATGGTGTTACCCGAAGATCAACAACGACGGGTCGACCACCGCGAGCGGCACGGTGGCGGCCGACACGGGCATCGGCTACGTGTTCCGGGACGTCGTCACCACCGCCTTCAAGGTGAGCATCACGTGCAGCAGCCTGGACCGCTGCTGCACTCCCTAGCTGGCGGGCGCTCTCAGCGGAGCCCGAGCAGCAGCTTCGTCACGTCGTACCCGAGGTCGCCGAAGGAGGACTCGGGCAGCGGCGGAGCCGCCGCCCCGAGCCGCTCGACCAGCCGGTTGTAGCCGCGCTCGGCCAGGGGCTTCAGGTCGACCGTGTCGCGCAGGTTGTACTCGACGAGGAGGCGCGTCGCGTCGGCGTCGCCTCGCAGGTGGCGGTCCCAGAGCACGATGGCGTCGCGACCGTCGAGCCCTTCGAGCCGATCGGGGCGGACGATGCCGTTCGCGCGCTCGAGCAGCTTGAGCCCCCCGCGGTGGCCGAGCCGGTGCCAGACGTGGCGCAGGTCGACGTGGGCGAGGGGGGGCCTCCAGCCCGGGAAGCGGCGCTTCAGCAGCGGGACGTCGAACGAGAGGCCGTTGTACGTGACGAGCAGCTTCCAGCGCGCCGCGTGCTCCGGGAAGTCGTCGAGGTCCCGGCCCGCCAGGAGGACGCGCGGCCCGTTCGCGTCGAGGAGGCCGATGACGGTGATCGTCTCGCCGCCGTCCGTCTCGATGTCGAGGTAGGCGGCCTCGTCGGCGAACGCCGCGAAGAGGCGCCAGCGCTCGGCCCTCGGGACGAGCATGGCGAGCCCGTCGGCGTCGCGGGCGGCGAGCAGCTCCGACGCGCGCGCGATCTCCTCCCGCAGGCGGGGATCGATCCGCGGCGAGAGGATCCGGCCCGGCGCGGCGGGGACGTCCGTCCAGCTGCGGATGCCCCCCTTCCAGATCTGCCCCTCGGCCCAGGGGCCGACGCCGGAGACGAGGCGGAAGGTCGAGCGGATCATCGCGCGACGCGCAAGCTAACCCAATCGGGACCGGCTTTCGAGCCACGAAGGGGCGGCCGTCTACCCCCCTGGCGTGCGACCGGCCGCCGGGAGCGTGACCCGGAACGTCGAGCCGCGCCCGGGGGCGGTCTCCACGCGGATCCTCCCCCGCTGCGCCTCGACCAGGAGCCGCGTGACGTAGAGGCCGAGGCCGAGCCCCTCCGGCCGCCGCGTCCCCTTCGCGCGGAACCAGCGCTCGAAGAGGTGGACCTGGTCCTCGGGGGTGATCCCGACGCCGCGGTCGGCGACGCTGAGCTCGATCCCTCCCTCCGACGCGGCGACGCGCACCTCGACCGGCGCCTGCGCGGGCGAGTACTTCAGCGCGTTCGAGACCAGGTTCACGACGATCCGCTCCAGCCGCTTCGGATCGGCGATCGCCCGCGGGAGGTCCGGCTCGGCGCCGAAGCGGATGCGGTCCACGTCCAGGCCGCCCCGCAGCCGCTGCAGCAGCTCGACCGTGAAGGCCGCGACGTCCACCGGCTGCGGCGCGAAGTGGAGCCGGCCCGCCTCGAGCATCGCGCTCTCCACGAGCTCCTGGAGCATGTCGCTCATGCGCTCGCAGCTCCGGGCGATGGCGCGACCGCGCTCCGCGGCGCGCTCCGGCCCGCCCGCGCCCTGCTCGACGAGGTGGGCCTGCAGGTAGATCGCGTTGAGCGGGGTGCGGAGGTCGTGCGCGATGGCCCGGAGCAGGTCGTCCCGCTCGTCCTGGAGCCGGTAGACGCCCGTCTCGTCCGAGAACGTGAGGACCGCGCCGGCGATCTCCCCGTCGTCGCGGCGGAGCGGCGCGGCGCTCGCCGCGACCCAGCCTGCGCGCCCGCTGATCGGCTCGCTCGTCCTCAGGTGGAGGGCCCGCACGGTCTCGCCGGCGAGCGCGCGCTCCACCGGGCTCCGCCCGGGCGCGAGCGGCCTGCCGTCGGCGTCCACGAAGTGCGGTCCGTCGGCGGGGAGCCCGACCGCGCCCTCGCCGGCCACGTAGCGGAGCGCCGCCTCGTTCATGCCGCGAACCTCGCCGCCCGGGCCGTAGACGACGAGCCCGTCCGCGATCGAGTCCAGCACCGCCTCGAGCTCGGCGGCCCGGAGCGCCGGGTGCGTCGCCTCTCGCTCCCTCATCCTGGGGCTCCCGACCCCGGAGCCTAGCGCCCCCATCGCGGAACGTGAAGGTCCCGCGTCGCGCCTACCCCCGCTCGAAGGCGCTGCGCCAGGCGCCCGCCTCCTCCGCGTGGCGCAGGAAGGCCTCGTAGAACGGGTGGCGCGCGACGGTCGCCGAGTCGCCGATGACGACGAGCTTCTTGCGGGCCCGCGTGAGCGCGACGTTCATCCGGCGCACGTCCGCGAGGAAGCCCACCTCGCCCGCGTCGTTGGAGCGCACGAGCGAGACGACCACCGCCTCCTTCTCGCGCCCCTGGAAGCCGTCGACGGTGTCGACCTCCAGCCCCGCGTCGAGGTGCGGCGCGAGGAGCTGCCGCAGGCGCTGCACCTGGGCGTCGTATGGGGAGATGACGGCCACGTCCGCGGGCGCCACGCCGAGCGCCAGGATCCGCTCGACCTCGCCGACCGCGAGCGCCGCCTCGCCGTCGTTCTGCCGGGAGTCGCTCCCCTCGGGCGTCGTGTCCTCGTGGCCGGCGCCGGCGGTGTCCACGAAGAGGAGCGGCTCCGCGTCGAGGGCGTGGTCGGCGACCGCGGGGTGGGCGCGCAGGCGCCCGCCGTAGAGCGCCTCGGACGGGAAGCGCATGATCCGGGCGTTCATCCGGTGCTGCTCGGCGAGCGTCACCCGCGCCGCGTCCCCGTGGACCGCGGCGAGCCGCTCGAAGAGCGAGATCCCCAGGCCGCCCGCCTGCGCGGCGTCCGAGACGATCGTCGGCGGGAGCTGGAGCGGGTCGCCCGCGAGCACGGCGCGGTCGGCGCGCAGCAGGGCGAGGTAGAGCGCCGGCTCGGTCGCCTGCGTCGCCTCGTCCGCGACCGCGAGGTCGAAGCGGCGTCCCGCGAGCGGGCCCGCGTCGAGCCCGGTGAGCGTGGCCAGCACCACCTGCGCGCGCTCGATCACGGCCGCCTCCGCCCGGTCCTCGAGGGCGCGCGCCTCGGCGAGGAGCGCCCTCGCGTCCCGCTCCTTCCCGCGCGCCTCGCTGAAGCGCCCAGGCCCCTTGCGCCCCCTTCGCTTCGCCGCGGCGCGCCGGAGCGCCAGCGCCTCCTCCACGAGGCCGGCGGCGATGCGCGACTCCTCGCGCTCCTCCGCCTTCGCCTCCAGCGTGTGGGCGAGGACCGAGGGGAGCACGCGCGCGGGGTGGCCGAGCCGGACGCAGTCGAGCCCCGCCGCCGCGAGCCGCTCCACCAGGTTGTCGACGGCGAGGTTGGACGGCGCCGCGGCGAGGATCCGCTCGCCGCGCGCGGCCGCGGCGCGGACGATCTCCACGAGCACCGTCGTCTTGCCGGTGCCCGGCGGCCCGTGCACGAGCGCGTAGTCGTCGGCGCGCTCGGCGAGGTCGAAGGCCTCCCGCTGCTCGGCGTTGAGCCCGCGCGGCGGCGGCGCCTCGCGCGGCCGGTCGCGAAACCGCGGCGGCGCCCCCGCGAGCGCAGCGTGCCACCGCTTCCCGCCCGGCTCGTCCCGCAGCCGCCGGACCGCCGCGTCGAGCCGGTCCCAGGTGACGGGCGACGGCTCCAGCGTCAGGACCACCCGCCCGCCGACGGCCCACTCCGGCGGCGGCTCGTCGAAGGCCACGGCGACGCGGGTCCGCGTCCGGCGCGCGACGACGCCGGCCGGGGCGTCCTCGCGCCGCTCGCGCCGGGCGTCGACGCGGACGATCGCGCCCACCCCGATCCGCCCCCCGGCGAGCGGCCGGCCGCCCCGCCCGTAGGTGACGAGCGTCCGCCCCGCGAGCACCCCCTCGGCCTCCGGTTCCAGGTCGGCGAGGGCGATGCCGTGGGCCTCCTGCTCCGCGACGGAGAGCCGGCCCTTCGCCTCCGCGAAGCGGCGGCGCTCCTCCTCGCGCTCGGCCGCGAGGAGCCGCGTGAGCCGCTCGAGCTGCCCGGCGAGGTCCAACGCGCCGCGCCTCAGAAGGCGAAGGAGAAGGCGACCATCGCCGGCGACGCCGCAACGGTGGGGCCTCCGCTGCCGCCCCGGTCGCGGTGCAGGAGCCACGGCAGCCCGGCGCCGACGGCCGTCCCGACCGCCGCGCCGACCAGCACGTCGCTGAACCAGTGCATGTCGCCCCCCATCCGCAGCCAGCCCGCGGTCGCCGCGAGGGTCATCCCCACGCCCCAGACCCACGGCGCGCTCTTGTAGCCACGGAGCGTGCTCACCATGCCCGCGGAGGAGGCGAGCGCGAACGCGAAGGTGGTGTGGCCCGAGTAGAAGGAGACGTCGTCGTCCGCCTCGTGCGGCCGCGCCGGATCGGCGTAGTGGACGAAGGGGCGCTGGCGGGCGACCGTGAACTTCACCAGCTGGTTGAGGTCCTGCGCGATCGCCGCCGCCTCCGCCACGACGAGGACGTCCACGAGCCCGGCCTCCCAGTCCCCGGCGCCCCTCGCGGCGAGGAGCTGGTGGCCGATCATGGCGGCGGGGACGACGCCGAAGACGAGGGCGTCGGAGGCGTGGCGGGCCGCGGCCGGGTTGCGCCAGACGACGGCGTCGCGGACCGCGGCGTCGAGCGCGTTCGGCTCGCACCACCGGCAGGCGTCGGGCCCGATCCTCGGCTTGGCCACCTCCGACCCGACCCACGCGGCGGTCGCCGCGAGCGTGATGGGCAGGTCGAGCCGCAGGTCGTGCTCGAGCGGCTTCGGCCCCTCTGCGCGCACCATCGGGCCAGGGAGCAGGACGGCGAGGAGGAGGAGGGCGCGGGCGGAGTTCACCGGTGGACTCTACCACCTGCCCCGATTCCTTCGAACTATCGCGTGCTTGGCGCCGTCACCGAGTCGTCACCCGAACGCCCCGAAATCGATGGCCACCATGCTTTGACTCGCCCGACCGAATCCGTATCCTCCGCGGCAAAACGCCCGCGAAAGAGACCACGACCGCCATGACGATCCTCGAGAAGATGATGCCCCGCGCCGACGACTTCTTCACCTACTTCGAGGCCCAGGCGGCCACGGCGGTGGAGGGGGCGGTGCTCCTGAAGGCCCTGCTCGACGACTTCACCGACGTCCAGAAGAAGGCGCAGGCGATCAAGGACGTGGAGCACAAGGCCGACGACATCACGCACCAGGCCTTCAAGAAGCTCTACACCAACTTCATCACGCCCTTCGACCGCTCGGAGATCCACGAGCTCCTCTCGAAGATCGACGACGTCCTCGACCTCACCGACGCCGCGGCGGAGCGCCTCTCGCTCTACGACCTCGACCAGTCGATCCCGGAGGCCCGCGAGCTGGCCGGCATCCTGGTGGCGCAGACGCGCAAGATGGACGAGGCGGTGAAGGGGCTGCGGGACATGAAGAAGGACCCCACCCGGATCCTCGAGGCCTGCAAGGAGATCAACGTCATCGAGAACCAGGCCGACACGCTGACCCGGAAGACGATGGCGATGCTCTTCAAGCGCGGCAACGACCCGCTCCACGTGATGAAGTGGAAGGAGATCATCGACTTCATCGAGACGGCCACGGATCGGGCGGAGGACGTGGCCAACATCATCGAGGGCGTCGTCCTGGAGCACGCGTAGCGGCTTGCCCGCTCACCGCTGACCGGGAGCCGCCTCCATGCTGAACGCCGTCGTCGTCCTCCTCGTCCTCCTCGCCCTCGCCTTCGACTTCATCAACGGCTTCCACGACGCGGCCAACTCCATCGCGACCGTGGTCTCGACGCGCGTCCTCTCGCCGATGCAGGCCGTGGCGTGGGCCGCCTTCTTCAACTTCATCTCGGCCGCGCCCGTGCTCTGGGGGGCCGAGCTGAAGGTGGCCGCCACGATGGGGAAGGGGATCGTCCAGTTCGGCGACCTGAAGGCGCAGGGGACCACCATGGTCCTCACCGTCATCTTCGCCGCGCTGATGGGCGCCATCGTCTGGAACCTGCTCACGTGGCTCTGGGGGCTCCCGTCCTCGTCGTCCCACGCCCTCGCAGGCGGGATGATCGGGGCGTCGCTGCCGTCCCTCGGCCCGGCGGGGCTCATTCCCTCGGGCATCGCGAAGATCGCCGCCTTCATCGTCCTGTCGCCGCTCATCGGCTTCGTGCTCGGCTCGACCCTGATGGTGCTCGTCACCTGGATCGTCCGCCACCGGACCCCGTGGGGCGTCGACCACGTCTTCCGCCGCCTCCAGCTCGTCTCCGCCGCGATCTTCAGCTACAGCCACGGCACCAACGACGCGCAGAAGGTCATGGGGATCATCTCGGTGATCCTCTACGGCACCGTCTGGGCCGA
>DATIVK010000255.1:0-24114 GCA_035465955.1 Anaeromyxobacteraceae bacterium | reverse complement strand
CCGCCGCCGCCGCGCTCGCGCTCTGCGCCTGCGTCCTCCTCCCCCGGGTGTTCTCCACGTGACGCCCGCCCTCTCCATCCACGCCGCCGCCGTCGGCCCGGCGGCCGGTCGATGGGCCCTCGGCCCGGTCGGCCTGGAGGTCGCCGCCGGGGAGCGGCTCGCCGTCCTCGGCGCCAACGGCGCCGGGAAGACGACGCTCCTGCGCGCGGCGATGGGGCTGGCTCGGCTCCGCGACGGCGAGGTCCGGATCCGGGGGACGCCGGTCCGTGGCCCGGAGGAGGCGGTCCGCGCCGGCGCCGGGCTCGTGCTCCAGAACCCGGAGGACCAGCTGCTCGGGAGCACGCTCCTCGACGACGCCGTGATCGGCCCGCTCCACGCCGGCCTCGAGCCCCCCGCCGCCCGGGCCCGCGCGATCGCGGCCATCGCCGCCGCGGGGCTCGCCGGCCTCGAGGACCGCGCCACCGACGCGCTCTCCTTCGGCGAGAAGCGCCGGGCGGGGCTCGCGGCGATCCTCGCGATGGAGCCCTCCGTGCTCCTCCTCGACGAGCCGACCGCCGGCCTCGATCCCCTCGGCGAGCAGGAGATCGCCGCCCTCCTCGCGCGCCTCTCGCGGGACCGGGGGGCCGCCCTCGTCGTGGCCACCCACGCCGTCGACCTCGTCCCGCTCCTGGCCGACCGCGCCGTCGTGCTCGGGGAGGGACGGATCCTCTTCGACGGCCCCGTCCCCGCCCTCTTCGCCGACGCGGCCCTCCTCGCCCGCGCCCGCCTCCGCGCCCCGTGGGTCGCGGAGCTCTGGCGCGCGCACGGGCTCCCCCCGCGCGACGGCCGTCCCCCCCTCACCCTGCAGGAGGCGCTCGCTTGGAACGCCGCTCGGTCCTGATCCTCGGCCACGGCAGCCGCCGCCCGGCCGCCAACGCCCAGTTCGAGGCGCTCGTCGCCCGGTTCCGCGCGCGGAGGCCCGACCTCGACGTGGGCCACGCCTACATCGAGCTCGCCGCGCCGCTCCTCGCCGACGGGCTCGCGGCCCTCGCGCGCCGCTCCGACCGCGTCACCGTCCTGCCGCTCTTCCTCTTCGCCGCCGGCCACGTGAAGGAGGACGTCCCGGAGGCGATCGAGGAGGCGCGCCGCCGCTTCCCGTCGGTCCGCTTCGAGACGGCCGCCGAGCTGGGCGTCGACCCGGCGATGGTCGCCATCGCCCTCGATCGCGCCGGCGAGGCCGTGCCGCTCCGCGGACCCGAGGCGGCGAGGACGGTGCTCCTCACCATCGGGCGGGGGTCGCTCGACTCCGACGCGAACGGGAACTTCTACAAGCTGAGCCGGATCGTCGCCGAGCGGGGCGGGTTCGCGCGCCCCGAGCTCTGCTTCATCGCCGTGGTCGACCCGCTCCTCCCGGACGCGCTCGAGCGCGCCGCGCTCTCGCGGCCCGAGCGGCTGCTCGTCCTCCCCTACTTCCTCTTCGAGGGGCTCCTCATGGAGCAGATCCGCGAGGAGGTCGCCCGCTTCGCGGCCCGCCACCCGGAGATCCAGGTCCGGCTCGCCGGCTTCCTGGGCCCCGACGAGCGGCTCTGCGACGTGCTCGACGCCCGGCTCGCTTCGATCGACGCGCTCGACGCGCGCGGGGAGGCGCCGACCGCATGACGGACGGGGGGCTGCGGACGGGCTTCACCACCGGCGCCTGCGCGGCCGCGGCCGCGCTCGCCGCGGCGCGCGCGCTGCGCGAGGGGCGCGTCCCGTCCGCCGTGGAGCTGCGGCTCCCCAACGGCACGCCCGCCCGCTTCGCCGTCGCCCGCGGTGAGCTCCGGGCGGCGAGCGCCTCCTGCGCCGTCGTGAAGGACGCCGGCGACGATCCCGACGTGACGCACGGCGCCGAGATCGTCGCGACGGTCACCCTGCGGGACGCGCCCGGGGTGACCGTCCGGGGCGGCCCCGGCGTCGCGACCGTGACCAAGCCGGGGCTGGGGCTCGAGGTCGGCGGGCCCGCGATCACCGCGATCCCCCGGCGCCACGTCGGCGAGACCGTCGCCGCGGCGCTCGCCGGGACGGGGCGCGGCGCCGACGTCGAGCTCTCCGTGCCGCGCGGCGAGGCGCTCGCGCGGCAGACGCTCAACGCGCGCCTCGGGCTGGTCGGCGGGATCTCCATCCTCGGGACCACCGGGCTCGTCCGGCCGTTCTCCGCGGCCGCGTTCGGCGCGTCGGTGATGCGCGCCGTGGACGTCGCGGCGGCGACCGCCCACCGCGAGCTGATCCTGTCCACCGGGGCCCGGACCGAGGCGGCCGCGATGCGCGAGCACCCGGCGCTCGACGAGACCGCCTTCGTCCAGGCCGGCGACTGCATCGGCATCGGCCTCTCGCGCGCGGCGCACCGCGGGATCCCGCGCGTCCGGCTCTACGCGATGGTGGGCAAGCTCGCGAAGGTGGCGGCGGGGATGATGCAGACGCACGCCTCGCGGGGAGAGGTGGACACGCGCCTCCTCGCCGCGCTCGCGCAAGAGGCCGGCGCGACGCCGGAGCGACGCGCCGCGATCGAGCGCGCGACCACGGCCCGCCACGCGCTCGAGCTGGCGGAGGGAGCGAAGCTCGACCGCTTCCCGGCCGTGCTGTGCGCCCGGGTCGCCGAGCGGTGCGCCGAGCACGTCCAGCGGCGGCTCGCGATCGAGGTCGTGATGATCGGATTCGACGGAGAGGCCCTCGCTCGCTCGGAGGTGACGGCATGACGTCTCAGGTGCCCGCGGGGCGCGCGATCGAGGCGGAGAGCTTCCGCATCATCGAGGCGGAGCTGCCGGACCACGGCTTCGCGGCCGCGCCATGGCGCGTCGTCCGCCGGATGGTCCACGCCACGGCGGACCTCGACTTCGCGCGGAACGCCGTCGCGGCCGCCGGTGCGGTGGAGGCCGGCGCGGGGGCGCTCGCCCGGGGCGCCCCGATCGTCTGCGACGTCCGGATGATCGCGGCGGGGCTCTCCTCCGAGCGGCTCGGCCGGCTCGGCGTGACGGTCCACTGCCTGCTTTCGGATCCCGAGGTCGCCGCGCGCGCACGCGAGGCGGGGATCACCCGGTCCGCCGAGGCGATGCGGCTCGCCCACCGGCGGGGGCTCCTCGACGGGGCCGTCGTCGCGATCGGGAACGCCCCGACCGCCCTCTTCGAGGTCATCCGGCTGGTCCGCGAGGAGGGGGCGCGCCCGGCGCTGGTCGTCGGCGTGCCGGTCGGCTTCGTCGGCGCGGCCGAGTCCAAGGAGGCGGCGCTGGCGCTCCCCGTGCCCCACGTCGTCGTCCGCGGGCGGAAGGGCGGCACCCCGGCGGCGGTCGCCGCGCTCCACGCCCTCCTCGACCTCGCGGCGGAGGAGCGGCGATGAACGCCCCGGCCGCGAGGGCGGTCACGGTGGTCGGCGTCGGCGACGACGGCCGCGCGGGGCTCTCGCCGCGGGCGCTCGCGGCGATCGCGGCGGCCCGCGCCGTCGCGGGGGGAGCGCGGCACCTCGCCCTCTTCCCCGAGGGCGCCGGCGAGCGGATCCCGCTCGGCGCCGGGCTCGACGGCGCGCTCTCGCGGCTGCGCGACGCGGCGGCGGCCGGCCCCGTCTGCGTGCTCGCCTCCGGGGACCCGCTCTTCTTCGGGATCGGCGCGCGCGTGGCGCAGGCGTTCGGCGCCGGGGCCGTGGAGTTCCTGCCGCAGCCCTCCTCGATGCAGTGGGCGTTCGCCCGGCTCGGGATCCCCTGGGACGGCGCGGCGCTCCTCTCCTGCCACGGCCGCCCGCGCGACGGCCTCGTCGCCCGGCTCCGCCGCCGGGCGAAGGCCGCCCTCTTCACGGACGCGGAGAGCCCACCGCCCGCGATCGCGGCCCACCTCCTCGCCCACGGCGAGGCCGGCTGGACGGCCCACGTCTGCGAGCGGCTCGGCGGCGACCGGGAGCGGATCCGCTCCTTCCGGCTGGAGGCGCTGGCGGCCTGCGAGGACGTCGATCCGCTCAACGTCCTCGTCCTCGTGCGCGACGCGGGCTGGCGGCCGCCCCCGGTCGTCCCCTTCCTGCCGGAGGCCGCGCTCTCCACGCGCAACGGGCTCGTCACGAAGCGCGAGGTGCGCGTCGTCGCCCTCGCCGCGCTCCGGCTCGCCGAGGACTCGGTCCTCTGGGACGTCGGCGCGGGCTCCGGCTCCGTGTCGATCGAGGCGGGGCTCCTCGCCCCCGAGGGGCGGGTCTTCGCCGTCGAGCGCGACGCGGAGATGCTCGACCACCTCCGCGGCAACGTCCGGCGCCACGGCGCCGACAACGTCCGCGTCGTCGAGGGGAGCGCCCCGGGCGCGCTCGCGGGGCTCGACACCCCGGACGCCGTCTTCGTCGGCGGGAGCGGCGGCGACCTGTCCGCGATCCTCGGCAGGGCCCTCGACGCGCTCCGGCCCGGCGGGCGGATCGTCGTCAACGCCGCGCTGCTCGACACCCTGGAGGAGGCGCGCCGCCTCCTCGCCGCCCGCGGCCTCGAGCCCGAGGTGACGCTGGTGAGCGTCGCCCGCGGCGCGCCCGTCGCGGGGCGCCTGCGGCTCGATCCGCTCGCCCCCGTCCACGTGGTGGCGGCGACGACGCCGGCGGGAGGGGCCCGATGACCGCGCGGCTCCAGGGCGTCGGCGTCGGGCCGGGCGCGCCGGACCTGCTCACGCTCCGCGCGGCGCGCGTGCTCCGGGAGGCCGACGTGCTCGCCCTCCCCCGCTCCTCTCCCGAGGCCTCCTCGGCCGCTGGGGCGATCGTCCGCGCCGCCCTCGGCGAGGTCCCGGGGCAGGAGACCCTCCTCCTCACCTTCCCCATGACGCGGGACCCCGCGCTGCGGCGGGCCGCCCTCGACGCCGCGCTCGACGCGCTCGCGATCCGCCTCGCGGCGGGGAAGACCGTCGCGGTCGCCTGCGAGGGCGACCCGCTCGTCTACGGCAGCTTCATCGACATCCTGCAGGCGGCGCCGGCGCGCTTCCCGGGGGTCCCGGTGGAGGTGGTCCCGGGGATCACCGCCGCCACCGCCGCGGCCGCCGCGGCGCTCGTCCCGCTCGCGGACGGGGACGGCGCCCTCGAGATCCTGCCCGCCCGGCGGGCCCTCGCCGAGCTCCCCCGGATCGCCGCCCGCGGCGACGCCGCCGTCATCTACAAGGCGGGCCCCGCCCTGCCGGAGCTGGCGGGCGCGCTCGCCGCGAGCGGCCTCGCGCGGCGCGCCGTCCTCGTCACGTCGGCCACGCGCGCCGACGAGGAGATCGTCCGCGGTCTCGAGGGCGCCGTCTCGAAGCGCCCCTACTTCTCCCTCGTCATCGTGCCGCCGGGGCCAGGGCCGGGGGAGCCGGAGCGGTGACGACACCGCGCTCCATCGCCGTCCACGCCCTCGGCCGCGGCGCCCTCCCGCTCGCGGCGAGGGTCGCCGCCGCGCTCGACGGCGCGGAGCTGTTC
Organism: Anaeromyxobacteraceae bacterium; assembly: GCA_035465955.1. GTDB lineage: Bacteria > Myxococcota > Myxococcia > Myxococcales > Anaeromyxobacteraceae > DATIVK01. The sequence continues at coordinate 18,698 of DATIVK010000255.1, read as the reverse complement.
GTCTCCGAGCGGCTGGCCGCCGAGGCGCCGCCCGGGGCGATCTCCTTCGCCCTGCCGATGCGCGACGCCCTCGCCCGCTCCTTCCACGGCCACCGGGCCCACGTCTTCGTCATGGCCATCGGCGCCGTCGTTCGGATGATCGCGCCGCTCCTGCGCGGCAAGGGGATCGATCCCGCGGTGGTCTGCATGGACGAGGCGGGGCGCTTCGCCGTCCCCGTCCTCTCGGGCCACGTGGGCGGCGCCAACGCCCTCGCCGCCCGGATCGCCGCCGCCGTCGGCGCGCAGCCCGTCCTCACCACCGCCTCCGACGTCCAGGGGACGCTCGCGGTCGACCTCCTCGGCGCCGAGCTGGGCTGGCGCTTCGAGGATCCGCGCGGCAACGCCACGCGCGCCGCCGCCGCGGTGGTGAACGGCGAGCCGGTGGCGATCGTGCTCGCCGACGGCTCGCCCGCGGCCTGGCCGGAGGGGTGGCCGCTCCCCGCCAACGCCACCCTCTGTTCGTCGCTCGACGAGCCGGCGGTCGCGGGGGCCGAGGCGGCGCTGATCGTCACGGATCGCCTCCTCCCCTGCGCGCTCCCCGCGCTCGCGCGCGCCGTCCTGTACCGGCCGCGGAGCCTCGTGCTGGGGGTCGGGTGCGATCGCGGCGCGCCAGAGGGGCTCGTCGCGCGCGGCGTCGAGGCGATCCTGGCCGGACACGGCCTCGCCGCCGGCGCCGTCCGCGAGGTCGCCTCCGTCGACCTGAAGGCCGACGAGCCGGCGCTTCGAGCGCTCGCCGTCCGGCTCGGCTGCCCCTTCCGGACCTTCGGGGCGGCGGAGCTCGACGCGACGCCGGGGATCGAGAACCCTTCCGAGCGGGTCTCCCGCCTCGTCGGCACGCGGGGCGTCGCCGAGCCTGCCGCCCTGCGCGCCGCGGGCGCAGGGCGCCTGCTCGTCCCGAAGCAGGTCTACACCGAGCCCGGCGCCGGCCGCTCGATGACGGTCGCGGTGGCCCGCACCCCGGGCGCGAGGAGCAGCGATGCCTGAAGGAACCCTCTCCATCGTCGGGATCGGCCCCGGTGCGCCCGACCAGATGACGGGCGCCGCGCGCGCTGCCGTCGCCGCCGCGGACCTGGTGGTCGGCTACCGCAACTACCTCGACCTCCTCGGGCCGCTCCTCGAAGGCAAGGAGCGGTACGCCGGCAAGATGACCGAGGAGATCGACCGCGCGCGCGTGGCCGTCGAGCGCGCCCGTGGCGGGGCCCGGGTCGCCCTCATCGGCTCCGGCGACGCGGGCGTCTACGGCCTCGCCGGGCTCGCGCTGGAGCTGCTGCGCGAGGCGGGCTGGAAGCGCGGCGACGCGCCGGCGGTGGAGATCGTCCCCGGCGTGACCGCCCTCCTCTCCTGCGCCGCGCGCGTGGGGGCCCCGCTGGGCCACGACTTCTGCGCCATCTCGCTCTCCGACCTGCTCACGCCGTGGCCCGTGATCGAGCGGCGCGTGGAGGCGGCGGCCGCGGCCGACTTCGCCATCGCCTTCTACAACCCGGCCAGCGCGCGCCGGCGCGAGCCGCTCGCGAAGGCCCGGGAGATCCTGCTCCGCCACCGGCCGGCGACGACGCCGGTCGCCGTCGTCACCGACGCGTACCGCGAGGGGGAGCGGGCGGTGGTCACCGACCTCGCCGGGCTCGCGGACGCGGAGGTCGGCATGACCAGCACGGTCCTCGTCGGGGCGACCTCCACCTTCGCGTGGGAGGGCTTCCTGGTGACGCCGCGCGGCTACGCGGCCAAGTACGAATGGGACGGCACGGCGCGCCCGGGGGAGAGGCCCGGGGCGCCGCTGCGCGCGAGAGAGGACTCGAAGCGATGACGGTCTGGTTCATCGGCGCGGGGCCGGGAGATCCCGAGCTGCTCACGCTCAAGGCGGCGCGGCTCATCGAGCGGTGCCCGGTCGTCGTGTACGCCGGGTCGCTCGTCCCGCGGGAGGTCGTGGCGCGCGCTCGGCCCGGCGCCCGCGTCCTCGACTCGGCCGGCATGACGCTCGACGAGATCGTCGGCGAGATGGCCACGGCCCACGCCCGCGGCGAGGACGTCGCCCGGGTCCACACCGGCGACCCCTCCCTCTTCGGCGCCATCGGGGAGCAGATGCGCCGGCTCGACGCGCTCGGGATCCCGTACGAGGTCGTGCCGGGCGTGTCGTCGTTCACCGCCGCGGCCGCTGCGGTGAAGCGGGAGCTCACCCTCCCCGGCGTCTCGCAGGCGGTCGTCATCGCGCGCGCCGAGGGGCGCACCGGCGTCCCGGAGGGGCAGCGGCTCGCCGACCTCGCCAGGGCGCGCGCGACGCTCGCCCTCTTCCTGTCGGCCGGCCTGCTCGACGAGGCCGCGAGGGAGCTCGCGGCGGCCTACGGCCCGGGCTGCCCGGCGATCGTCGTCCACAAGGCGACCACCCCGACCAGCAGATCGTCCACGCCACGCTGGCCGACGTCGCGGCGCGCGCGCGGGCGGCGGGGATCGGCGCCACCGCGATGGTCCTCGTGGGCCCGGCGCTCGCGCCCGGAGCCGGCGAGGAGTCGAAGCTCTACGACCCCGCCTTCGCCCACGGCTTCCGGGGCGCCACCGGCGCGCCGTCCCCCGCGGCCGGCGCCGCGCCCCGTCCGCCGGGGATCGTGCACCTGGTGGGGGCCGGCCCGGGCGACCCGAGGTTCCTCACGATCCGCGCGGCCGAGCTGCTCGCCCAGGCCGAGGTGCTCGCCTACGACGAGCTGGTGCCCGAGCCGCTCCTCGCGATGGTCCCGCCCGGCGCCGAGCGGATCGCGGTCGGGCGTCGCCACGGCGACCCGGCGCCCGGGTGGGAGCGGATCCACCCGGCGGTGATCGCGCGCGCCCGCGAGGGGAAGCGCGTCGTCCGGCTCAAGGCCGGCGACCCCTTCATCTTCGGACGCGGCGGCGAGGAGGCGGAGGCCCTCCACGAGGCGGGCATCCCCTTCGAGGTGGTCCCGGGCATCTCGGCCGCGCTGGGCGCCGCGGCGGGGGCGCTCATCCCCCTCACCCACCGGGAGCTCTCCTCCGACGTGACGTTCGCCACGGCCCACGACCTCGCGAACGAGGGCGGGCGGACCGACTGGCGCCGCCTCGCGACGGGAGGGACGCTCGTCCTCTACATGGGCGCGAAGGGGATCGCCCGGAACCTCGCGAAGCTGGTCGAGCTGGGGTGGAGCCCCTCCACCCCCGCCGCCTGGATCGCCGCCGCGACGCGGCCGGACCAACGCGTCATCACCGGCACCGTGGGCGACCTGGCGGCGCGCGTGGAGGGCGAGCGCCACCCCGGCCCGGCGCTCCTGATCGTGGGCGACGTCGTCTCGCTCCGCGCGCGGATCCTCGGGGCAGACGCGGAGGGGTGCGGGACGTGACCACCCCGGCGCCAGGGCTCGTCCTCGTCTACACCGGCGAGGGCAAAGGGAAGACGACGGCCGCGCTCGGGCTCGCCTTCCGGGCTCTCGGGCGCGGGCTGGGCGTCGCCGTGCTCCAGTTCGTGAAGGGGGGCTGGGAGACGGGGGAGCGGCGGCTCGCCGAGCGCGGCCTGCCGGGGCTGGAGTGGCACGTCATGGGCGAGGGCTTCACGTGGGAGGGGAAGGATCCCGCGGTCCACGCCGAGGCGGCGCGCGCCGGCTGGGCGAAGGCGAGGGCGCTGCTGGAGGCGGGGGCCCACGACGTGGTGATCCTCGACGAGGTGACGCTCCCGCTCGCGCACGGCTGGATCGACTGCGGCGAGCTCCTCGGCGTCCTCCGCGGGCGGCGCGCGGGGATGCACGTGGTCCTCACCGGCCGCGGCGCCCCCGCCGCGCTCGTCGAGGCGGCCGACCTCGTCAGCGAGATGCGCGCGGTGAAGCACCCCTTCGAGCGGGGCGTGATGGCCGTCCCGGGCGTGGACTACTGATGGGCGCGCCCGGATCCCCCCGCGTCGTCCTCGCGGCCGCCTCGAGCGGCTCGGGGAAGACGACCGCAGCCGTGGCGCTGGCGGCGGCCTTCCGCCGTCGAGGCCTCGCCGTCGCGCCGTTCAAGTGCGGCCCCGACTACCTCGACCCCACCTGGCACGCCCTCGCCGCGGGCCGACCCAGCCAGAACCTCGACGGCTGGATGATGGGACGCGACGCCGCCGTGGCCACCTTCGCGCGGGCCTCCGCGGGCGCCGACGTGTCGATCGTCGAGGGGGTGATGGGGCTCTTCGACGGCGCCTCGCCGCGATCGGAGGAGGGCTCCACCGCGGAGCTGGCGAAGTGGCTCGGGGCGCCGGTCGTCGCGGTCGTGGACGCCTCGGGCATGGCCCGCACGCTCGCCGCGGTGGTGCAGGGGCTCGCGGCGTTCGACCCCGCCCTGCGGCTCGGCGGGATCCTCTGCAACAAGGTGGGGAGCCGGTCCCACCTCGACCTCCTGCGCGAGGCGGTCGCGCCGATCCCGGTCCTCGGCGGGTTGCCGAAGGCCGGTCCCCTCCGCTTCCCCGAGCGCCACCTCGGGCTCGTGACCGCCACGCCCGACCTGCTCGGCGCGGAGTCCCTCGCGCGGTGGGCCGACCTCGCGGAGGAGTGGATCGACCTCGACGCGCTCCTCGCGCTCGCGCGCGGCGCGCCGCCCCTCGCCGCCTCGCCTGCGCCGACCGCCGCCCCGGAGCGTTGCCGGATCGGCGTCGCCTTCGACGACGCCTTCCACTTCTACTACGACGACAACCTGGCCCGCCTCGAGGCGCTCGGCGCGCGGCTCGTCCGGTTCTCCCCCTTGCGCGACGCGGCGCTCCCCGACGTGGACGGCCTCTACCTGGGCGGCGGCTACCCGGAGCTGCACGCCGGCCCGCTCGCCGGGAACCGCGCCCTGATCGACGGCATCCGCGCCTTCGCCGCGAGCGGCCGCCCGGTCTACGCGGAGTGCGGCGGACTCATGTACCTGTGCGACGCCATCCGGACGCTCGACGGGGGGACGCACCGCATGGCGGGGCTGGTCCCAGGCGTGGCGCACGTGCGGGAGCGGCTCCAGGCGCTCGGTTACGCCGAGGTCCTGACGACGGCCCCGACGCTCCTGGGCCCGGCCGGCCTGCGGCTCCGGGGCCACCAGTTCCGGTACTCCGACCTGGAGATCGCCTCCCCCGGCCCGTGCGCCTACCGGGTGGCCCGCCGCCGCGGCGGCGAGCCGTTCGCCGAGGGCTACGGCAGGGGCAGCGTCCTCGCCTCCTGGGTCCACGTCCACTGGGCGAGCTGCCCGGAGGCGGCCGAGGGCTTCGTGCGCGCCTGCGCCACCGCGCGGAGGTCGACGTGACCGCCGCGGCCCTGCTGCCCCTCCTCCCCCTGCCGCTCGCCTTCGCGCTCGACGCGCTCGCCGGCGAGTACCCGAACCGGCTTCACCCCGTCGTCTGGATGGGGAAGACGATCGGCGCGCTGGAGCGGCTCGCGCCCTCGCGCGGGCGCGCGGCCCAGGTCGCCTGGGGCGCGGCCGTGGCCGCCCTCGTCCCGGCGGCCTTCGCCGCCGCCGCGTGGGGGCTCCTCGCCCTCCTCGGCCCGTGGCCGCTCGCGGCCCTGGCCGCCGAGGTGCTCCTGCTCAAGGCCACCTTCGCGCTCCGGGCGCTCGGGGCCGCCGCGGCCGACGTGCGCGCCGCGCTCGAGCGCGGCGACCTCCCGTCGGCCCGGTGCGGGCTCCGATCCCTCTGCAGCCGGGACCCGTCGTCGCTCTCCGGCGCGCAGGTGGCGGCGGCGGCGGTCGAGTCGGTCGCCGAGAACCTCTCCGACAGCCTCGTCGCGCCGCTCTTCTGGTACGCGGTCGCCGGCCTGCCGGGTGCCGTCGCCTACCGGGCGATCAACACGCTCGACGCGTCGATCGGCTACCGCGGCCGGTACGAGTGGCTCGGGAAGGCCTCCGCGCGGCTCGACGACCTCGCCAACCTCGTCCCGGCGCGGCTCACGGCCGCGCTCCTGCTCGTCGCCGGCGCGCTCGTGGGCGGCCGCCCGCGCGAGGGGCTCCGCGTCCTCCTGCGCGACGGCGGCCGGACCGAGAGCCCCAACGCCGGTCGGCCGATGGCGGCGATGGCGGGGCTGCTCGGGGTCGAGCTGGAGAAGCTGGACCACTACCGGCTCGGCGATCCGTCCGTCCCCGTCGACGCGGCCACCATCGCCCGGGCCTGGGTCGTCACCCGCGCCGCCGCCGCGATGGCCGTCCTGCTCGCCCTCCTGCCCCTCCTGCTGCGCGGAGCCCCTCATGTCGCGTGAGCTTCCCTCCGGCGCCCCGCCGCGCGTCCACGGCGGCCTGCGCCCCGCCGAGCTGCGCGCCCTCGGCGTCGACGCCGCGTCGCTCCTCGACCTCTCGGTCAACGTCAACCCCTACGGACCGCACCCGGACGTCGTCGACGCGGTCCAGCGCGCGCCGCTCGACGCCTACCCCGACCCCGCGGCGACGGCCGTCCGGGCGGCGCTCGGCGAGCGCTGGAGCGTCGTCCCGGAGCGGGTCGCGTTCGGCAACGGCGCGAGCGAGCTGCTCTGGTCCCTCGCGCAGGTCCTGCTGCGCGGCGGGCGCCGGCTCCTCGCCGTCGAGCCGGCCTTCTCCGAGCTGCGCGCCGCCGCGGAGACGGCCGGTGCGCCGGTCCTCACGTGGCGCGCGGACCCCGCCGCCGGCCTCGTGCCGGACCTCGCGGCGATCGGCCGGGAGCTGGCGCGGACGCAGGCGGAGGTGCTCGCCCTCGGCACCCCCACCTCGCCCTCGGGCGCTGCGGTCCCGCACGAGGCGATCCTGCGGCTCGCCTTCGACAGCCCGCGGACGACCGTCCTGCTCGACGAGTCCTTCCTGTCGCTCTCCGACGGCCACGCCGACCTCGACGAGCCGCTGCCGGACAACGTGGTCCGGATCCGCTCGATGACCAAGGACCACGCCCTCCCCGGCCTGCGGATCGGCTACCTGCTCGCGCCGCCGGAGCTGGTGCGGGCGATCGACGGCGTCCGGCAGGCCTGGCCGACCGGCACGCTGGCCCAGGCGGCCGCCCTCGCGGCCCTGGCGCACGAGCCCTTCGTCGCCGAGTGCCGCTCGCGCCTCCGCTCGGACCGCCGGGCCCTCGCGAACGCCCTGCGCGCCCGCGGGTTCGCGCCGCTCCCCTCGACCGCCCCGTACCTCGCCTTCGACGCGGGGGACGCCGCGGCCCTGCGGCGGAGCCTCCTCGCGCGAGGCGTCCTCGTGCGCGACTGCGCCTCCTTCGGGCTCCCGGGCCACGTCCGCGTCGCGGTCCGGCCCGAGCCGGATCGCGCGCGGCTCCTCGCGGCCCTCGACGGCGCCCGGCAGGCGGAGGCGCGATGACCGCCCGGGCGCTGATGGTCCAGGGGACCGCCTCGTCGGTCGGGAAGAGCCTCGTCGTGGCCGGGCTCTGCCGCCTCTTCCGGCGCGCCGGCCTCCGCGTCGCGCCGTTCAAGGCGCAGAACATGGCGCTCAACGCGGCGGTGGCGTCCGACGGCGGGGAGATCGGCCGCGCGCAGCACGTCCAGGCCGAGGCCGCCGGGATCGACGCCACGGTCCAGATGAACCCGATCCTCCTGAAGCCGGAGGGGGACGCGCGCTCGCAGGTGGTCCTGCTCGGGCGCCCGTGGAAGACGCTCTCCGCCGCCGAGTACCACGCCGCGAAGCCGGAGCTCCGCGGCATCGTCCGCGACTGCCTCGGCGCGCTCCGGGAGCGCGTCGACCTCGTCGTCATCGAGGGGGCCGGCAGCCCCGCCGAGGTGAACCTCAAGGACCGCGACATCGTGAACATGGACGTCGCGAAGGCGGCGGACGCGCCGGTCCTCCTCGTGGGCGACATCGACCGGGGCGGCGTCTTCGCGGCCTTCGTCGGGACGATCGCGCTCCTCGAGCCGGACGAGCGCGCGCGCGTCGCGGCCTTCGTCTTCAACAAGTTCCGGGGGGACCGGGCGCTCCTCGCGCCGGGGTTCGAGCTGCTGCGGGAGCGGACCGGCATCCCGACCCTCGGCGTCCTGCCCTGGCTGCGCGACCTCGGGATCGCCGACGAGGACTCGGCGGCCCTCGACGACCGGCGCGGCGGGCGCCTCGCCGCCGCCGGGGAGCTCGACGTCGCGGTCGTGCGGCTGCCGCGCGTCTCCAACTTCGACGACTTCGCGCCGCTCGAGCAGGAGCCCGGCGTGCGGCTCCGCTTCGTCGAGCGCCCCGGCGACGTGCGCGGCGCCGACCTCCTCGTCCTCCCGGGCACCAAGTGCACCCTCCCCGACCTCGTCTGGCTGCGCGCGAGCGGCTTCGCGGACGAGGTCGCGGCGCGCGCGCGGCGGGGGGAGCCGGTGCTCGGCGTCTGCGGCGGCTGCCAGATGCTCGGGACGCGGCTCGAGGATCCGCACGGCGTCGAGTCGGACCTGCGCGAGGCCGACGGCCTCGGCCTCCTGCCCCTCGTCACCCGCTTCGACCGCCAGAAGCTGACCGCGCGCTGCCGCGCGCGCGCGGCGACCGCCGGGTTCCTCGCCCCCGCGGGCGGCGGCGTCGTGGAGGGGTACGAGATCCACATGGGGACGGTCGGACGGGACGACGGCGGCCCCCCCGCCTTCGCCATCCACGAGCGGAACGGCCGCGCGTGCAGCGCCGCCGACGGGGCCGTGAGCGCCGACGGCGCCGTGGTCGGGACGCTGATCCACGGCATCCTGGAGAACGACCCGGTCCGCGCCGCGCTCCTCGACCACCTGCGCGCCCGCCGCTCCCTCCCGCCCGTCCCCGTCGTCCGCCGCGCCGAGGCGCGGGACGCGGCGTACGATAGGCTGGCGCGGACGCTGCGGGATGGGCTCGACTGGCGCGCGCTCTGCCGCATCGCCGGGTTCGACCTGCCACCGCCGGAGCTCCCTTGAACCGACTCCTCGTCTCCGTCGCCTTCCTCACGCGCCTCCCGGTCCCGGTCCCCTCCGCCGCAGGCGGCGCGGACGTGGGGCGCGCGTCGCTCTTCTTCCCCGCGGTGGGGCTCCTCGTCGGCGGGCTCCAGGCAGGCGCCGCCTTCCTGCTCCTGAAGCGGCTCCCCGACACGGTCGTGGCGGCGCTCGTGGTGGCGCTCGGCGTCCTCGTCACCGGCGCGCTCCACCTCGACGGGCTCGCCGACACCGCCGACGGCTTCGGCGGCGGCAAGGACAAGGAGCACGCCCTCCGGATCATGCGCGATCACTCGGTGGGGGCCTACGGCGCGGCGGCCATCGCCCTGTCGCTCATCCTCAAGGTCGCGATCGTCTCGACGCTCACCATGTTCGGGACGCCGGGGCTCGCCTGGATCGCCCTCGCCCCCGCCCTCGGGCGGTGGGCCCCGGTGGTCCTGGGACGCGCGCTGCCGTACGCGCGCGCCGAGGGGGGGCTCGGCCAGTCGGTGACCGGCAGCGCCACGGGCCCGCTCGAGGTGGGCGGCGCCACGGTCCTCGCCGTGGGAGCCGCGGCCGGGCTCGCCGGCCTGAACGGCGCCGTCGCCGCCGCCGCGGCCGCGCTCGCGACGCTGCTGTTCGGGCTCCTCTGCCGCCGGAAGATCGGCGGCGTCACCGGCGACACGCTCGGCGCCTCGGTCGAGATCGTCGAGGCGCTCGTCCTCGTGCTCTCGGTGGCGCTCCGGTGAGGGACCTCGCGAGGGCCGAGGCGACGCGCCTGCTCCTCCTCCGCCACGGGGAGGTCGAGGAGGGGGCGCGCGGCCGGATCTACGGCCGCCTCGATCCGGCCCTCTCGGAGACGGGGCGCGCGCAGGCGGAGGCGATCGGCCGCCGCGTCGCGCCGGAGCACCCGGTGGCCATCTACACGAGCCCCAGCCTCCGCGCTCGCGACACCGCCGCGCCGCTCGCCGCGGCCCTCGGGCTCGCGCCGATCGCCGACGAGCGGCTCCGGGAGATCGGGTTCGGCGACTTCGAGGGGCTCACCTTCGCCGAGGCCGAGCGCCGGGACCCGGTGACCTGGCGCGAGTGGATGGAGCGGCCGGGCGAGGTCCGCTTCCCCGGCGGCGAGTGCTGGGAGGACGTCCGCGCGCGCGCCGTGGACGCGGCCGAGGCGATCGCCGCCGCCCACCCGGCCGTGCCGGTCGCCGTCGTCACGCACGGCGGCGTCGTCCGCGCCCTCCTCGCCGAGGCCCTCGCCATCCCGGCGAGCCGGACCTTCCGGATGGAGGTCGGGTTCGGCTCGCTCACCGTCCTCCGGCGCGAGCCCTTCGGCTGGATGGTGGAGGCGGTGAACCGGCGGCCGTGAGCGGCGGTCGCCGGCCGTGATCACCGCAGGGCGCCCGCGCCGTTGGGGGAGACGAGCTGGAGGGAGTTGCCTCCCAGCTCCGCGAGGATCAGCGACGCCCTGGCGGGCGTGGAGGTGCCCGGGACGAGGCCCAGCGCCCCCACCGCGACCGGGAAGCCCGCGGCCCGGATCTCGCTGGTGTTCGCGTCGTAGGTGAAGACGGGCGCCGACGCCGTCCCGGTGTTCCAGAGGATCACCGTCGGCCCCTCCCCGCCGGCCACGGCGTCGAGGTCGCCGTCGCCATCCACGTCGGCGAGCTGGACGAAGTAGGGCTTCGTCCGGCGGGAGGTCGTCAGCTGCGTCGTCGTCACCGTCCAGCCCGCGGGGTTGAGGGCGTTGACGCCCGGAGCGACCACCGCGAGGAGCAGCCGGTCGGTCGCGACGAGGAAGTAGGCCTTCCCGCCCAGCTCGCCCAGCGCGGCGACGTCCGTCTCGGTCCCGGGCGCGCCGGCGTTGGTGCCCCCCGTCCCGGCGTTCACCCAGGCGGCGTCGAACCAGGTGGCCGAGCCCGGGAAGAGCGGCCAGCCTCGCACGCGCCACGCCGCCGCCGGCTGGCCGGACGGCACCTCGTAGGCGCAGAGGGAGGCGACGGCATGGGAGGTGCCGGTGTGGACCGGCGCGTAGGCGCAGCTGTGGGTCTTGTCGATGGCGCCGCCGGTGGCGCGGTAGTCACCGACGATCGGGGACTTGTACTCGTAGACGTTGGTGTCCGCGTCGGGCCGGAGGAGCACGTGGACCCAGCTGTGACCGTAGTTGTCGTTGCGCGGCGCGATGAGATCGGGCCCGAAGGCGTCCGCCCCCGGCGCCCCGCCGAGGTCGGCCGGGAGGAGCCAGCTGTGCCGGACGCTCGGGATCGCCTGGGCGGACGACGTCGTGAGCTGCCTGGGCGGCTGGAAGGTCCCGTCGGCGTTGGTCCGGACCAGGTAGTAGTGCCCGTCGAGCCCCTGGAGGAGCCCCGAGTCGCGCGGCGCGCGCGCGCCCATCCCCTGGTCCACGAACCGGGCGATCGCCCCCGTGGCGATGGGGAGCGTCGTGACCGAAGTCTCGCTCCAGCCGAGCTGCCCCGCGTCCCCGAACATCGCCGCCAGCTCCGTGCCCTTCGCGACGGCGACGTCCACCAGGCCGTCGCCGTCCAGGTCGCCGCCCACGCCGCCGAGCCCCCCTCCGGTGGCGAGGCGCGGCCGGGTGCCGAGGCCGCCCCAGCCGTCCCCCCAGAGGACCGCGGCGAGGTTCGAGCCGGCGCCCCCGAGGGCGAAGTCGGGGTAACCGTCGGCGTCGGCGTCGACGCTGCAGCCGTAGGAGACGGGGAAGGCCGCCTCGCCCTTGCCCATCGTGGAGGTGGGGTCCGTCCCCGCCCACGGATAGAAGACCGCCACCCCGCCGCTGGTCCCGGCGAAGGCCACCGCGAGGGGAACGCCCCCCGGGCTGGGCGTGTAGAGCGCGAGCGACGCCACCCCGCCGCCAGGGAAGGGGTTGAAGGCCGTGTACTTCCAGGTGAGCGGCCTGCCGGTGGCGAAGGCGATCACCCCTTGCCCCGACGCGTCCTGCAGCCGGACGAGCAGCCCCTCCTGCGTCGAGCCCGGCGCCGCGGGTACCCGCAGGATCCGGCTCTGCTCGCCGTTCCCCAGCCCCTCGTAGATGGTGCCCGACGGCAGCGGGAGGCTCCCACCGTCGGCGAAGGAGCCGGCGCTCGTGTAGCGCAGGTAGATGGGGCCGGGGGTGTTCCAGGTGTTGGCGTACAGGGCGTCCGGCGCCGACGCGAGCCACGCGAAGTCGGCGTTGCCGTCGCCCGTGAAGTCGCCCGCGACGAACCCGATCGCCATCCCGAGCACGGCGGAGTTCACGATGGGCGGCGAGCACCCGACGGCGTAGTTGCCGTTCAGCCACTGGAATCGGCTGAGGGTGTTGGCGGCGCAGCCGTCGCTCCGATCCGCGAGGAAGTAGGTGTAGTGCGCGCCGGCGACCGTCTCCTCGTAGCGCGTGCCCAGGTTGCTGGTGAAGGGGGAGGTCGTCAGCCCAGCGGGATTGCCGAAGAGACCGGTCATGTCCGGGTCCAGGACCCAGTAGCCCAGGCCCTGCGTCGTGCCCCCCGACAGGAAGGTCGGCCCGCCCGATCGCGAGCCGATGAAGTGCAATTCCTGGCGCCCGTCCGCGTCGAGATCGTCCGGGAAGGCGGCGGGGAGCATGAAGCCGTCCCCGATGTAGTAGGTGCGGGAGAGCGGCTCGGTGGCGATCCGGTTGACCTCCAGCAGGCTCATCCCGCGGAAGAGGAAGGCCAGGTCCTCCGTCCCGTCCCCGTCGAAGTCGCCGGCGAGGCAGCGATCGCCGTCGGCGCCCGTCGAGATCTCGATGGGCCCCACGGGGACGACGTCGGTGACCGCCACCACGGTCCCGGTGGCGTCCTGCACCTCCAGCCGGTCGAGCGCCCCCGGGCTGCGGCCGGGGACGTAGGCGCCGGAGATCCCGTCCACGGTGCCGCCGCTGTGGTTGCCGTGGCGCGCGAACCGGAACGCGTAAGGTCCCTTCCCGCCCGTCGCCACGACCCGGTTGGCGAGCAGCGGCCGGACGAGGGGGGCCGACAGCGCGGCCCCGAGCGCTGGACCGACGTCGAGGAGGAGCGAGGCGGCCTGGCCGTTCGCGTCGGTCACGGTCGCAGTGGCCTGCCGCGCACCGGCGCTGCCCACCCTGAAGACGCCGCTCGACGCGTCGGGGAAGCAGTCCTGTCCGACCGCCACCGCGGCGCAGGACGGGCCGAAGGTGTAGGTGGCGCGCCCGCCGAAGGCGATCAGCGTCACCTCCTCGTTGGGCGCGACCGGCCCGGGGCTCGGCCGGTAGAGCGTCAGCCGCGTTCCGACGCGGATCGTCGCGGTGGCGCTGGCGGCCGGATCGCCGGTCGCGTCGCTGACGGTGACCGTCTCGTCCACGTCGCCGGTGGTCCCCGCCGTGTAGAGCGTGCTGGTCGCGCCCTGCGTGACGCCGGCGCCGGTCGTCGTGAAGACGTACGGCGCCTTCCCGCCCGAGGCCGTGAAGGTGAGCGAGCCGCCCGGCGCCGCGGCGGCGAGCTGCGGGCTGATGCTGACGCGCGCCGTCACCGTGAGGATGACCCGCCGCTCCGACCCCGCGCCGTCGCGCACGACGATCGTGTCCTGCGTCGAGCCGTTTCGGCCGGCCTTGTACGTGGCCGTGCCGTCGCCGTTCAGGGCCACGCTGGCGTCGTCGCCGGAGAGCTTGCCGCCCGCGTCGAAGTCCACCGTGAGCGCGCCGCTGCCGCCGCTCACGGTGAGCGTGGAGGGCTGGCGCGGGGCGACCGTCGCCGGCGAGGCGCTCACCTCGAAGGCGGACCGGCCGGGAAGCTCGAGGTCGCGCGTGCAGCCGGTGGCGGCGAGGACGACGGCGACGAGCGCGACCTTCTTCATGCAGGACCCCCCGGGAAGAGGGCCCGATGCTACCAACGCCCGCTTTGGGGCCACAACTGTCGGTCACGCGCCGGCGGCGCGAGGGGGTCAGATCGCCTGCCCGATCGACAGGTACCACTGCCGCGAGCCGGCCGCGACGCCGTGCTCGACGCGGACGAAGACCCGGTTCGCCGGGTCGAGGACGAGGCGGAGCCCGGCGCCGCCGGCCGGCACGAAGCGCCCCAGCCCGAGCGCGCCGGGACGGGGAGCGACCTGCCCTGCGCCGCCGAAGAGCTCCAGCCCGAGGCGCCACGGGAGCGGCACGTCCCACTCCCCCTGGACGAGGAGCGAGGTCTTGTCGCGGTGGCGGCCGTCGAGCACGCCGCGCAGCGACTTGTCCCCGCCGAAGGTGGGGAGCAGGTAGAAGGGGACGTCGCCCCCGGTGGCGTGGAGGCGCGCCTGGAAGGCCAGCGTCGAGCCGCGGGCCCACGCGAGCGGCGCGTAGGCCCGCGCGTCCACCTCCACCTCGGCGAACCGGGAGCCGCTCCCGAGCGCCGCGGCGGCGCCGCCGGCCCGCGCCTGCACGAAGAGCCCGCGGTGCGCCGCGAAGACGTGGTCCCGCGTGTCCCAGGCGGCCTGGACCTGGAGCGTCACCACGCGGCCCCCCTCGCAGCCGGCGACCGCGCAGCGATCGACGAGCCCGCCCGGCGCGTCCTCGACGATCCGGTCCTCGCGCCCCGTCGAGCGCAGGCCCAGCCAGAGCCCCTGCCCGCCGCCCCGATCGATCGCGAGGCGCGTCAGCGCGGCCTCGTAGCGGAGCGTCCGCGGCGTGTAGGCCTCGCTCTCGCGCGTCGCGGCGGCGCCGACGCCCCAGAGCTCGTACGGCCACTGCTCGCCGAGCAGGACGCCGTACGCGTGCAGCGTGCCGGCCTTCAGGAACAGGTCGGCCTGCGCCGCCGTGCAGGTCTGCCGGCGCGTGGTGTACTGGAGCGCGAGGCCGACGGAGGAGCCGCGCCCGGCGGTGCGCGCGGCCTCGTCGGCGTGGAACCAGGCGAGCCCGACCGCGCCGAAGCCCCAGGCCGTCTCCGGCGTGAAGCGCACGAACGGCGCGCCGGCCACGTTCGGCGGGCCGCCGCGCGCCGCGCGGCCGGTCGCCTCGTCCTCCCCGGAGGCCACGGCGGAGCCGAGCTCCGCCGCGCGGGCGCCGGACGTCCAGAGGGCGAGCGCGAGCAGGGAGACGGCGCGGAGGTGCGGGAGGGCTGCGGGCATGCGGGGCGCGGTGACGGCGCGCCGCCACACGGCTCCGCATGGTAGCAGGCGTCGGCGCGCGCCTCTTCACTCAGAGGAGCGGGCGACGATGTGGGCGCCGGGCCCACGGCGGCCCCGAGGTGCCCCGAGGGCGACCGCCTTCACAGCTTGTAGCCGATCTTCCGGAGCAGGGCCTTCCGCTCGGCGACGTCCCCCTCCGTCTCCACCCCCGTGGGCTCCCCGCCGTCGACCACGCCGAGGATCGCCCGCCCGCCGGAGGTCGCGGCGACGACGACCGTCACCGGGTTGGCCGTGGCGCAGTAGATGTTGCAGACCTCCGGCACGAGCTTGAGCGCGTTGAGCACGTTCACGGGGAAGCCGTCCCGCAGGAGGACGACGAACGAGTGGCCCGCGCCGACCGCCTCCGCGGCGCGGACGGCGAGCCTCACGAGCTCCTCGTCGTTGCCGCTCCGCCGGACGAGGCGCGGCCCCGAGGACTCGCAGAAGGCGACGCCGAACCGGAGGCCGGGGGCGCTGCCGGCCAGCGCCTCGTGCAGGTCCTCGATCGTCTTGATGAAGTGGGCCTGCCCCAGGATGAGGTTCACGTCGTCGGGCTTCTCGAGCCGAATGGTGGAGAGCTGCATCCGGTCTCCTCTCCTCGCGCCGGCCGGGGGCGCCCCTCGCCCGTCGCCGGGGCGACGGGGAGAGGCCCCGGCTGGCGTCAGCCGATCTCGACCTTCTTCGACGTCGGCTTCACGCCGGCGGCCTTCGGCACGCGGACCTCGAGGACGCCGTCCCTGTAGGTCGAGTGCGCCTTCTCGAGCTCCACCTCGCACGGCAGCCGGACGGTGCGTGTGAACATCCCGCTGGCCCGCTCGAAGCGGTAGTAGCTCCGGCGCTCGACCTTCTCCTCCTTCGCCTTCCTGCCGGAGATGGTGATCGTCTCCGGGCCGACCTCGACGGTCAGGTCCTCCTTCTTCAACCCGGGGACCTCGCACTTCGCGACGACCTCGTTGCCCTCCTCGAAGACGTCCATCGGCGGCAGGCGGGCGGCCATCTCCTCGGGGCTCCGCAGGGCGCTCCAGAGCGGCGCCCACCTCTCCATGATCATCTCGTCGAGGCGATCCATGAGGTGGGGCATCTCGGTGAGCTTGTCGCGCAGCGGCGCAAGCCTCGGGGACTCGGCCTTGATGAGCCTTGCCAACACGCTTCACCTCCTTTTCTGAAGCCAGCTTGTGCCCCGGACGCACCGCGTCAAGCCGACCGGGTGGGGTCGGTCGTAGGGGTCCCGGGCCGGCCGCGCCGGGTTCCCCCGGTGGGTCGGGAGCGCCCGCGTCGCCCCCTGGCGACGCCGAAACGGTTAAGGGTGGAGGGGATGCCCGGACGCCGCGGCGCGAGAGAGCAGGAGGAGGACGCCGCGGCGTCGAGCCCCCCGGTGGCCGCCCCGGTCGCGCCGCTCCCCGAGCCCCTCGCGATGCTGCGCCGGCGCGGCCTCGATCCGCGCCGCTCCCGCCCGGACCTCCCGTTCGATCCCGGGCTGCCGCGCGAGCGGCTCGACGCCATCGCGGCCCGGCTCCACCACTACGCGTTCCGCCTCTTCCTGCGCGGCGCCATCCTGCACCGCGAGGGGTTCACGCCCGAGCAGGCGACGCGCTACCTCCCGGCGGACGGCGCGCGCGCCCTCGCGGAGGGCTGCGTCGCCGACGGCATCGCGGAGCGGCGCCCCGGCGGGCGGTACCGGCTCCTCCACCCCGCCCGCTCCTTCGGCGGGACGCTCGAGTGGTGGCTGGCCCGCGAGCTCGCCACGCGCCTCTCCTGCGAGACCGCGTACGGGATCCGGTCGGGCGCGCGCGGGCTCGGCGGGGACATCGACGTCGTAGCCGCGCTCGAGGGGAAGCTCCTCTACGTCGAGGCCAAGTCCTCGCCGCCGAAGCACGTGACGGTCGGTGAGATCACCGCGTTCCTCCAGCGGATCGAGGCGCTCCGCCCCGACGTGACGCTCTTCGTCGTCGACAGCGCGCTGCGGCTCTCCGACAAGATCCTCCCGCTCTTCGCCGAGGCCTTCGACCGGCTCGACGTCCCGCCGCCGGCGCCCCGGCGGCTCTTCCGCGAGACCTGGGCGCTCACCCCCCACCTCTTCCTCGTGAACGCGAAGGAAGACCTCATCGACAACGTCTGCCGGGCGGTCGCGGCGGGGCTGCGATCGCTCGCACCGGAGGCCGCATGCCCTACGTCAACATCAAGATCACCCGCGAAGCCCCCGTCACGGCCGAGCAGAAGGCGAAGCTGATCAAGGGCGTCACCGACCTCCTCCACGAGACGATCGGCCGCGGCCCCGCGACGACCGTCGTCGTCATCGAGGAGGTCGAGACCGACAACTACGGGATCGGCGGGGAGAGCGTGACGGCGCGGCGGAGGCGGGCGTGATCGCCGACCGACCCGCCCCCTCACCCTGACCCTCTCCCCCGGTGGGGGAGAGGGGAGTCACCGTTGGTGATGCAGCCCCAGCGCGACCAGCTCGGCGACGTCCATCGCCTTCATCGTCTCGTCCTTGCCCAGCTCGGCGATCCCGTCCTTCACCATCGTGAGGCAGAACGGGCAGGCCGTCGCGACGACGCCGCCCTTCGGGCCGAGCGTCGCGGCCGCCTCCTTCACGCGCTCCTGGTTGATGCGCGTCCCGAGCTTCTCCTCGAGCCACATCCGCCCGCCGCCCGCGCCGCAGCAGAAGCCCTGCCGGCGGCTCCGGTCCATCTCCCACGGGGCGATCCCCACGGCGCCGAGGGCGGCGCGGGGCTCCTCGTAGACGCCGTTCCAGCGGCCGAGGTAGCAGGGGTCGTGGTACGTGACCGCGGCGCCGTCGAGCGCGCTCGCCTCACCCGGGGTCAGCCGCCCGTCGGCCACGAGCCGGGCGATGAGCTGCGCGTGGTGCACGACCTCGTAGCGCCCGCCGAAGTCGGGCAGCTCGTTTGCGATCGTGTTGAGGCAGTGCGGGCACTGCACCAGGACCTTCGTCACCCCGTACTTGCCGAAGGTCTCGACGAGGGAGGAGGCCTGGAGCTGGGCCAGGTACTCGTTGCCGAGCCGGCGCGCGGCGTCGCCGGTGCAGGTCTCCTCCTCACCCAGGATCGCGAAGGAGACCTTCGCCTCCCGGAGGATCCGGACGATGGCGCGGGAGACCTTCTGCTGCCGCTCGTCGTACGCGCCGGCGCAGCCGACGAAGAAGAGGTACTCGAAGGGCGCGCCCGCCTGGACGCGCGGGACGTCGAGGTCGGCGCACCAGTCGGCCCGCTTGTTGGAGCCGATGCCCCACGGGTTCCCCTGCGTCTCGATCCCCTTGAAGACGCGCGCCGCCTCGTCCGGCATGGCCGCGTCCACCTGGACCGCCTGGCGCCTCAGATCCACGAGCCGCGGCACGTTCTCGATGAGGACGGGGCAGGCCACCTCGCACCACCCGCACGCCGTGCAGGCCCAGAACGTGTCGGGCGCGACGACGGCCGAGAGCGGCGGGAGACGCGCGACGGCCGCCTCGCGCGCCGCCGCCTCCCTCGCTCCCGCGACCTCCACGAGCGTCGGCCCGACCTCCAGCAGGTGGTGCCGGATCGCCCGGTTGACCTCCTTGTGCGAGAGCGGCTTGCCGGTGACCACGGTGGGGCAGCGCGTCTCGCAGCGGCCGCACTCGGTGCAGGAGAGGACGTCCCAGCCCTCCTTCCAGGAGAGATCCTTCGCGGTCGCCGTCCCGAAGCGCGCGTCCTCGGCCTCGAGGTCGAGCTTCGCGAGCCGCGCCTCGGGCGGCAGCCGGCGGAAGAAGACGTTCGG
>DATIVK010000254.1:0-36688 GCA_035465955.1 Anaeromyxobacteraceae bacterium | reverse complement strand
GTTCGAGTACTGGTCCGGGTAGAACCAGCGCTCCGGCTCCGCCGCGACGAGCTCGCGCACCTTGCGGATGGCGCCGTCCGAGCCCTCGAGCGGATCCGAGAAGACGAGCTCGGCGCCGTACGCCGCCGAGATCCGCTTGCGGGCGGCGCTCACGTTCCGCGGCATGACGAGCGCGCAGCGCAGCCCGAGCGCGGCGCAGATCCAGGCGTACGCGACGCCGGTGTTCCCGCTCGTCGAGTCGATGAGCGTCCGCTTCGGGTCGAAGCTGCCGTCGGCGAGCGCCACCTCGATCATCCGCAGCGCGGCCCGGTCCTTCACCGAGCCGCCCGGGTTCATGAACTCGGCCTTCGCGTAGATCCGGATCCCCGGGAGGCCCGCGCCGACCCTCCGGAGCCGCACGAGCGGCGTGTCACCGACGGCGCCGAGCAGCGACTCTATCGGCGGCTGCGCGCGCCGGCGCGCGTGCGCGGGCTCAGCCGGCGCGCCTCGGATCGGTGCGGTGATGGAGGTGCGGCTGGACGTGCTTGTAGAGGACATAGATGTTGCACCCCAGGCAGAAGCCGGTCGTGGCGGCGAGCGCCGCGAGGATCGCCACCGTGGCGGCGAGCGCCCAGCCCAGCCACGCCAGGCCGGCGAGGTGGGCGCCGAGCGCCGCGAGCAGGAAGAGGGCGCCGACCAGGTTGGCGAAGCGGGGCGGGCGCGCGTCCTTCGTCTCCCCCGGCCCCAGCCGCGGCGCGAGGAGCGCCTCGAAGACCACGAGGCCGAGGTTCCCCCGCTTGCCGATCGCCAGCGACGAGAGCAGGTGCGCGAGCGGCAGGACGAGGAGCGGCCAGCGCTCCGAGGCGAGCGCCACGACGACCAGGAGCGCGGTGAGCCCCTGCGCGAGCCGGCTGGCCCGCGCATCCACCATGGGGATGGGTCGGGCGGTCTCCACGGCGCTCATGGCTCAGTACCTCGGCACCGTGGGGTCGACCTCGGCGCTCCAGCGGTCGATGCCGCCGGCGAGGTTCCAGACGCGGGTGAACCCCGCCGCCTGGAGCTGCCGGACCGCGCGGGCGCTGCGGCCGCCCATCTTGCAGTAGACGACCACGTCCTTCTCCAGGTCGAGGGTCGCGAGCGTCTCGGCGAAGTCGTCGAGCGGCGCGAGGCGCGCCCCGTCGATCCGGCCGATCTCCCACTCGTTCGGCTCGCGGACGTCGATGAGGTCGATCGCGTCGCCCTTGCGGAGCCGCTGCTCGAGCTCCTCCGGCTGGAGGGTCGGGACGTCGGCGTCGTCGGCGTGGCTCCGCAGCCCACAGAGCTGCGTGTACTCGACGAGCGACGTGATCGTCCGCTTGCCGCAGGCGGGACAGTCGGGATCCCGGCGCAGCTTGACGGTCCGGAACGACATCTGGAGCGCGTCCACGAGGAGCAACCGGCCGATGAGCGACTCGCCGATGCCCGTGATGAGCTTCACCGCCTCGGTCGCCTGGATCACCCCGAGGAGCCCCGGCAGCACGCCGAGGACGCCCCCCTCCGCGCAGGACGGGACGGCGCCCGGGGGTGGCGGATCGCGGTGCAGGCAGCGGAAGCACGGGCCGTCCTTCGTGCAGAAGACGGAGGACTGCCCCTCGAACCGGAAGATCGAGCCGTAGACGTTCGGCTTCCCGAGCAGGACGCAGGCGTCGTTGGTCAGGTAGCGCGCGGCGAAGTTGTCGGTGCCGTCCACCACCAGGTCGTAGTCGCGGACCAGCTCGATGGCGTTGGTCGCGTCGAACCGGGTGTCGTGCCCGATCACCTTCACGTTCGGGTTGACGTCGTGGATCCGGTCGCGCGCGGAGTCGAGCTTCTTGCGGCCGACGTCCTTCGTGCCGTGGAGGATCTGGCGCTGGAGGTTGGTCTCGTCGACCGTGTCGAACTCGACGATGCCGATGGTGCCCACCCCGGCGGCGGCGAGGTAGAGGCCGATGGGCGAGCCGAGGCCGCCGGCGCCGACCATCAGGATCCGCGCGTCCTTGAGCCGCCGCTGCCCGGTCAGCCCGACGTCCGGGATGATCAGGTGGCGGCCGTAGCGGAGGATCTCCTCCTTCGACAGCTTCGGCAGCTCCGAGGCTGGGCGTCCGAGCGGCATGGCTACCCTCCGGCGATGGCGGGGACGACGACGATCTCGGCGCCGTCCGCGACGGGCGTCGCGAAGCCCTGCTGGAACCGGATGTCCTCGTCGTTCAGGTAGAAGACGACGTACGGGTACGGCTCCCCCTTCGCGTCGCGCAGCTTGTTGCCCAGCTCGGGGTGGAGCGCCGCGATGGCGGTCACCACCTCGCCGACGGTGGCGCCGGTCGCCTCGTGGGTGGTCTTCCCGCCCGCGGCGCGGGCGAGGACGGTGGGGATGCGAACGGTCACTGACATGTGATGGACCTCTTTCCTCGATGATCTAACGGGCGTCGACGAGCGCGGCGACGGCGCCGAGCTTCGGTGGGATGACGGGGGCCACGGGGAGCGCCGGCTGGACCGCCTCGATGGTCTTGAGGCCGTTGCCGGTGATGCAGAGGACGAGCTCGTCGGCCGGCTTCAGCTTCCCCTCCCGGGCGAGCTTCAGCGCCGCCGCGACGGTCACGCCGCCGGCCGTCTCGGTGAAGACGCCGGTCGTCTCGGCGAGCAGCCGGATGCCGGCCACCAACTCCTCGTCGGTCACGGCCGCCGCGGCGCCGCCCGAGGTGGAGATGGCCTTCGCGGCGAACCGCCCGTCGGCGGGGTTCCCGATGGCGATGGAGCGGGCGATCGTGTTGGGGACCACCGGCTCGATCCTCTCGCCGCCGCGCTGCACGAGGTTCACGATCGGCGAGCAGCCGGTCGCCTGCGCGCCGTAGATCCGCGGGTGGGCGCCGTCGATGAGCCCCGCCTTCGCGAAGTCGTGGAAGCCCTTGTCAATCTTGGTGACGAGGGAGCCGCCGGCCATCGGCGCGATCACCGCGTCGGGGGTCCGCCAGCCGAGCTGCTCGGCGATCTCGTAGGCGACGGTCTTGGAGCCCTCGCCGTAGTAGCTGCGCAAGTTGACGTTGACGATCCCCCACCCGAACCGGTCCGCCACCTGGGAGCAGAGCCGGTTCACGTCGTCGTAGTTCCCCTGCACCCGGACGAGGCGCGGGCCGTAGACCGCGGTGCCGATCACCTTCCCGATCTCGAGGTCGTGCGGGATGAAGATCCAGGACGCGAGCCCCGCGCGGGCGGCGTGGGCGGCGACCGAGTTGGCGAGGTTGCCGGTGGAGGCGCAGCCGACCGTCCCGATCCCGAAGGCCTTCGCGGCGTTGAGCGCGACGGCGACCACGCGATCCTTGAAGGAGAGCGTCGGGTGGGAGACGGCGTCGTTCTTCACCCAGGCCCGGCGCACGCCGAGCGCCTTCGCGAGGGCCGCCGACTCGAAGAGGGGGGTGTAGCCCGTGTCGAGGGAGACCACCGGCGCTCCGACCACCGGGAGCCACTCGGCGTACCGCCAGATGGAGCGCGGGCGCGCCTCGATCTCCGCGCGGGTCGGCAGCCTGCGGGCCGGGTCGTAGGCCGGCTCGAGGGGCCCGAGGCAGTGCTCGCAGGTCGCGACCGGCTGCGCCTCGGCGGGCTCCCCGCAGAGGCGACAGACGAGGGAGATGGGGCGCGGGCCGTTCGACGCCGCGCCGGGGGCGGCCACGGCCGCCACGGCAGACTTGGACATGTTCGACTTCCTTCCGGACCCACCGCCGCCCGCCCCGGGGGGCGTCGACGCCGGTGAGTGACTTTTTAGCGGTTGTCTTTTACGTGGCCGCAATACGCCGCAAATCGCCACGGTCCTGCGCCGCGCGGCGGACCTCCGCCGCCCGGCTCCCTTCCGGCGCCTCAGGCGGGCGCCGACACCTCCTCCTGCGCCGCGCGCGTCATGCGGCGCACTCGCTCGCCTGGACGTCGGGGGCGAAGACCCCCGCGGCGCCCGGCTCCTGGAAGTCCTCCGCGGTCAGCTCCGCCGGGTTGGTCGCCTCGAACGGCGCGAGGACGAACCGTGCCCGGTCGAGGGCGCGCCGGAAGAAGTCGCTCGCGGCCTCCCCCGCGGTCCGCTCCGCGAGGTAGAGGGCGACGAGCGCCCGCACCGCCTCCGGTCCGCGGCGGGCCGGCACCTTCCCCGCCAGCTGGACGAAGCGCGCGCCGTCGGCGCCGATCCCGCCCCCGACGAGGACGAAGTACTGCGGGACGATCCGGTCCCCCACGCGGCGGGCGCTCCCCTGGAGCCCGATGGCGGCGAGGTGGTGCTGCGAGCAGCCGTTGGGGCAGCCGGACACGTGGACGGGGAGAGGGGTCGCGAGGGCGGCGTCGCCCAGCTTCGCGCGGATCTCCTCCTCGATCAGCGCCGCGACGTTGCGCGAGCGGGTCACCGCGAGGCGGCAGACGTCGCCGCCCGGGCAGGCGACGACGTTGGCCGCGCTCCCGGCCCCGTCGCGCAGCAGCCCGGCGGCGGCGAGCCGGACGGCGAGCGGCTCCAGGTCGGCGTCGGCCACCCAGCGCAGCAGGATCTGGCCGCCGCTGCCGAAGCGCGCGGTGCCGTCCCCGTACGCGAGCGCGAGGTCGGCGAGGACGAGCAACTGCACGCCGGCGACCTCGCCGCGCGGCGCCGCGACGGTGACGACCGAGAACCCCGCCTGCCGCTGCGGCTGGACGTTGGTCCTCAGGAAGGCGGCGACGGCCGCGGGGGAGGGCGGCGAGGTCCAGGGGGCGGGCACCGGCAGCCCGCGCGGCGGCTGGGCGCGGAGGCGGATGGCGATCTCGGCAGGCGACGGCGCCGCGGGGCGCGCGAAGGCGGGCGCCGCCTCGACGGGCGGCGCCTGGGGCGGGAACGGCAGGGCCGGAGCCCCCTCGGAGCGGACCTTCGCCAGCGCCTCGTCCACCAGCGCACGGAAGGGCTCGAAGCCGAGCGCCTTCACGAGGAACTTGAGCCGGTTCCGGCTCCGGTTCGCGCGGTCGCCGCGGGCGTGGAAGATCCGCACGAGCGCCTCGGCGAGCGAGAGGATCTCGCCGGCCGGAAGGAAGTCGTAGAGCCGCGCGCCGTTGGTCGGGAGCGACGAGGTGCCGCCGGCGATCGTCACCGCGAAGCCGCGCTCGGGCCCCGCGGCCCCGTCCCGGACGACGGCCCGGAGCCCGAGGTCCTGGATCGCCGTGGCGACGTGGTCCTCCGCGCAGCCCTCCAGCGCGATCTTGAACTTACGCGGCAGCGTCGAGGCGAGCGGGTGGCGGAGGAAGTGGCGGGTGAGCGCCTCGGCGTAGGGCGTGACGTCGAACGGCTCCGACGCCGAGACCCCCGCGAGCGGGCAGGCGACCACGTTGCGGACCGCGTTCCCGCCGGTCCCGGAGGTGGTGATCCCGGCGGAAGCGAGCGAGCGCAGGGCCGGCTCGAGATCGGCGGGGCGAAGGAAGTAGACCTGCAGGTTCTGCCGCGTCGTCAGGTGGGCGTAGCCGCAGGCGTGCTCCTCGACGACGGCCGCCAGGGCCCGGAGCTGCGCCGCCGTCGCGATCCCCTGGGGCACCTTGATGCGGAGCATGTGGACGCCCTCCTGCCGCTGGCTGTACGCGCCCCGCGCGACGCGGTAGCTCCGCCAGGCGTCGGCGTCCAGCTCCCCCCGCTCGTACCTGCCGAGCTGGACGACGAAGTCGTCGATCTCGCCCGCGTCCGCGAAGGAGGGGCGCGCGCGGGGATCGTCGGAGGGGCGGTGGGCGTCGGCCATGGCGTTCTCGTCTCCGGCCCGGTCGCGTTCGCCGTCCCAGGGAGCGGGACGCGGCGCGGCGCGAGCAACGGAGAGGAATCCTATATGACGGACGCGACTCCTGTCAAACGGAGGTCCCGGCGACCCCCCGCCGCACCCCCTTCCCCGCGGCGAACCCGCGCGTCACCGCGTATTCTCAGCCCTTTCCGGCGCTCTGGGCCCCCGGGAGCCGGGGGGCGCGGGAGGAGCGCCGCCCGTCCGTCCGCTAGACTGGATTCTCCTCCATCCTTCTTCGGTCGGTCCGGCTACAGCCGCGCCAGCCCGGCGAGCAGGTCGGCCGCGAGGTCGTCCGCGTCCTCGAGCCCGACCGAGACGCGCAGCAGCGTCGGCGGGGCGTTGGCGTCCAGCCGGCGCCGCCACTCGATGAGCGACTCCACGCCGCCGAGGGAAGTGGCCGCGCGGAAGAGCGTCAGCTCGCCGGGGAGCGCGCGGGCCGCCGCCTCGGTCTCGAGCTCGATCGAGAGCATGGGCCCCGCGCCCTTCATCTGGCGGGCGGCGAGGGCGTGGCCGGGGTGGGAGGGGAGTGACGGGTGCCAGACGCGCGCGACCCTCGGCTCGAGCACCGCCGCGAGCCGGGCCGCGGTCTCGCACTGCCGCTGCACGCGCACGCCGAGCGTCCGGACCCCGCGCAGCGTCAGCCAGGTCTCCAGCGCCCCCGGCACCGAGCCTGCCACGATCCTCGCGTCCTTGAGCCGGCGCGCGAGCGCCGGGTCCCGGGCGACCAGGACGCCGCCCAGGGCGTCGGAGTGGCCACCGAGGTACTTGCTGGACGAGTGAAGGACGAGATCCGCGCCGAGGTCGAGCGGCCGCTGGATGGGCGGCGGCGCGAAGGTGCCGTCCACCACGAGGAGCGCGCCGGCGGCGCGGGCGCGGGCGGCGTGCGCCGCGATGTCCTGCAGCTCGCAGGTCGGGTTGAGCGGGGTCTCGATCCAGACGACGTCCCCAGGGCCCAGGGGCGCGTCGAGCGGGACCTTCCGCAGCCCCCAGGGGAGGAACGCGTCGATGGCCGCCTGGCAGCCGAAGTAGCCTCCCGGCGCGATGGCCACCCGACGCGGGTGGAGGACGTTGATGGCCGCCGTGACGGCCGCGAGCCCCGACGCGTAGGTGACCGCCTCGCCGCCGTCGAGGGCGCCGAGGATCGCCTCCAGCCGCTGGCGCGTGGGCTGCTCGAAGCGCGAGTACAGGAGGCCGGCCGGGTTCTCGGCGTCGAAGGTGGTCGAGACGTGGATGGGCGGGGCGACGTCCGGAGCGGGATCGATCCCCGCGTCGGCGTGGATCGCGAGCGTCTCGGGGCGAAGGGAGCGCATCGGGCGAAGGCTACCCCACGGTCTCGGCGTAGGTCATCACGAGGTACATCACCGACTCGACCGGGGCCCGGTTGACGTAGGCGTGGGGCAGGTCGGCGGCGAAGACGATGGCGTCGCCGGGTCCGAGCGTCGACCGCTGCCCGCCGACCTCCAGCTCCACGGCGCCGGAGGCGACGACCAGGTTCTCGACGGTCCCGGGCGTGTGGGGCTCGGCGTGCTCGGTGGCGCCCGGCGCCAGCCTCAGCTCGTAGAACTCCACCCGCCGCGGCGCGTCGAACGGGAACAGGGCGCGGGAGGTGAAGGCGCCGTCGTGCGACGACAGGACCTTCGCCTCCTCGGACCGCAGGATGAAGAGACGGCTCGTGTCCTTCACCGCGATGAGGGCGGAGAACGGGACCCCCAGCGCCCGGGCGATGCGGGAGACCAGGTTGACGGTGGGAGTGGAACGGCCCAGCTCCACCTGCGACAACATGGCCCGCGAGACCCCGCTGGCGTCCGCGAGCCGATCCAGCGACAGGCCGCGCCGCACCCGGAGCCGGCGCAGGTTCGCGCCGACGACCGGCTTGAGGTCCCCGTCGTCCTCGATCTCCCCGTTCGCCCGCTGGCGGCCCGGGCCGGCGATCGGCTTCACCTCGGCGCTCTGACCCATGTGACGGCTCCCTTTCATCGCGACTGGACGAATATCTGTTATCGCGGAGTGCTGTCAACTCGGACGGACCTTTGTCCGTCGACGCGGACACCGCGACGGGCCGGTCGACGCGCGGCTGCAGATGCTCAGGGATCGCCGCGCGCGATTTGACGCTGCGCGCATGTCCGTGTTAGCAGGTTGCTGTCCGCTATGACGGACGACACGCGAGGGGGAGCCCATGCGGCCCACGGCACGAGAGGAGAGCCACCCATGAACGCACCGCGGCGCGTCCTCGTGGCGCCGTGCGCCGAGGCGAGCGGCCGCGCGCGGCTCCCGGCGCACGCCGGCGGCCTCATCGTCGGGGAGCAGGAGGGGCTCCGCGAGGTGATGAACCTCGTGCGGCGCGTCGCCTCGGCGGACGCCCCGGTCCTCGTCGTCGGCGAGACCGGCTCGGGCAAGGAGGTGGTGGCGCGGGCCATCCACGAGCGCTCCCCGAGGGCGGGGGCCCCCATCGTCCGCGTGAACTGCGGTGCCATCCCTCCGGAGCTCGTCGACTCGGAGCTCTTCGGCCACGAGCGCGGCAGCTTCACCGGCGCCGTCGGGGAGCGGAAGGGTTGGTTCGAGCGGGCGGACGGCGGGACGCTCTTCCTCGACGAGGTGGGAGAGCTGCCCCTCGCCGCCCAGGTCCGGCTCCTCCGCGTGCTGCAGGACGGCACGTTCGAGCGGGTCGGCGGCCAGCGCCCGCTCTCCGTCGACGTGCGCGTCGTGGCCGCCACCCACCGGGACCTCTCCGAGATGGTCGGCAGCGGCCTCTTCCGCCGCGACCTCTGGTACCGGCTGAGCGTCTTCCCGATCCGGATCCCGCCGCTCCGGGCCCGGCCCGAAGACGTCGCCACCCTCGCCGCCCACTTCGCCGCGATCGCCGGCGAGCGCATCTTCGGCGCCCCGGTGACCCCCACGACCGAGGACCTCGCCCTGCTGCGCGCCCAGTCCTGGCCCGGCAACGTCCGCGAGCTGGCCGCGGTGATCGAGCGCGCGGCGCTCCTCGGCGGGGGCCGCCGGCTGGAGATCCCGGCCGCGCTCGAGCAGGCGGCCCTGCTCGACGGGGGGACGCCTCCCCTCCCCCAGACCCCGACGTTCGTGCACGGCGAGTCGGACGCCCGCGTCGCCGGCTTCAAGACGCTGGACACCGTCGTGATCGAGCACATCGAGCGGACGCTGATGGCCACGTCCGGGCGGATCGAGGGACCCGGCGGCGCCGCGTCACTGCTCGACGTGAACCCGCACACGCTCCGGGCGCGGATGAGGAAGCTCGGGATCGCGTGGGCGCGCTTCCGCCCCTCCGCCGCGCGCGTCCCGGAGCCTGCGCCAGCCCATCCCGGCGAACAGGCTCGCTAGCACCAGGAAGAAGCCCGCGAGGCCGATGCTCCCCGCCGCGAGCCCCCCGCACACGCCGCCCGCCAGTCCGCCCAGGGCGCCGGACAGCGCCAGGGAGCCGGCGACCGCCTCGCGCCCGGCGTCCGCGCCGAGCCGCGCCGACCGGATCAGGTTGTCGAGGTGGACGAGCCCCAGGGCGAGCCCCAGCAGGACGCTCCCCGCCCAGAGGCCCCCGGCGCTGCGGGACGCGCCCAGCAGCCCGAGGGCGAGGGCCACCGCGCCGTAGGCGAGCGCCGCGAACCGGCCCCGTTCGAGCCAGCGCGCGACCCCGCCGAGCGCGAAGAGCGCGAGGATGAAGCCGGCCGCCTGGGTGGAGAGCAGCGCCCCCGCAGCCGTGGCCGGCATGCCGTGCACCTTCACCGCGATCGGGATGATGAAGTACGAGAAGTAGCCCAGGGTCGCCTGGGTCAGCGCCTCGACGGAGGCCAGGCCGAGCAGGCGACGGTCGCGACCGAGCGAGAGCACCGCCCAGGCGTCCCGGGCGGGCGCCCGGGGCGCACCATCCCCGAACACGCAGGCCGCCGCGATCGCGGCCAGCAGGCACGTGCCGGCGATCAGCCACCAGGCGAGCGAGAAGCCCGCCGCCGCCACGAGCGGCACCGCGACGGCGGGCGCGATCAGCATCATCGTGAGCTGGTTGCTCCCCCGGAACCAGCCGGCGCGGTCGCTGCCGGACCGCTCCACGACCCCCATCACCACGAGGTTCGTCACCAGGTACCGGAGCGACATCCCCATCCCGCCGATCGCCGTGCAGGCGATGAGGAAGGCCGGGGTGCGCAGGGCCGGCACCAGCGTGAAGGCGAGCCCCGAGAGGACGCTCCCGGTGACGAAGGTGCGCCGCAGCCCGTGCCGCCGGACGAAGGCGCCGCCCGGGACGCTCACGAGCATCAGCCCCAGCCCCGGCGTCGCCGCGAGCAGCCCCAGCTGCGCGGCGCTGGCGCCGAGCGCGACCGCGTGGAGGGATGCGGTAACGCGCGACAGGCCGTTGTTGAGCCCCGCGAGGGCCGTGAGCGCGAGGAAGCCGGCGGGAGGCGTCTCGAGGCGGCTCCGACACGGCCCCTCCGACCCGCCGTCGTGCATCGCTCCCTCGCCAGATGGGTGGGAGGTCATCCGCCCGTCACGTGGCCTTCCGCGTGCCGCCGACGAGGAAGCCCCCGCCCGAGACGTCGAGCCGTGCGCCCGTGACGAAGGAGGCCTCGTCGGAGAGGAGCCAGACGATCGGGTGCGCGACCTCCTCGGCCGTGGCCGGCCGCTGGATCGGGATGGTGGCGGTGACGGCCGCCAGCGCCGCGGCGTCGGAGGACGTCGCCTCGGTCATCGGGGTGCGGGTGAAGCCGGGCCGCACCGCGTTGACCCGGATCCCCTTCGCGGCGACCTCCTTCGCGAGCCCCACCGTGAAGGCGTCCACGGCAGCCTTCGAGGCCGCGTAGGCCGACGCGCCGGGCCGGCCGCCGATGGTCGCCGCCATCGACGAGACGTTCACGATGGCGCCGCCGCCGGGCCTCGCGGCGAACCGCTTCACCGCCTCGCGGCAGGCCAGGAGGGTGCCCGTCAGGTTGGTCGCCCAGAGGGCGGCGAGGGCCTCGCCCGTGAAGCCGTCGACCGGGCCGTGCTTCCCGCCCGTCCCCGCGCTGTTGACCAGCCCCGAGAGCGGTCGCCCCGCGAACCGCCGGTCGACCTCGTCGAAGAGCCGGACGAGATCCTCCTCCCTGGCCACGTCGGCGGCGATGGCGTGGACCTCGGCCCCCGCCGCGGAGAGCTCCGCGACGAGCGCGTCCGCCGCCGCCCGCTGCCGCCGGTACGTGAACGCGATCGGCGTGCCGCGCGACGCGGCGAGCCGCACGACCGCGGCGCCGATCCCGCTCGATCCCCCCGTCACCAGGACGGGCCCCTTCGCTCCGCTCGTCTCCTTCGCCCGGCAGCCCATGGCGCCCCCCTTACGCCTGCACGGCCGCGGCCGCGCTCGCCGCCGGCTGCCTGCGCGCGCAGCCCTCCGCCGGCCGCTGGACGGGCAGGCGCCCCTCCTCGATCCGGTAGATGTCGTGGACGAGGGTGATCGGGGCGGCGTTGGCGTCGTAGATCTGGTCCCAGGTGAAGCCGACCTTCCGGTAGATCGCCGCCGTCTTCCGGGCGACGTCGAGGTGCCACTCGGGCTCGGGCGAGCGGTGCCCCTCGAGGGCCGAGCCGGGGTTCGGGAACCAGGCGGGGGAGATGGCGATGATCCCCTTCGACGTCAGCTGCTCGATCCCCTCCAGCGTGGAGGCCTTGCTCTCCAGCCCGCCCACCATGTTGGAGCGCACGCGCCCGCGGCCGAAGACGTCCACCGCGTGCTCCAGCGCCCGGATCCAGTGCGGCTGCCCGCCGCAGAGCTGCTCCTTGCCGGGGCAGTAGGCGCGGAAGAAGTGCTCGTTCCAGACCTCGATGTTGATCGCGAGCGTCCGGTAGCCGACCTCCCTGTACTTCTCGATGACCGAGAGATCCTGCGGCGCGCCGATGCAGGCCGTCCCGTTGAAGTCGGAGAGGCCGGTCTGCTCCTTGATGCTCTCGGCGACGTCCAGGTAGTAGTCGACCTCGCGCCGCTCCGGCACGAAGCCGCCGCTGATGGTCAGGTGGCGCGCCCCTTCGGCGTACGCCGCGGCGATCGTCTCGCCGATCTGGCGCGGGTACTTCCACTTGACCCCGTCGGCCTCGCCGTAGGTGTCCCGGGTCGCGTTGATGTTGCAGAAGAGGCAGTCCTTG
This sequence comes from Anaeromyxobacteraceae bacterium, assembly GCA_035465955.1. Lineage (GTDB taxonomy): Bacteria > Myxococcota > Myxococcia > Myxococcales > Anaeromyxobacteraceae > DATIVK01. The sequence goes on along the minus strand of DATIVK010000254.1, from coordinate 24,815 downwards.
CCCGTCGCCTTGAGCGAGCACTCGTTGCTGTAGGCGACGAAGACCACGTCGTCGGTGTTGTGCACCGCGACGGTCTTCATGGCCGTGCCGTCCGAGGTCTTCTTCGCGTAGTAGCCCGGGCGCTTCGCGAAGGTCACCGGGATCTCGTCGCCGTTCGCCCTGCGGATCGCGAACTGGGAGCCCTCGCGGACGAGCCGGTTCGGCGATCTGCGCGTGTAGTTGAAGAGGGCCACGAGGCCATTCGGGAGGACGAGATAGGGGGGCAGATCGAGCCCGACGTGCGTGTCGGTGTCGTACTCGAACAGGCAGTGGACCTGCTCCTGGTGCTCGCCTCCCACGTGGAGCCCCTGGAAGATCGCGGGATCGAAGGTGATCCCCTCCTGGCTGAGGTGGGCCTTCAGCTCGAGCTCGCGGTGCAGCTTCTCCTTGCATGCGGACATGTCATCCTCCTCGGTTCTGGGTGGCCTGGACGGGGTTGCAGGGGTGGAGCGACGGCGCCTCGTGCCCGGCGCGTTCGACGGGGGGTTCGACGACGGGGAGGGCTCGCAGCGAGGCGATGATCTCCTCGACCAGCCGGATCGCCCCGTCCACCCCCGCGAGGCTGCGGCGCAGGATCGGCGAGCGCCGGACCGGACCGGCGCCCTCGACCAGGGCCGCGCCGCCGCCCTGGGCGCCGGCCCGCTCCAGCGCGCTGCCGAGGACCAGCTCCGGACCCGAGCGGCGCAGGAGCGCCTCGATCTCGCCGCGGCAGGCCTGGAAGAGCACCTCGACGCCGGCGCCCGCCTCCTCCCGGACGGCGGCGGCCAGGGCGGCGCGTCGGTCGGCGGCCGGCTCGTCGGTGATCACGACCCGCTCCACCAGCTGCCCGAGGGTCCCGGCGAGGAAGCGCGCCTGGCCGACGGCCGTGGCCGAGGGGCCGACCACGGCGGTCCGCTTCTGGACGTCGGCGAGCAGGAGCGTCGCGGCCGCCTTTCCCAGGAAGTGGCGAAGCCGCCCATCGAGGCGGGCCCGCGCCGCGTCGAGGGTCCCCTGGGGGAGCGCGAGCGCGGCGGCGACCCGCTCGACCAGCAGGCCGGCGTCGCGGCTCCCGACGGGGACGAAGCCGAGGTCGACGATCGGCGTGCCGTGGCGCTCGGCGAGGAGCGCCGCGGCCGGCGCCCCCCACGGTGAGAGCACCACGCTCGCCCGGGCGCGCGGCGCCTCCCGCCACGCCTCCACGCCCTGCCCCCAGCCCAGGAGCCGGTTGGCGCGGACGCCCGCCTCCGCGAGCAGCGCCTCGATCTCCAGCAGGTCACCGTCCCAGCCCGGATCGCGCCCCGGGACGATCCCGAAGAGGTTCACGTCGGGGGCGGGCCCCGCCGCCGTCGGCGGCAGCAGGGCCGGGAGCTGGTCGAGCAGCGCCCGCGCGGCGAGGGCGTAGCCGCTCCAGGCGCTCCCCTTGAAGCCGGGGGCCGCGAGGGAGAGGACCGGGAAGCGCTGCTCGCGCGCCTCCTTCACCATCGCCGGCACGTCGTCCCCGACCACCTCGGGGACGCAGCCCGACGCGACGACGTAGAGGTCGCCCGCGTGGACCTTCACGGTGTTCTTGATCTGCTCGCGCAGGCGCGACGTCCCGCCGAAGACCACCTGCTTCTCGTGCAGGACCGTGGAGCTCGTCTCACCGCCGGCCGCGAGCGGGCTCGCGGACAGCCCCGCGAGGGCGGCGGTCGCGACGTTCCCGGCCACGCCGCAGCCGGCCGACGCGTGGAGGATCGGGACGATCCCCTCCACGGCGTCGAGGAGCGCGAGCGCGCCGTGCAGGGCGCAGCCGTTTCGATCGTCGAGGGCGGCCATTTCACTTCACCTCGTGCTTGATGAACCAGTGGGTGCTCTTGGAGAGCCAGCCGGGGAGGTACGGCTCGCGCCCGCCGGCGAAGAAGCGGGCCAGCGCCGGGTTCGCGAGCCGGCGGCGCGCCGCCTCCGCGAACCCCTCGAGGCCGTCGAAGCCGAGGACCGGGACGCTCGCGAGGTCCAGGACGGGCACGCCGAGCCTCAGCGCGTGGAGCGGCGCGGTGCCCCGGCTGACGAGCAGCTCCGCCCCCAGCGTGCGGAGCAGGTTCACCTCCTCGAAGGCCTGCCCCTCCCCCACCAGGACCGGGATCCCCGGATCGGCCGCCGCGACCGCCCTCAGCGCGCCAGCGTGGGCGGGCCCGATGGAGGGCACGCCGATCCCGGCGACCGAGAGGCCCAGCTCGCGCACGAGCCCCGCGACGGCGAAGGCCTGCGCCGCGGGGAGGCTCACGAAGACCCGCGCGCCCGCGTGTGGTGCGAGCCTCGCGACGGCCCCCGCGAGCCGCGCGCCCTGGCGCGCCGCGACCTCCGAGACGTCGAGCCCCATCGCCTCCCCCACGGCGGCGAGCCACGCGGCGGTCCCCGCGGCGCCGATCGGAGCTGGCGGCGAGAGGTAGGGGACGCCGCGCAGCTGCCGCAGCGCCTGGCCGGCATACTCCGACTCGTCGGGGTCGACCGAGACCGAGAGCACCGCGTTCACGATCTCCCGCAGCCCCTCGACCGAGGCCCCGCGCGGGAACGTCCGGCTCTCGATCCCGGCCTCCAGGAGCAAGCGGCGGAGCCCCTGCACCTCCTCTGCACCTTCGGCGACGGCGAGCAGGTTGACCCGCGAGGCGGCGGCGGCCTGCCGCTGCGGCAGGAGGTGCTTGAGGAGGCCGTGAACCGCGACGTCGTGGCCCGTGGCGCCGATCCGCGAACGGAAGCCGTCGGTGAGGATCGGCGCGATCGGGATGCCGAGCTCCTCGGAGAGCTCGTCGGTGACCGTCTGGAGCTCGTCGCCGTTGATGGCGACCACCGGCGTCCCGAGGACGACGATCGCCCTGGGCCCGCGCTGGGCGTGCAGGCGGCGGATGGCCTCGCGGAGGCGCCCGTCGCCCCCCATGATCGAGTCGCGCTGGTCGAGCCCCGTCACCGCCCAGGGCGCGGCGGGGCCGTCCCCGTGCAGCGTCCCCGCGCAGCCGGCGGGGCCGTGGACGACGATCCCGAGCCCCTCGATGGTGCGGAGCAGCTCGAGGGCGCGCTGGAGATCGTTCGTGGCGTCCTGGGCGAACGTCCGGACGCGCGGGGCGAGGGCGGACCCGGCCGCCTCGAGCGCGAGCCGCCCGGCGGTCCCGGCGTAGGCCGCGATGGCGCCGGCGCGCTTCTCGCGCGTCGCCGCGGTCCGGTGCTGGATGGCGGGCGTGGCCCGATCTTCCGAGCCCATCAGATCCCCGCCTGCGCCTGGACGACGCCCTGCTCGTTGTCGAGGATGAGGCTGCCCCAGCGGCGCGCCCACTCCCGCAGCTCGTTCGGCCCCAGGGGCTTCGGGATGACGCTCTCGCGGTCCTCGTAGACCGTCGTCGCGAGCCGCCGGTAGACGTCCGCCTGGGGGGAGCGCGGGTTGGCCTCGATCACGGTCTGGCCGTAGAGCTCCGACTGCGCCACGACCGTGGAGCGCGGGACGTACTCGACGGCGCGCGTGCCGGTCGTCTTCGCGAAGTCGTCGATGAGCGACCGCGCCCAGGGCTGGGCCACCGAGTTGGCGATGACCCCGCCGAGCTTCGCCCCGCCGGACGGGGCGTACTTGTTCACGGCCTTGAAGAGGTTGTTGGCGGCGTAGATCGCCATGAAGTCGGAGGAGGTGACGACGTAGACCCGGTCGGTGAGCCCCTCGCGGATCGGCACGGCGAACCCGCCGCAGACCACGTCGCCGAGCACGTCGTAGAGCACCACGTCGGGCCGGAACTCCTCGAAGAGGCGCAGGTCGCGGAGCAGCTCGATGGCGGCGTTGATGCCGCGCCCGGCGCAGCCGACGCCGGGCACCGGCCCGCCGGCCTCGATGCAGAGGACGCCGCCGAAGCCGACGACCGAGACGTCCTCCAGCCGCACCTTCCCGCCGTCCCGGGTGCTGTCGAGGACGGTGTTGAGGTACTTGCCGCCCCGGAGCGTGGTGGTCGAGTCGCTCTTCGGGTCGCAGCCGATCTGGATGACCTTGAGCCCCTGGTCGGCGAGCGCCGCTGCGAGGTTGGAGGTGGTGGTGGACTTTCCGATGCCGCCCTTGCCGTAGATGGCCAGGTGCTGGGTGCTCTTGCTCACGACGTTCGCTCCGGGAGGGGTGAGTGGGGTGGCGACGCTGGGCGCGAAGGCGCGCGTCAGATCTGGAACTCGATCTCGGCGTCGGAGACGGTGAAGAACTCGGCGTAGATCTTGCGGCGCAGGGAGGCGAAGGCGGAGTCGCTGCGATCGCGCGGCCGCGACAGGTTCACGTCGACGATCCGGCGGACGGTCCCCGGGCGGCTCGACATGATCGCGACGCGATCGCCGAGGAAGACCGCCTCCTCGATGTCGTGGGTGACCAGGATGACGGTCGACTTCTCGGCCTGCCAGATGCGGAGCAGCTCCTGCTGCATCTGGATCTTGGTGAGCGCGTCGAGGGCCCCGAAGGGCTCGTCGAGGAGGAGCACGCGCGGCCGGTTCACGAGGACGCGGGCGATCGCTGCCCGCTGCGCCATGCCGCCCGAGAGCTGGTGCGGCCAGGCCTTCTCGAACCCCTCGAGCCCGACGACCCGGATCGCCTCGGCGACGCGCTCCCGCGCCTCGGCCTTCGGGAGGTGGGCGAGGGCGAAGCCGACGTTCTTCTCCACCGTGAGCCACGGCAGGAGCCGGCTGTCCTGGAACATGATCCCCCGATCCAGGGAGGGGCCGTCGATGGGCGTGCCGTCGACCGCCACGTGGCCGGCGTCCCTCTTCTCGAGCCCCGCGAGGATCCGCAGGAAGGTGCTCTTGCCGCAGCCGCTCCCTCCGATGATCGAGAGGAACTCCCCGGGCTTCACCTCGACGTCCACCCCGTCGAGGGCGACGACCTCGCCGCCGTTCGACAGGAAGCGCTTCCCGACGCCCCGGGCGGTGATCGGCGGAGCGGCGACGGTGGACGGCGTGCTTGCTTGCGTGCTCATGGTGCGAACTCTCCTTGGGAAGGACGATCAGGCGTGCTCGGCGACCTGCGCGGGGCGCCAACGGAGGACCCAGCGCTCTACCGCGGCGATGCCGGCGTTCAGGGCGAAGCCGATGGCGCCGATGACGGCGACCCCCACCACCACGAGGTCCATCCTCCCGAGCGCCCGCCCCTCGATGAGGATCCGGCTGACGCCGGGGGAGATCTGCAGGAAGAACTCGGAGCCGAACGTCGCGAGCCACGAGGTGACGAGGGCGAGGTGGAGCCCGGTGAGGATCTGGGCCGAGGCCGAGGGGAGCACGATGCCGGCTGCGAACCGAAGCCTGCGGACCTCCAGGACCCGCGCGAGCTCCACGTGCTCGGCCGCGACGGCGCGGACCCCCTGGAACGTGTTGAACACGACGGGCGCCAGGGAGGCGACGGCGATGAAGGCGATCTTGCAGGGCTCGCCGCCACCGACCCAGGCCGAGATGAGGGGGATCCAGGCGAAGGGGGCGATCTGCCGGTAGGCGTGGAAGGTGGGGGCGACGAGCCGCTCGGCCCAGCGCGACACCCCGAGGAGCGTGCCGATGGCGATCCCCACCGCCACGGCGATGACGTAGCCGGCGAAGGTCCGCTTCAGGCTCGCGGCCACGCACGCCGCGTACTCCGCCGTGAGCACCTCGCTCCGGAAGGTCGAGGCGACCGTTCTCGGGCTGGGGATCAGGTTCGGATCGACGAACCGATGGTGAGCCACGAAGGCCCAGACCACGAGGATCGCGGCGGGGAGGACGACGGCGCGCCTCAGGCGCGGCGGGATGCGAGGCAGCGCGACGGCAGCCATGAAGGCCCCCTAGAACGCGGAGCGGTGCCAGAGCTGCAGGCGCCGCTCGAGGGTGGAGAGGACGAGGTCGAGGGAGAGCCCGACGACGCCGATGACGATGATCGCGACGATCACGACGTCGAGCTGGAAGAGCTGGCGCCCCCAGACCACCATGAACCCGACCCCCTCGCTGGAGGCGATGAGCTCCACCACGACGAGGGAGGTCCAGGCGGCGCCGAGGCCGCTCCTGACGCCGGTGAAGAGCGCCGGCAGGGTCGCCGGCAGGGCGACCCGCCGGACCGTCGCCAGCCGGGAGAGACGATGGACCCTCGCCAGCTCGAGCCACTTCACGGGGATCCCCGCGATCCCCTTGGCGACGTTGAGGGTGATCGGCAGGGCGCTCGCGTAGCCGATCGCGGCGGTCTTGAGCGGCTCGTCGATGCCGAAGACGAGGATGAGCAGCGGCAGCCAGGCCATGACGTTCACCTGGTAGACCGCCATGAGGGTCGGCTGGACGTACGCCTGGAACCGCGCCGAGAGGCCGAGCGCGGTCCCGAGGACGAGCCCCGCGGACGCGCCGACCGAGAACCCCTTCGCGACGCGGAGGGCGCTGATCGCGAGGTTGGACTGGATCGTCCCGTCGCCCCAGAGCTCACGCAGGCTCTGCAGGACGAGCGCCGGCGGCGGGAGGACGAGGTTGGACACCCACTCCGCCTCCGCCACGACGTTCCAGACGGCCAGCAGGAGCGCCGGCACCACCAGGGCCGTGGCCCACACCCCTGGGCGACTCTCCAGGCCGCGCCCGATCCATCCTGCGAGGCGCCGCGCGAGGGGGACGGCGCGCCTTCTCAGCGCGCCGAGCCCTCCGCCCGGACCTCCATTCCTGCCCAGCTCGGCCTCGATGGCGAGCTCGCCGATGATCGGATGCGGCATGGTTCGTCCTCCGTGGGAGTGGGTTCGGGGCCGCGGCTCAGCGCTGCGACGCCGCCGAGGTGACGGACGCCTTCCGGAGCGTCGGCTGGAAGTCCGCCGGCTGCGGGGCCCAGGTGCCGGCGAGGCCGAGGTCCTTGATCGCCTTCTCGAGGTACGAGGGGTCGATCCAGGCGTCGATGTCGAAGTCCTTGCGGATGAGCTTCAGGTCCCGCCCGGACTTGAGGAGCCGCTTGTAGTGGGCCCGGTAGAACTCGTCGAAGAGGGGTGACCCGCGCTCCTTCGACACGAAGGCGTCGTAGTCGCCCTTCCAGGCGCTGAGCGGGAGGCCGCTCTTGGTCCAGATCTGGTACGAGCGCGCGCGGTTTGCCTCGACGGCGAACCAGGCCGCGTCCTTGACCAGCCGATTCACCACGCGCTGGACGACCTGCGGGTACTTCTTCGCGAAGGGCTCCTGGACCAGGAAGTGCGTGAGCCGGCCGGCCTTGGGGTCACCCTGGGTCGAGTGGATGATCCGGGCCACCCCGCGATCGACGAGGGGAAAGAGATCCGCCCCCGAGACCTGCGCGTCGATGTCCTTGGACAGGAGCGCCGCGTTGGCGTCGAAGGTCGACATGTTGATGAGCTTGAAGTCGGACTCCTTGAGCCCGCGCGCCGCGAGGACGTTGGCGAAGGCGAGCTGGAGGTTGGTCCCCTTGAAGACGGCGACCCTCTTGCCCTTGAGGTCCTCGAGGCTGCGCGCGGTCGAGTCGGCCGGAACGGCCAGGTAGACGGGGTCGAACCGGCTGACGGCGACAATGAGCCGGGTGGGGAGCCCACCGCCCTTCGCGACGAGCGAAGGGAGGTCCCCCTCGAAGGCGAAGTCGAGCTGGCCGTTGGCGAGGGCCTCGTTCACCGCCGGCCCGGCGCCGGAGAAGTAGGTCCACTTGACCGGGATGCCGTCGGCCTTGAACTCCTCCTCGAGCGACCCGTTGTCTGCGACGATGGACGTGAACGACCAGCCGCTGACCGGCCGGCCGCCGGTCCCGACCTGGGCGACGCCGATGCGGATCGCCTCCGGCTTGTCGCCGGCGGCGCCGGCGGCGGCCGGGAGTACTGCGAGGAGGGCTGCGAGCAGGGAGATCTTCTTCTTCATGGGGAGGCTCCTTTCAGAACCCGAACTGGATCTGCGCGAGGACCTCGTGCGAGGTCGCGTCCCGGGCGCCCGCGCGCTGCTGCACGCGGCGGTTGACGTTGATCTGGGCCTTGGTGGTCTCGGCGAAGAAGACGTTGAGGCCGAGCGTCGCGATCTCGCTCACGTCCTCCCGGGCGCTCAGGTTGGCGTCCCAGCGGTCCCAGCGGAGGAAGGGCTGGAAGGTCTTCGGCCACCAGTCGTCGTACTTGGCCTGCGTCTTGATGCTGCGGAGGAACTGCTCGCCGACGCTGTAGAAGGCGGTGAAGGTGTGCCCCTGCCGCTCCAGGCTGACCGCCCGCCCCGCGGCGCTCCCCCACGCCTCCTCGTCCGCGCGGACGAACTCGTAGGTGAGACCGAAGGGGAAGTGGTTGTAGTAGACGTCGACGCCGTAGCGGTTCTTCCGCCCCAGCCCGGCGTAGACGGGCGCCGCCGCGGTCCCCGAGTTGAGGTTGGCGCGCCCCTGGTAGACCGACGCGCCGACGCGCAGCTCGCGGAGCCAGGAGTTGTACTCGGCCGGGAACGTCACGGCGACGCGGCCGATCACGTCCTTCGCGCCGTTCTCGTCGTCGCGGTTCGGCCCCGTGCCGCTCACCACGCCCGCGGCGAAGGAGAGCAGGGCCTGGCGGTAGTTGTAGCCGAAGTCGAACTGCGTGAAGAGCTCGCCCTTGGCCACCACGCCGATCTGGCGCGCGCCGAGCCCGAGGGCCGGGACGAACTGGGCGTTGTTGATGACCGGCTTCAGCTCCTCGGAGATGTTCGACTCGTTGCCGAAGGGCAGCAGGAACTGACCGGCGGAGACCGAGAGCCGGGGGCCGTCGTTCTCGATGGTCGGCAGGAGCTGGTAGGTGACGTTCGCGTCGAGGATGTTGAAGTTGCTGTTGTTCGAGCCGGCGACCGGCTGCGCGGCCGCGCTCAGGCTGAAGCCCAGGTTCCGCGCCTGCTCGTAGTCCCTGAAGAGGAGGCCGTTGAAGCTCAGGATGGCCGCGGGGATGTCGAAGGTGGTGTTTCGGTTGCTCAGCAGCGCCGGGTTGTTGATCGAGGTCGAGGCGAGGTACCCGGGGACGGTCGGGGTGCCCCCGGTGATGCCCGAGAGCGAGCGATCCGCCCAGGCCCCGCGCGCCTGGATGACGCCGCCGATGAGCAGGTTCCGCGTGCTGAGCGCGCTCTTCGTCTCGCGGTCGCGCTGGTACTGGTACTTGAAGTTCTCGACGTCGGTCTGGACGCCGCGCACGTCGGACTGCGGCGCGGCCTCGTTGTCGAGCCGTCCCTCGAGGCGCGCGATCTCCTTCCGGAGCGCCTCGAGCTGCTGCTCGAGCGAGGAGGGCGTGGCCGCGGCGTTCGCGGCGGAGGTGGCCGGAGCGCCCGCGGCGGGCTCCGCGGCGCGGACGCTCGCGGCGGCGAGGAGCGCTGCGAGGGTGAGGGTGAGGTGCGGTCGGTTCACGTCGGGTCCTTTCGAGCGGGCGGTCGGTCGTCGCGCGTCGGCGGCGGGTAGGACGTCACTGCAACGAGCGTGCGCAGCCGCTGCGCGACGCCCTCCGCCGACTACGCCACCGCATCCGTGATAACGGATACGCGACGTTGCGCGGCCTCCGCTGCCCGCCGGACCTCCCGCCGGTCGCGACCCGAGCCCTGCCCGTCACGAGGCTGTTACACGGGATTTCCGTGGGATGTGACGGCGGGCCCAGCGCCGGCCACGGGGCCCGCGGCCGGGCGGGAGGCCGCGGCGACGCCTTGACAAGCGTCCGCCATGGCAGATATGCGTCCGTCTTATGAGCTTGGGCCCGGCGGGCGCGCGCCCGGCCCGAGAACCGCCCGCGCCACGAGAGGAATGCGCCCCATGCCGACCCATCTGTTCACCAGCGAGTCCGTCTCCGAGGGGCACCCCGACAAGGTGGCCGACCGCATCTCCGACGAGCTCCTCGACGCGCACCTCGAGAGGAACTCGGCGGCACGCGTCGCGATCGAGACGCTCGTCACCACCGACCGCGTCGTCGTCGCCGGCGAGGTCCGCGGCGCCGAGGTGGACGTGGAGGCGATCGCGCGGAGGGCGATCCGTGACGTCGGCTACGCCTCCCCGGGGTTCTCGTGGGAGACGGTCGCCGTGCAGTCGCACGTGCACGCCCAGTCGGCGGAGATCGCCCAGGGCGTGGACCGCGCCGACGGCGAGGAGGGGGCCGGCGACCAGGGGCTGATGTTCGGCTTCGCCGTCCGCGAGACGCCGGAGCTGATGCCGGCGCCGCTCCAGTACTCCCACCGCATCCTCGAACGGTTCGCCGCCCTGCGGAAGGCGGGCGACTCCGACCTCGGCCCCGACGCCAAGTCCCAGCTCACCGTCGAGTACGCCGACGGCAAGCCGGTCCGCGTCCACACGGCCGTGGTCTCGCACCAGCACTCCGCCCGGCTCTCCAACGCCGCCCTCCGCGACCGCGTGTCGAAGGTGCTCGCCGAGGTCCTGCCCGAGGGGTGGCTCCGGCCGGATACGCGGATCCTGGTCAACCCGACCGGCTCCTTCGTCCACGGTGGGCCGGCCGCCGACACGGGGCTCACGGGCCGGAAGATCATCGTCGACACCTACGGCGGCGCTGCGCCGCACGGCGGCGGTGCCTTTTCGGGCAAGGACCCGAGCAAGGTGGACCGGTCGGCGGCGTACGCGGCCCGGCACCTCGCCAAGAACGTCGTCGCGGCGGGGCTCGCGGACCGGTGCGTGATCCAGCTCGCCTACGCCATCGGCGTCGCGGAGCCGCTCGCGGTCTACGTGGACACCCAGGGCACGGGCGCCGTCCCCGACGCAAGGATCGCGAAGGCCATCCGGGAGAGGGTCTCGCTCACGCCGCGCGCCATCCGCGAGCGGCTCGGGCTCGCGCGGCCGATCTACGCTCGGACCGCGTCGTACGGTCACTTCGGGCGCATCCCGACGAAGGACGGCGGCTTCAGCTGGGAGCGGGCGGACCTGGTGGACACGCTCCGCGCGGCCGTGTAGGACGCGGGGGATGAGAGTAGTCGCGTTCGCGTGAGGGGGCGACCGCCGGCTGCCGCGCGAAGGGAGGCCGCATGCTGGGAGACCGGAGCCTCTTCCCCGACCTGGGCCCCCGCGCCTACCTGAACCACGCCGGCGTCTCGCCCCCTCCCCTGCCCGTCCGGCGCGCCGTCGCGGCGATGCTGGACGTCTACGCACGCGGCGGCGCCGAGGGCTTCGCGGCCGCCCTGCGGACCCGGACCCGGCTCCGGGAGCTGCTCGCCCGGCTCGTCGGCGGCGCGCCGCGGGACGTGGCGCTCACCTCGGGCACCAGCGCCGGGGTGCAGGCCGTCGCCCTCTCCTTCCCGTGGCGGCCGGGCGACCGCGTGGTCCTCTTCGACGGCGAGTTCCCGGCCAACGTCGCCCCATGGCTCCGGGCCGCGGCGCGGTTCGGCGCGGAGCCGCGCTTCCTCCCCCTCGACCCCTTCCTGGAGGGGGACGGGAGCGGGGGGCTGGAGCGCGTCGAGGCCGAGCTGCGCCGCGGGGCGCGCCTCGTCGCCGTCTCCGCCGTCCAGTACCGCTCCGGCCTCGCGATGCCGCTCCGCGACCTCGCCGCCGCCTGTCACGCGCACGGCGCCGAGCTCTTCGTGGACGCCGTGCAGGCCTGCGGGATCGTGCCCGTCGACGCACCGGCGCTCGGCGTGGACTACCTGGCGGGCGGAGGCCACAAGTGGCTGATGGGGGTCGAGGGGGCCGGCTTCCTCTGGATCCGCCCCGGGCGGCTGGAGGCGCTGCACCCCGTCACGGCGGGCTGGCTCTCCCACGAGGAGCCGGTCTCCTTCCTCCTCGGCGAGCCGGGGCTCCTCCGCTACGACCGCCCTCTCCGCGATCGCGCGGATCGCCTCGAGGGCTCCTCCGCCTCCGTGCTCGGGCAGGCGGCGCTGCTCGCCGCCGTCGAGCTCCTCCTCGGGCTGGGGATCGAGGCGATCCGCGGCCACGTCGCGGCCATCCTCGACCGGCTCGAGCCGCTCCTCGTCGCCCGCGGCTTCGTGAGCCTCCGGGCGCCGGACGCGGCGCGCCGCTCCGGGATCCTCTCCGTCCTCCCGCCCCCCGGCGAGCGCGCCGCCGCCGTGCGCGAGCGGCTGGCTGCGCGGGGCGTGGCGGTGGCGACGCCCGACGGCGCCGTCCGCTTCTCCCCTCACTGGCCGAACGGGCCCGGCGACGCGGACCTCGTCGCGGCGGCGCTCTGAACTGCCGAGCCGACCCGCGCCCCCAGCGGACGCGAGCCGGCTCGCCCCCCTCCCCTCCGCTGCCGCTACGCCGCGATCCCCTCGAAGAGGACGCTCGAGAGATAGCGCTCACCGGCGTCCGGGAGCACCACGACGATCAGCTTCCCCGCCGACTCGGGGCGCTGCGCCACCTTGAAGGCCGCCGCGGCCGCCGCGCCGCCCGAGATGCCGCTCGTGATCCCCTCCTCCTTGTGGAGGCGGCGGGCGAAGTCGAGGGCCTCGTCGTTCGAGACGGTCACCACGTCGTCGACGAGCGAGAGGTCCAGCACCTCCGGCTTGAAGCCGGCGCCGATCCCCTGGATCTTGTGCGGCCCCGGCTTCGGGGGCTCGCCCGCGCGGATCGCCGTCAGGACCGGCGAGTGGACCGGCTCGACCGCGATGGAGCGGATGGCCTTCTTCTTCTCGCCCTTGATGTAGCGCGAGACGCCGGTGATGGTGCCGCCCGTCCCGACCCCCGAGACGAGGATGTCGATCCCGCCGTCCGTCCCCTCCCAGATCTCGGGCCCCGTCGTCCGCTGGTGGATCTCCGGGTTCGCGGGGTTCTTGAACTGCTGCGGGAGGAAGTACTTCTTGGGGTCGCTCGCCGCGATCTCCTCGGCCTTCGCGATCGCGCCCGGCATCCCCTTCGCCCCCTCGGTGAGGACGAGCTCGGCGCCGAAGGCCTTGAGCATGCGACGCCGTTCCAGCGACATCGTCTCCGGCATCGTCAGGATGATCGGGTAGCCGCGGGCCGCCGCGACGAACGCCAGGGCGATCCCGGTGTTCCCGCTGGTCGGCTCCACGATGGTCCGCTCGCGGGAGCCGGGCACGAGGAGCCCGTCGCGCTCCGCCGCGTCGATCAGGGCCGCGCCGATCCGGTCCTTGACGGAGTAGGCGGGGTTGCGCCCCTCGATCTTGGCGACGATCGTGGCGTGCAGCCCCTTGCCGAGCGCGTTGAGCCGGACGAGCGGCGTGTTGCCGATGCTCCTGCTGTTGTCCTCGAAGATTCGCCCCATGGATGACCTCGGAAGTGGGTGAGGCGTCCGTTATAGCGGATGCCGCGTAGCGCTGCAAGCGACGCGGTCCTTTCCTCCGCGTTTGCTCTGCCACGGGCCGTCGTCGGCGTCGTCCGCTTGACCGGACATGCGTCCGCGATCCAAGATGCGGCGGCATGGGCCACCCTCGCCGCGATCCCGCCCCGCCGCCGGCCACCCGGCTCCTCGCCGGGCTCCTGGCCACCGCCGCGCTCACCGGGACCGCGGGGGGCGCGCTGCAGCTCGGCGTCCCGCTGCTCGCGCTCTCGCTCGGCGCCGGAAGCGCGGAGGTCGCGCTCGTGCGATCGATCTCCGGCGCGGGCATGCTCCTGCTCGTCCTCCCCGTCGGCTTCCTCGTGGACCGCTTCGGGTCCCGCCGCGTCTACGCAATCGGCGCCGTGGCCGGCGCCGCCCTCGCGGCCGCCTACGGCGCGGGGCCGTCGCTCCCCATCGTCATCGCCCTGATGGGCCTCGAAGGCGTCTGCGCGCCCCTCCGCTTCACCTCGCTCACGGCGGCCTTCTACGGCCGGCTCTCCGCCCTCGGCGTCGGCAAGGCCGGCTGGTTCAAGGGCTCGATGTCCTTCGGCCTCACCTTCCTCGGCCCCCTGATCGGGGGGCTCCTCGCGAGCGACGCGGGGTTCGCGTCGCTCTTCGCCGTCGTCGCAGGGCTTCACCTCTGCTCCGCCGCCCTGGGGAGCCTCTGCGATCTCGACGGTGACCGTCCGCGCGGCGCCGCCCCCCCGCCCCGGCCCGGCGAGCAGGCCGCCGAGCTCCTGCGGCTGCTGCGGACCCCGCCGATCCGCCCCGCCCTGGCCGCCGAGTTCCTGGGCGCGGCCACCTTCGCCTCCTTCAGCGCCTTCATGGTCGTGATCGTGGTCCGGGTCTACGGCGCCGACGCCACCGTCGCCTCGCGGATCCTGATCGTCGAGGGGCTGAGCTTCATCCTGACGGCCTTCGCCTGCGGCCGCTTCGGGCGCCACCCGCGGGCGCTCCTCGCCGCCGCCGGGTTCGCCGGCGCCGCCGGCACCGTCGGCACCCTCGCGGCGGTCGGCCCGGTCTCCCTCGCCCTCGCGGGCGTCGGCATCGGCCTCGCCTCGGGGCTGCTGCACATCTACGTGGCGTCGTGGATCGCCGGCCTCCGCGAAGCGGGCGGGAAGGTCTCCTCGATCTTCCAGGTGGCGGCCGGCCTGGGCGTGACCCTGGGCCCCCTCGCCGCCGCCCTGGCGGGGCGCCACCTCCCCCCGCAGGCCGTCCTCGTGATCTTCGCCCCCCTCTTCCTGCTGTTGGCGGGGACCGTCCTTTGGCGGCCCTCGCCCGAACCCGCCGTGGAGCGCGACGCCCTCGCGCCCGCGGAGCCGTCCCCTACCACCTGAACGAGGTCCCCATGGCGCTGGAGAAGGAACAGATCCCGCAGTACGTGAACGCCGCCCCCCTCCTCATCCTCTCGACCGTCGACGCGGCGAACGCCCCGGCCACGCGGGTGCTCGCGTCCTTCGCCAGCGACGACGGCTACGTCGTCTACTTCTCCACCGGCAGGAGCTCGGAGAAGGTCGGCCAGATCGCCGGCAACCCGTCGGTCTCCGCCCTTTTCCAGCACGACGGGCAGCCGATCGGCGCCTTCCGGAACGTCGAGATCCGCGGCGTCGCGGTCCCCCTCGCCGATGGGGCGGAGCGGGAGAAGGCGATCCGCCTCATCTCGGCCCGCAACCCGCGCTTCAAGGAGCGCGCGGAGAAGGGGCAGCTCGGCGAGAACGCGCTCTACCGCGTCACGCCGAAGGCCGTGAAGGTGATCGACTTCACGAAGGGGGTCGGCCCGGCCGCCGTCACCTCCTTCACCCCTTGATCCCCCGCGCACCCGAAGGAGCCGACATGAGCGAGAGCCTCGCGAAGTCCCCGGATGAGCTGAAGCGGAAGCTGTGGAACGAGCTGGTGGTGAAGACCGACGTGGTGACGGACGGCGTCGCGGTGGACGCCGACGCGCTGCGCGCGCTGCGGCTCGGCAAGAACGTGAAGGAGCAGATCCACTGCCTCTTCGTGATGGACTTCGAGCCGCACGAGGGGGACCTCCCCGCGGAGTTCACCACCCCGCACGGGCTCGACGTGCCCGTGCGCTGGAACCCGAAGGCGCGGTTCCGGATCGCCCTCGACGGCGATCGGTTCATCCTCGCCGAGGGGCAGCACGAGGTCTTCGAGGTCGGCTTCCACCCGAGGCCCGGCTTCTACGACCTGAAGACCTCCGACGGGAAGGGGATGCAGACCATCGCCATCGCCAGCCCCGACGGGCACGTCTTCATCGTCTACAGCAACGCCTGCTCCTACAAGGAGCGCGGCGAGGACTGCCTCTTCTGCAACATCAACCACACCAAGGGGGTCTTCGACGACAAGTACGGGGCGGGCTGGAAGACGCCGCGCCAGATCGGCGAGACGGTCGCGGCGGCGCAGAAGGAGGGGCTCTTCCGCCACCTCACCGTGACCGGCGGCGTAGTCCCCGAGCGGCGTGAGCTCGAGTACTACCTGGACGTCGCCGAGTCGATCCGCGAGCACACCGGCCTGGACCGGTTCAACGGCACCGCCACGGTGGCCGCCCCGCTCGACCTGGGCAACCTCGATCGCTTCAAGGAGGCCGGCTTCCGGACGACGGCGATGAACCTCGAGATCTGGGACAAGCGGATCTACGAGGTCATCTGCCCCGGCAAGGCGCGCAGCTCCGGCGGCTGGGATCACTGGGTGAAGGCGCTGGAGTACGCCGTGGGCGTCTTCGGCCATGGCCGCGTCCGCTCCAACTTCGTCGCCGGGATCGAGCCGAAGGCCAGGACCGTCGAGGGGCTCGACTACCTCGCCGGCAAGGGGGTCGTCTCCACCTTCGGGATCTGGTGCCCCAATCCCGGCTCGGAGCTCCGGGGCCACCGCGCCCCGGAGCCCGGCTGGTACCTCGATCTCGCCGGGCAGCAGGTGGAGATCTGGAAGAAGCACGGGATCACCTACGAGCACGTGTACGACTCGAACGCCTCGTCCCTCGGGATCCAGCACGACCTCTACCGGATCGAGGACGAGCTCCTCCCGGTGTTCGAGCGGGCGAGGCGTCAGCCGGCGGTGGCCGGGGCGCAGAGCTGATCGCGCCGACGCCGAGCCGCGTCGTCTCACGGGGAGCCGGTCCGCAGCAAGGTCCGGCTCCCCGCCTTTTCGCGGCGTTCCCGGCATATGCGCGGCTTCACCGTCGCGGGCGCTGGACACGCCGTGACCGCCACTGGCGCGACGGGGTCCCCTGCGCGCCAGAGCCCGCAAGCTCCCGACTCGCCGGGCGCAATGACGCCGCGCACGAGCCTTGCACCCTCCGTCCGTGGCCGCGCGCAGCGCGGATCACCACGTCTCCCGAGAAGGAGGGCTCGACCCGTGAAACACCGCCTCGCAGCAGCCGCTCTCGCGATCCTCTCGCTCACGTCCGGCGTGCCGGCGGCGGGCGCAGCCGAAAGACCCAGCGCCATCCGCATCGGCGTGGCCGGCACCGGTACGGGCGGCCGCCCGGTCACCGGCGGCTCCTACGTCTCCTTCGCCGCCGACGCCGGCGCGCTCGAGGCCGAGTTCAAGAAGGACGGGATCCCCGTCCGCTACACCTACTTCTCCGGCGCCGGCCCGGCGGTCAACGAGGCCCTCGCCAACGGCCAGCTCGACTTCGCGTACCAGGGGGATCTGCCGGCGCTCGTGGCGAAGGCGGGGGGCCTCCCGACGAAGCTCATCCTCGCCGTGAATCGCTACTCCGCGATCTACGTCGGCGTCCCCTCCGACTCCCCGGCGAAGAGCCTCGAAGACCTGAAGGGGAAGCGGATCGCCGTCTTCAAGGGGACCAACCTGCAGCTCGCCTTCTGGAACGTGCTGGCGGCGAAGGGGCTCAAGGAGAGCGACTTCAAGATCATCAACATGTCGACCTTCGACGGGAACGCGGCGCTCCTCTCGAAGGACGTCGACGCGCAGGTCTCGGGCAACGACCTCTTCCCGCTCGTCGATCGCGGCGTCGCGCGGATCGTCCACTCGACCAAGGGGGACGCGAAGCTGGGCCGCCTCAGCCACGTCCTCGTGACCGAGGACTTCGCGAAGCGCTTCCCCGGGCACACGCAGCGGCTCGTCAACGTCCTGCTGGGGTTCGCGAGGTGGGGCTCCGACGAGGGCAACCGGGCGCGCTCCTACCAGATCTGGACGAAGAGCGGCCTCTCCCTGCCGGCGTGGAGGAGCGAGTACGACGGCGAGTCGATCGCCCTGCGCAACTCCCCCCTCTTCGACGACTTCTACCGGGCCCAGTACAAGCGCCTCCTCAAGGCGGGGCGGGATCTCAGGCTCGTCCGCCGGGACTTCGACGTCGACGCCTGGCTCGATCCCACGTTCCTCGACCGCGGCCTCGCGACCCTCGGCCTCGTCGGCTTCTGGCCCGAGCAGGACGCCGACGGACGGCAGAAGCCCGGCTCCGCCGTCGGGAAGCGCTGACCGCCCCACCCTGGAGGACACCATGACGATCGACGCCGTGAAGGCCGCCCGCGACGCGGGCTCGAAGCGAAGGAGCAGCACGGACGCGAAGACGCTGGGGGACGCCCACTCCGCCCTGGAGGCGCGGAGGGCGCTCCTCGCCGAGCTGAGGCTGAAGCTCGATCTCGTCGTGCACGGGATCTCCTTCGACGCGAACGACCTGAAGCAACTCCGGATCGGATCCGAGTACCTCGAGCAGATCCACCTGCTCTTCGACATGGACAAGGCCCACCACGGCGACCTGGAGCTGCCGGCGGCCTTCTACCTGCCGCACGGCCTCTTCACCGCCTTCCGCTGGGACCCCGACTCCCGTTACCGGCTGCGTGCGATCGAGGGGAGGCCGGTGGTCTACAGGGACGGCGAGCGCGTCGCGGAGATCGAGCTCTACCGGCGACCGGCCCTCCTCGACGAGAGGACGAGCGACGGCGAGGGGTTCGACCACATCGCCAACTTCACGCCGGAGGGAGGGATCGGCGTCTTCTTCAGCAACGAGTGCGACCTGAAGCAGACCGGCGACGACTGCAGGTACTGCAACATCAACTCGACGGCCGACGCCTACCGTAAGCAGAACATCTTCCTGAAGACGGCGCGCCAGGTCGCGGAGGTCTACGCGAGGGCCTTCGAGCGCGGGCTCGCCAACCACATCAACGTCACGGGCGGCTTCATCCCCGAGCGCAGGGAGGTCGAGTACTACCTGGACGTCGCCGACGAGATCAAGGCGCGGACCGGCGTGAAGGAGATCCACGGGACCGCCGTCATCGGCGCGCCCCTCGACCTGGCCATCCTCGAGAAGTACCGGGAGGCCGGCTACACCACGCTCGCGTTGAATTTGGAGATCTGGGACCGCGACATCTTCAAGGCGATCTGCCCGGGGAAGCAGAAGCGCTGCGGCGGCTGGGAACACTGGGTGAAGGCCCTGGAGCACGCCGCCACGATCTTCGGGCGTGGCAACGTCCGCTCCAACATCGTCGCGGGGATCGAGCCCAAGGCCTCGATCCTGGAGGGCGTCGAGCACCTGGCCTCGAAGGGGGTCATCTGCTTCGCCGGCGCCTGGTGCCCGAACCCGGGCTCGGCGCTGGAGGGCCATCGGACGCCGGAGACCGACTGGCACTACGACCTCACCCTCAAGGCCGCCGCCATCTTCGCGAAGCACGGCTACACGACCTCGCAGCTCTACGGCGCACTGGGCAACAGCAGCCCGTTCCACGACGCCTTCCGGATCAACGCCGGGGAGGCCGTCGGCGATCGGCTGCCGCAGTGGAAGTTCCCCTTGCGCTCGGCGTAGCGCCCGGCCCCGGCCGCGGCGCCCGGTCTCCGGGCGTCGCGACCTCGGAGAACGAACATGGCGACGGAACGACGGCAGGCCTACGAGGAGGCGCGCCGGGAGGGCTGGTCTTCGAGAATTCAGCCTCTCGCGAGCGCCACGCACGCTACATCCTCCTCGCGATCGCCTCGATCGCCTTCAGCCCGCTCCCGAACCGGGTCATCGCCTCCCGGTCTCCTGCGCTCGGCGAGGCGTCGGACCTGCGCGATCAGCGCCTCCTCGCCGCCGCAGCAGAGGCACGCCCCCAGGAAGCGTCCGAAGGCGAGCTGGTTCTCCCGATCCTCGTAGATGTCCGGGATGCGGAGCTTCGGCTTCCAGAGGAAGGCGTGGTCCGCGCCCCTGAAGATCTGCCGCTGCTCGGCGATCGCGCCGACCGCCGCCTCGAGCGAGGAGCCCTTGTAGACGTTGCCGAAGCTCCCTCCCTCGATCTCCGCGACGACCTTCTCGATGCCGCGCCGGAGGGAGCGGAAGTTCTTGATCCGCTCGTCCCACAGGAACCAGGCGCGGTAGGTGCCGCCGGGATCGTCTCGCCAGCGGGTGATGAGCTCACGTACCGGTGCGCGGTCCATCGGGTGATTCTACGTGACCGCCGAATCGGACGGCGCGCCGCTCGCGCACCGCTCTGCAAGCTCTGGGGAATCGAGGGCGAGGGAGATCATGGGCATCCCCCATGCAAGAGGCGTGTCTCCCACGCTCAAACCGCCACGGAGAACCAGATGAGATACCGGAAGCTCGGCCGCACCGGCCTGGACGTCAGCGTCATCGCCCTCGGCACCATGACCTTCGGCGAGCAGAACACCGAGGCCGAGGGGCACGCCCAGCTCGACGCGGCCCTCGACCTCGGCGTGAACTTCGTCGACACGGCGGAGATGTACCCCGTGCCGCCCCGCGCCGAGACGCAGGGGCGAACGGAGCGGATCATCGGAAGCTGGCTCGCCGCCAAGCCCTCGCGGCGCCAGAAGATCGTCCTCGCCACCAAGGCCGCCGGCCCGGCCCGCGACGGCGTCCGCCCGTCCCACGTCCGCGGGGGCCGGACCAGCTTCACGCGCGCCAACCTGGAGGAGGCGCTCGACGGGAACCTGAGGCGCCTCGGCACGGACCATGTCGACCTCTACCAGCTCCACTGGCCGGACCGCTCCACCAACACCTTCGGGAAGCTCGGCTTCGAGCCGGTGCCCGGCGAGGAGGCGGTCGCCATCGAGGAGACGCTCGACGCGCTGGGCGCGCTGGTGAAGAGCGGGAAGGTGCGCGCGGTCGGCGTCTCCAACGAGACGCCCTGGGGGCTCTCGCGCTTCCTCCAGCACGCGGAGCGGGCCGGCCTGCCCCGCGTCGCGAGCATCCAGAACCCCTACAGCCTCCTCAACCGGACGTTCGAGATCGGGCTCGCCGAGATCTCCCACCGCGAGGAGGTGGGGCTGCTCGCCTACTCGCCCCTCGCCTTCGGCGTGCTGAGCGGGAAGTACCTGGGCGGCGCCCGACCGCCGGGGGCGCGCGTGTCGCGCTTCGACCGCTTCCAGCGCTACAGCAACCCCGAGGCGGAGCGGGCGACCTACGAGTACGTGAAGCTCTTCCGCGCGCACGGCCTCGACCCGGCGCAGGCCGCCCTCGCCTTCGTCAACGACCGCTTCTTCACGACGAGCAACATCATCGGCGCGACGACCCTGGAGCAGCTGCGCGCCAACGTGGCGAGCGTGGACCTCCGGCTCCCGCCGGAGGTGGCCGCCGGGATCGAGCGGATCCACCGCGCGCAGCCCAACCCGGCCCCATGAGCCGCACCGCCCCATCCGTCATTACGGATGGCCGTCCGTTGCCGGCGCTGGCGCCCCCGTGGCCGCGTACGGCCCCGGGGTGCGCCGCTCCGCCCGGAGGGACCCTTGGACGGCGCATGCCTCTTGCAGTTCGCCTCGACTCCAACGACCGGGCGCGCACCGCGCGGCCCCGAGGAAGCTCGACATGACCAAGAAGGTGCTGGGGCTGGACATCGGATCGCGCACCGCCAAGGGCGCGCTCCTCGTGGGCAGGGAGATCTTCACCGCCATCCGGCCGACCGGCTTCCACATGCAGGAGACCGGCGATGCCCTGGTGAAGGAGCTCCTGGAGAAGGCGGGAGTCCAGAAGTCCGAGCTCTCCTGGATCGTCGGGACGGGCTACGGCCGGATCACCCTCGGCTTCGAGGGGATCCCCTACGGCGACGTCACCGAGATCTCCTGCCACGCGAAGGGGGCCCACCACCTCCACCCCGGCGTGCGGACCATCGTCGACATCGGCGGCCAGGACAGCAAGGCGATCAAGGTCGATCCGAAGACCGGCAAGGTCGCCGGCTTCGTCCTCAACGACAAGTGCGCTGCCGGCACCGGCAAGTTCCTCGAGATGATCGCCGCCTCCCTCGACCTGCCCGTGGAGAGGCTCGGCGAGATCTCCCTCCAGTCGACGAAGCAGGTGAAGGTGACGAGCCAGTGCGTCGTCTTCGCCGAGTCGGAGGTCATCTCCCTCAAGGCGCAGGACGTGAGCCCGGCCGACATCGCCGCCGGCGTGCACCTCTCGGTCGCGCGCCGCGTCGGGAACCTCCTCTCCCGCGTCGGGATCGAGTCGGACGTCGTCTTCACGGGCGGGGTCTCCAAGAACGTCGGGATGCGCAAGGCGCTCGAGGAGGTGACGCAGGCCCGGTTCGTCGACCTGCGCCTCGACGCCCAGTTCGCGGGCGCCATCGGCGCGGCGGTCTACGCCGCCGAGTACGCGGAGACGGGCGGGGAGAAGAGGGAGCCGAAGCGCAAGGGGCGCGACCTCCTCGGCGCGCTCCGGCAGGACGTCGGGCGGGCGCGGGAGGTGGGCAGTGACGCAGCCTAGCGAGGTGAAGCCGAAGCGGGCCGGCTACTTCTGCGTCTACACGCCGATCGAGCTGCTCGCGGCGGCGGGGGCGACGCCGGTCCGGCTCTTCAAGGGCGGGGACGCCGACGTCGTCAACAGCGGCGAGGTCCACACCCGCAGCTTCTTCTGCCAGTTCGCGCAGTACAGCGTCGGCGCCTTCCGCGAGGGCGATCCGCTCTACCGCTCGATCGACAAGCTCTACCACTTCAACACGTGCGACCAGATGAAGAAGGGGGTCGAGGCGATCGGCGAGTTCTTCGGCGTGCCGTACCGCATGCTCTGCCTCCCCCGCGAGCGCTCGCGCGCCGCGTCCAGGGAGTTCATGCAGCGGGAGGTGGAGTTCCTGAGGAGGGACGTCGAGGAGCTGACCGGCCAGGCGGTCACCGAGGCAGGGCTGCGCGAGCAGATCGCGAGGTACAACCGGGCGCGCCGCTGGCTCCGGGAGATCTCGGAGCTGCGCAAGCGCGACGACCCGCCGCTCACGGGCGGCGAGTACCTCGAGCTGGTCAAGGCCTTCTACTACCTGCCCATCGACAAGGCGCTCGCCGCCTTCGAGTCCCTCCACGGGCAGCTCTCCGCGGAGGTCGAGAGCGGCGACCGCCCGCTGCGGATCATGGTCGCGGGCGGCATCGTCGCCGACGGCGACGATCGGCTGACGCGGCTCCTGGAGGACGAGCTCGACACCCGGATCGTGGTGGAGGACCACTGCACCGGCCTCCGCCCGTTCTACCTCCCGGTCCCCGAAGACCGGCCGCCGCTCCAGGCCCTCGCCGAGGGCTACCTCGACCAGGCGCCGTGCGCTCGCATGAAGCCCCTCTCCGAGCGGCTCGACTTCAGCGAGCAGCTCGCCCGGGAGTACCGCGTCGACGCCATCGTCTACGTGAGCCTCAAGTTCTGCAGCTGCTACGCGATCACCGGGAACAGCTTCGTGAAGCGGTTCGAGAAGCTGGGGATCCCGGTCCTGGAGATCTCCTCCGACTACTCCGAGAGCGACCTGGGGCAGCTCAAGACCCGCCTCGGAGCGTTCCTCGAGCTGCTCAAGAAGGGAGACGCCGATGTCCGTCACCGTGCAGGGACCCGTCGTGCAGCTGTCGCGGCGCCGTGAGCACCACGAGGTGAGCCAGGTCGACTGGCTCAAGAGCCGGACCGGCTCCCCGGCGGTCGACCGGATCTTCGAGCTGGCGCTCAGCTACATCCAGCGAGCCGACGAGGCGCACCGCCAGGGGCGGAAGGTGGTCTACGGCGGCGGCATGACCGACGCGCCGATCATCCACGCCACCGACACGTTCCCGTGCGTCTTCCCCGAGCTCGGGCGGCTCGCCAGCGACGGCTCCGTGGCCCTCGCCGAGGACCACTTCCGGATCGCGCGCGAGACCTGCTCGATGGTGAAGGCGACCATGGGGGAGCTGCTGAAGCGGAAGGGGCTCTTCAAGCGGCTGATCAACTACTGCTCCCTCTGCGAGCCGTACAACGCCGCCTTCGAGGTCCTGAAGGAGGAGGGCTACGACATCTACTCCGTCGACCTGCCGTACCGGTCGGAGGGGGTGACGGGCCAGCGCTTCGAGCACCTGGTGGACTTCGCGGAGAAGGAGCTGCGCGGCCTCGCGACGTGGCTCGGGGGCCGGTACGACGAGGCGCGGCTCGGCGCCGAGATCCGCCGGCTCAACCGGCTCCACGCCAAGGTCCGCCGCGTCCTGGCGCTCCAGGTCGCCCACCCCGACTACATCGGGACCCTCGAGACCCTCTTCGTCTGGAACGGCGCCAACCACAACTACGGCGTCCCGGGCGAGTACGAGGCGCTGCTCGACCAGCTGATCGACGAGCTGGAGGCCTACGCGCGGCGCGGGATCGAGTCGACGCGCGTCCCGATCGTCTGGGCGGGCGGCCGCGGCCAGGAGTTCGGCCTCTACAAGCTCTTCGACGACCTCGGCGGCTTCATCTCGAGCTGGACGATGACGGGGCTCCTCCTCCGGGACTACGACGAGGGGCTCTCGCCGCTCCGCGCCGTGGCGCGCAACACGGTGATCGGCATGGGCGGCCCGGGCGGCTCCAAGGACCAGCTCCCGCACCTCGAGGAGGCGGTCCGCCGCACCGGCTCGAAGGGGATCATCTTCTACGGCTACTTCGGCTGCTCCTTCAGCTCCGTCAACTTCGAGGTCCTGAAGAAGCACTTCAACGCCCTTGGGATCCCGTCGCTCATCCTCGACGGGTCCTTCCAGACCGGGGACCCGAGCGGCCAGAACGTGACGCGCCTGAAGGCCTTCATGGAGATGGTGCAGTAGTGGCCGGCCGCGCGCAGGGGCCGCTCCGGCCGGTCGGCTACGACGACGGGCGCGACCTCGTCCGCCTCCTCGACCAACGCCGCCTGCCGACCGAGGAGGCGTGGCTCGAGCTCGGCGACGCCGACGCGGTGGCCGAGGCGATCCGGACGCTCGCGGTGCGCGGCGCACCGGCCATCGGCGTGGCCGCCGCCTACGGCCTCGCCGTCGAGGCCCGGCGCGGCGCCTCGCCCGCGCGGCTCCAGGCCGCCGCGGTGACCCTCGCGTCGGCGCGGCCGACCGCGGTCAACCTCGCGTGGGCCGTCCGCCGCATGGCGCGCCGCCTCGGCGACGGCGGCGCGGCGCTCCTCGCGCGCGATCTCCTCCCGGCCCTTGGTGTGGATGTAGATGATACCGAGGACCACCGCGCCGGAGATGAGGGCGAGCGCGACGAGCGAGCCCATGACGATGACGAGCGCGCCGGGGCCGTGCCTCTCCGGAGTCTGCGGGACGGACGGCAGCGTCGCGGCGACGCCCGACACCGCCGGAGTGCCGGAGCGGACGACCGGCGTCGCGGGCGCGGGTGCGGCCGGCGACGGGAGCGTCCCGGCGACCGTGGCCGCAGTCGACGAGACGGCCGCCGACCCGCTCACCGGCAACCCCGACCAGGGCGACAGCGCGGCGCGCATCTCGTCGGCG
>DATIVK010000253.1:0-7049 GCA_035465955.1 Anaeromyxobacteraceae bacterium | reverse complement strand
CGCGCGGCGCTGGCCGGGGAAGCCGATCCCCGCCTCGTCGCGCTCTCGGTCTCCATCCAGGACGACTCGGCCCTCTACGCGGAGGACATCCGCGGGAGCCAGGCCCACGTCACCATGCTCGCGAAGCAGGGGATCGTCCCGCAGGCGGTCGCGCGGCGGATCGTGAAGGCGCTCGACCAGGTCCGTGCCGAGTTCGCCGCCGGCAAGATCGCCTTCGACCCCGCGCTCGAGGACGTGCACACCCACGTCGAGCGGCGGCTCGGGGAGCTGGTCGGCAAGGACGCCGGCTACCTCCACGCCGGCCGGAGCCGGAACGACCAGGTGGCGCTCGACGAGCGGCTCTTCATCGTGGGGGCCTGCGACCGCGCCGACGCGGCGCTCGGGCGGCTCCAGGCGGCGTGCGTGACGCGCGCCCGCGAGCACGAGGCCACGCTCGTCCCCGGCTACACCCACCTCCAGCGCGCGCAGCCGGTCACCCTCGCGCACCACCTGCTCGCGCACGTCGAGGCCCTCGGCCGCGACCGGCAGCGGCTCGCCGAGCTCCGCGCCCGCGCGGCCGTCTCGCCGCTCGGCTCCGGCGCGCTCGCCGGCACCACGCTCCCCCTCGACCGGGAGGGGGTCGCGGCGGCGCTCGGGCTCGGCGGCGTCACGCAGAACTCCCTCGACGCGGTCTCCGACCGCGACAGCGCCATCGAGCTGCTCTTCGCCGTCGCGCTCTCAGCCGTCCACCTCTCCCGCGTCGGGGAGGAGATCGTCCTCTGGACCACGAAGGAGTTCGGGTTCATGACGCTGGACGACGCCTTCGCGACCGGCTCCTCGCTGATGCCGCAGAAGAAGAACCCGGACGTCGGCGAGCTGGCCCGCGGACGCGCGGGCCGCGCCATCGGCGACCTCGTGGCGCTCCTCGCGATCGTGAAGAACCTGCCGCTCAGCTACAACCGCGACATGCAGGAGGACAAGCGCCCCCTGCTCGGCGCCGCCGAGGCGCTCGTCCTCACGGCCGACGCCGTCGCCGGCGCGATCGCCACGGCCACGTTCCACGCCGACGTGATGGAGGCCGCGCTCGGCTCCGGCGAGGCGCTCGCCACCGACGCCGCCGAGTACCTCGTCGAGCGCGGCGTCCCGTTCCGCGAGGCGCACGAGGCGGTGGGCAAGGCCGCGAAGCTCGCCACGACGCGCCGCGTGGCGCTGACGTCGCTCTCCGCCGCCGACTGGAAGGCGATCCACCCCACCTTCGAGCGGGACGTCCTGAAGTGCTTCGACGCCCGGCGCTCCCTCTCCCGCCGCGACCTCACCGGCGCGCCCGGCCCGAAGCAGGTGCGGCGCCAGCTCGCCCGGTGGGAGAAGGCGCTCGGGGTGAAGCCCCGATGAGGCGCGCCGTCGCCGTCGCCGCGCTCCTCCTCGCGGCGGGCTGCGGGGTCAAGGCCCCGCCGCGCCCGCCCGTCGAGCCCGCCTCCAACCCGGGCGGCCCCGCCGCCCCAGCCCAGGGGACCTGAGCCATGAACCACTTCCGGCGGAAGGGCGGCGTGCTCCACGCCGAGGAGATCCCGGTCGAGGAGCTCGCCGAGCGGTACGGGACGCCGCTCTACGTCTACTCGACGGCGACGCTCGCGCGGCACTGGAAGGTCCTCGACGCCTCGCTCCGCGGGCTGCGCCACACGCTCTGCTACGCGGTGAAGGCCAACTCGAACCTCGCGATCCTCTCGCTCTTCTCGCGGCTGGGATCGGGCTTCGACATCGTCTCGGGCGGCGAGCTGTTCCGCGTGGTGAAGGCGGGCGGCGATCCGCGGAAGGTGGTCTTCAGCGGCGTCGGCAAGCGCGACGACGAGATCGCCTTCGCGCTCGAGGCCGGCATCCGGACGCTGAACGTGGAGAGCGCCGCGGAGCTGGCGCGCGTCTCCATCGTCGCGCGCCGCCTCGGGGCCCGCGCGCCCGTCGCGCTCCGCGTCAACCCCGACGTCGACCCCAAGACCCACCCGTACATCTCCACCGGCCTCAAGGAGAACAAGTTCGGCGTCACGGTGGACGAGGCGAGGCGGCTCTACGCCCTCGCCGCGAAGGATCCGGCGCTCCGGATCACCGGCGTCGCGTGCCACATCGGCTCGCAGATCACGACGGTGAAGCCGTTCGTGGACGCGGCGGCGCGCGTGATGGCGCTCGTCCGGGACCTGGGGAAGCAGGGGATCGCGTTCGACCACGTCGACCTCGGGGGCGGGCTCGGGATCCGCTACGACGACGAGAGCCCGCCGGCGCCGGCCGAGTACGGCCGCGCCCTCAAGGCGGCGATGAAGGGCTTCGACGGGGAGGTGCTCCTCGAGCCCGGGCGCGTGCTGGTGGGCAACGCCGGCGTCCTCGTCACGCGCGTGCTCTACGTGAAGCGGAGCGGCCGGAAGACCTTCGTCGTGGTCGACGGGGCGATGAACGACCTCGTCCGGCCCGCCTTCTACGACGCCTTCCACGCCATCGAGCCGGTCGGCCCCGCGCGGCCCGGCGCGAAGCCGATCGTCGCCGACGTCGTCGGCCCCATCTGCGAGTCGGGCGACTTCCTCGCGAAGAAGCGGCGGCTCGCGGAGCCGCAGCACGGCGACCTGCTCTGCGTCCGCACCGCCGGGGCGTACGGCTTCACGATGTCCTCGAACTACAACACGCGCGCGCGGGCCGCCGAGGTGCTGGTGGACGGGCGGACCGCCTGCCTGGCCCGCCGCCGCGAGACCTGGGAGGACCTGGTGCGGGGGGAGGAGCCGCGCCCGAAGGCGGAGCGTTTCGCCGGGAAGCGGAGATAGGCTACATTCCCTGACCCCTCCCGGGACCGTTCCCGAACCGCTACGGAGCACCGAAAATGGCTCGACTCGAAGGCTCGATGGTCGCCGTCGTCACCCCGATGAAGGACGGTGGGGTCGATCACAAGTCGCTGCGCGATCTCGTCGAGTTCCAGCTCGCCGAGGGGACCGACGGCATCATCCCCTGCGGCACGACCGGCGAGGCGGCGACCCTGACGGCGCAGGAGCGCTACGAGGTGGTCAAGACGGTGGTCGAGCAGGTGCGCGGCCGCGCGGTCGTCATCGCGGGCGCCGGCTCCAACGCGACGCACGAGGCGATCGCGGGGGTGAAGGTGGCGAAGGAGCTGAAGGCCGACGCCGCGCTGGTCGTCACGCCGTACTACAACAAGCCGCAGCCCGAGGGGCTCTTCCTCCACTACACGGCCATCCACGAGGCGACGCGCTTCCCGGTCGTCGCCTACAACGTCCCGGGCCGCACGTCGGTGGACATGCTGCCCGACACCGTCGCCCGCCTCGCGAAGAGCGGCGCCATCGTCGGCATCAAGGAGGCGACCGCCAACATGGACCGGCAGGTCCAGCTGGTGGAGCGGATCGGCCAGGGCAGCGGCTTCGCCTACCTGTCCGGCGACGACTTCACGGTCGTCCCGTACATCGCCTGCGGCGGCCACGGCGTGATCTCCGTCGTCGCCAACGTCATCCCGCGCGCGATGAAGGAGCTGGTGGTCGCCGCGCGCCAGGGAGACTTCGCGAAGGCGCTCGGCCTCCAGGTCGCGATGGCCGAGCTCAACCGGATGATGTTCGTCGAGACCAACCCGGCGCCGGTGAAGGCCGCGGTCGCCCTGCTCGGGAAGGCCGGGCCGGAGATCCGGCTGCCGCTCGCGAAGGTCTCCGACGCCAGCCTCGCGAAGGTCCGCGAGGCGATGGTCCGCTTCGGGCTGAAGGTCTGATCGACTCTGAAACCTCCACTCTCCCCCTACGGGGGAGAGGGTCAGGGTGAGGGGGCGGGACGCCGCGGGCTCCCTCACCCCAGCCCTCTCCCTCGGTGAGGGAGAGGGGGCGATTCCTCTTGGAGAGGTCACTCATGGCAAACGTGGTCGTCACCGGCGCCGCCGGTCGCATGGGCATCCAGATCGTCCGGATGGTGAAGGAGGCGAAGGGGCTGAAGCTCTCCGGCGCCGTCGAGCGCCCGGGCTACCCGAGGGGCCAGGACGCGGGGCTCGTCGCCGGCGTCGGCGCGCTGGGCGTCGAGATCGTCGACGTGCTCGGCCGGGCGCTCCCGGGGGCCGACGTCGTCATCGACTTCACCAGCTTCGAGGCGTCGGTCGGCCACGCCGCGCAGTGCGCCGAGCACGGGGTGGCGCTCGTGATCGGCTCCACCGGCTTCACGCCGGAGGCGAAGGCGAAGGTCGGCGCCCTCGCGCAGCGGATCCCGGTGCTGCTCTCCCCCAACATGAGCGTCGGCGTGAACGTCATGTTCGAGCTGGTGCGCCGCGCGGCGGCGGTGCTCGGCGACGGCTACGACATCGAGATGGTGGAGCTGCACCACAAGCTGAAGAAGGACGCGCCGAGCGGCACCGCGATGCGGCTGGCGGAGATCGCGGCCGAGGCCCGCGGCCTCGACCCGGCGAAGGAGCTGAACTACGGGCGGCACGGCATGGTCGGCGAGCGCCCCGCCCGCGAGATCGGCGTCCAGACGGTCCGCGGCGGCGACATCGTCGGCGAGCACACCGTCTTCTACTGCGGCCAGGGGGAGCGGCTGGAGATCACGCACCGCGCCACCAGCCGCGACCAGTTCGCCCGCGGCGCCGTCCGCGCCGCGGAGTGGATCGCGGGCCGGCCGGCCGGCCTCTACGACATGGCCGACGTGCTCGGCCTCAAGGGGGCCTGATGCGCTACGTCCGCTACCGGCGCGCCGGGCAGGAGCGCCACGGCCAGCTCGAGGGCGACCAGGTCCGCCCGCTCACCGCGGCCCCCTGGCTCGGGGGGACGCCGGAGGGGGCGCCGGTGCCGCTCGCGGACGTCCAGCTCCTCGCCCCGGTCCAGCCCTCGAAGATCGTCTGCGTCGGCCGCAACTACATGGCCCACGCCCGCGAGATGGGCTGGGAGGTGCCGAAGGAGCCCCTCATCTTCCTGAAGCCCTCGACCTCGGTCGTGGGCCCCGGCGACGAGATCCGCTGCCCGCCGCAGTCGAGGGAGGTCCACTACGAGGCGGAGCTGGGCGTCGTCGTCGGCCGCACGCTCACCCGCGTCTCGCCGAGCGAGGCGCGGCTCGGCGTGCTCGGCTGGACCTGCGTGAACGACGTGACCGCGCGCGACATCCAGAAGGCCGAGAAGCAGTTCACGCGCGCGAAGGGCTTCGACACCTTCTGCCCGGTCGGCCCGTGGATCGAGACCAACCTGGACCCGCTCGAGGTCTCGGTGGTCTGCCGGGTCAACGGCGAGGAGCGCCAGCGCGGCTACCCGAAGGACATGGCCTTCGACCCCTTCTACGTCGCGTCCTTCGTCTCGCACGTCATGACGCTGCTCCCGGGCGACGTGATCGCCACCGGCACGCCCGAGGGCGTCGGCGCGATCCAGCGCGGGGACTGGGTCGAGGTCGAGGTGAGCGGGATCGGGGTGCTGAAGAACCCCGTGGTGTGAGCCTCCGCGGTGCCCGCTACGGCCGGCGCGGGTAGCGCAGGCCGGCGACCGGCAGCAGGACGCTCACGACGTTGCCCTCGCCCGGGACGTTCTCGGCGCGGACCTCCCCGCCCAGCGCCCGGACCAGCCCCAGCGCCGCGGTGAGCCCCGACGCGCCGAGCCGTCCCTCCGGCGGCCGCCCGCGGAACGGCTCGAAGAGGTGGAGCATCGCGTCCGTGGGCAGCGGGGGCCCGTCGTCGCGGATCTCGATCGCCACGCGCAGGGGGCCGTCGTTGCGGCCGACCACGCGGATCTCGTGCCGGTCGATCTCGCCGGGCGGCATCGCGTCGGCGGCGCGGCGGAGGAGCGAGCCCACGATCTGCGAGAGGCGCGTGGAGGGCCCGGGGACGTGCGGCAGCTCCGGGACGTCGACGACCACCCGCGGGCGCTGGTGGGGCTCGCGCGCGAGCGCGTCGGCGACCACCTCGCGGACGTCCGCGACGCCGCCCGCGTCGGAGAGCCCGTCGGTGAAGGACCGCAGGTCGCGCATCAGCTCGGCGACGCGGAGCACCGACTCGTTCGCGTCCGCGAGGGCGCTCCGGATCTCGCCGTCGTCGCGGGCGTCGTCGTCGAGCGCCTCGAGCGCGAAGGCGAGGTTGGTCTTCACGCAGCAGAGCGGGTTGTTGACGTCGTGCGCCAGGCCGGCGGCGACCGACCCGATCGCCGCCAGCCGCTCGGCCGTCACCAGCCGCGCCTGCGTCCGGCGGGCCTCGGTGACGTCCTCCACGATCGCGATGAGGAAGCGGAAGCGCCCCGCGTCGTCGCGCACGGCGCTCGCCCGGATCGACATGGGCGCCTCGGTGCCGTCCTTGCGGACGTACCAGCGGTCGTCGGAGTAGGCGTCGGTCTCGCCCGCGACGAGCCTGCGGAGCCACGAGAGCGCGCGCCCGCGGTCCGCCGGCCGGTTGAGGTCGGCGATCCCCAGCGCACAGAGCTCGTCGGCGGTGTAGCCGAGGGTGGCCTGCAGGGCCGGGTTCGCCTCGAGCACGCGCCCCTCGCGATCGGCGAGCAGCACGCCGAACCGGGCGGCGGTGAAGGCGCTCCGGAACTTCCCCTCCGCGAGGTGCGCCTGGTCCTCGGCCGCGTGCCACCGCCGGGCGGAGCGGGAGGCCTGGCGCCCGAGCCACGCCGCGCCGATCGCCGCCGCGCAGGCGAGGGCGGCCTCCACCAGCGCCGAGGTGTCGTCGTGCTGGAACGAGATGAGCGCGGCGAAGGCCGACGTCCCGGCGGAGAGGAGCGTGAGCAGGATCACGCCGTGGTCGAGCACGCCCGCGGCCGAGCGGCGCTTCTCCCTCTCGTCGTAGCCCATGGCTCCTCCCCCCTCCGCCGGCCCGGGGGTCTTCACCGGGCCGTTGCGCGCGAAGATTGCACTTCGGGTGCCGCGCCCCCGGGCGAGAGGGCGGGCGGAGCCGATGGGTGCAGGCCGCGCTTCCCCCCGGAAGCACGCGAGAATGCGCGGCGCGTCACGCGCTCCGCGCGCAACGCGCGATGGCCGAAGCGGAGGTCACCCGCGACCCCGGGTGCGGGTTTTGCGCACGTGACGAACCGTGAAGGAAAGCATGAGGTGAAGGTTCAGCGCCAACCCGCTGC
>DATIVK010000252.1:0-12508 GCA_035465955.1 Anaeromyxobacteraceae bacterium | reverse complement strand
GGGCGGGCGCTCGCCGGGGCGACCGGTGCCGCGGGCGGCGCCGGGACGGGAGACGAAGGGACGGCGGTCGCGGCGCCGGGCGCGTCGTGCTCCGCCTCGACCGCCGTGATCACGAGGACCTCCTCCACGCGCGTCGGGTCGACCGCGGGGATGACGTCGGCGGTCTGGAAGAGGCCGTGGCCCCGGCGCTCGATGCGGGTCACCGTGCCGATGAGGAGGCCGCGGGGGAAGACGCCATCGGTCCCGGACGTCACGAGCCGGTCGCCCTCGATCATGTCCTCGCTCCGCAGGGCGTACTCGAGCCGGGCGGACGCGGGCTTGCCGTTGCCGCGGACGTTGGCGCGCGCGCGGGTGCGCTCGACGCGGACCGCGACGGAGGAGTTGCGGTCGATCACGAGCAGCACCTCGGCGGTGTGCCCCGTGACGGCCCGGATCCGGCCCACCACGCCGTCGGCGACCAGCACCGGCATCCTGCGAGCGAGCCCGTCGTCGCTCCCCCGATCGATCGTCAGCGTCTGGAACCCGGCCGGCCCCATCCCGACACCGATGACGCGGGCGCTCGTCCACTGCCGCTCCGGCATCGCCTCGGCGAGGGAGAGGAGGCGGCGCAGCCGATCGTTCTCGAGCTGCTGCTGGCGCAGGCGCTCGTTCTCGAGCCGCAGCGCCATCAGGTCGCGGAAGAGCTCGCCGGCGCGCTCGTGCGAGCCGCGCAGCGCCACGTAGCCGTACCAGCCGCGCAGCACCCCGGTGATGGACCAGGAGAGCAGCCGCTCCACGGGACTTGTGACGGCGAGCACGATCCGGTCGACGCGCGAGCGCTCGCCCGGAGCCTTCGCGTGCGCCACGTAGACGCCGAGGGGGACGAGGAGCAGGGCGGCGACGAGGATGAGCTCGCGGTAACGACGAATCAGTGCGAGCAAGGAAACCCCGAAGACCCCGTAACCGCTTGCATTCTATTCGGCCTCGACTAGGGTGTTCAACCTTCGATGCGGCGCTCTCCGCGCCGCCGGCAATCGACGCGGGGCAAAGACTCTCATGCTCGACAAAGTGCGCCAGAACAAGGGCGGTCTCATCACCTGGACCTTCCTCGGCGCCATCATCGTCGTCTTCATCGTCTCCTTCGGTCCCGGCTCCTACGACAAGGGCTGCGCGCCCGCGGCGCCCACCTGGGCGGCGCGCGTGAACGGGGTGACCCTGCCGGCCTCCGAGTTCGAGCGCGAGTACGAGAACCTGCTCCGCTTCTACCAGCAGTTCGGGCAGGCGCCCACCCGCGAAATGGCCGCCCAGATCGGCCTGCCCGGTCAGGCGCTCGACCGTATCGTCGATCGCGAGCTCGTCGTCCAGGAGGCGGCGCGTGAGGGGATCGTGGTCTCGGACGCCGAGATCTCCCGGACGGTGCACGAGATGGGGGCCTTCCAGAGCGGCGGGCGGTTCGACTTCGACCTCTACGAGCGGATCGCCCGCAACGTCGCCGGCTCCCCCGCGAAGTACGAGGCGCTCCTGCGCAAGGACCTCCTCTACCAGAGGATGACGCAGGCGCTGCGGCAGACGGTGAAGGTCTCCGAGGCCGAGGTCCGGCAGGCCTGGAGCGACGAGCAGGACCGCGCGTCGCTCACCTACGTCGCCTTCCCGCTCGCGGCCGCGCAGGCCGCCGCGAAGCCGACTGACGCCGAGGTCGCCGCGTTCGCCGATCGCGAGGCGGCGCGCGTCGAGCAGTTCTACAAGGAGAACCCCGCCCGCTTCGAGCAGAAGCAGCGCGCCCACGTCCGCCACCTGCTCGTCCGAGTCCCCGAGACGGCGGACGCCGCCGCCGAGGCGGCCGCGCGGGCGAAGGTGGACGCCGCCGCCGCGCGCGTCGCGAAGGGCGAGGCCTTCGAGAAGGTGGCCGCCGAGGTCTCCGAGGACGCGGCGACCAAGGACAAGGGCGGCGACCTCGGGTTCGTCTCCCCCGAGCTGGTCGACCCCGCCTTCGCCGACGCCGCGTTCAAGCTCTCGGCGGGGCAGGTCTCCGCCCCGATCCGGACGCCGAGCGGCTGGCACCTCGTCCAGGCGATCGCGGTCGAGCCGGCGCGCACCACGAGCCTCGCCGAGGCCCGCCTGGAGATCGCCCGCGACCTCCTCGCCCGGGAGAAGGGGCGCGCGCTCGCGCAGCAGCGGGCGCAGGCGGCGCTGGACGCCGCGAAGGCCGGCCGTTCGCTCTCCGACCTCTTCCCCGCGAAGAACCCGCAGAAGCTCGGCGACCAGGCCCTGACGGCGTCCGACACCGCCAGCTTCCGCGCGGCCGACGCGAGCGTCCCCGGCCTGGCCGGGGCCACGGGGCTCCGGGAGGACGCCTTCGCGGCCGCCGCCGGCCAGCCGCTGCCCCGCGTCTACGAGACGCCCGAGGCGCTGGTGGTCGCCGTGGTGAAGAGCCGCGAGCGGCCCGACCCCGCGCTCTACGCGTCGCAGCGCGCCACGGTCGCCGAGCGGCTCGAGGGGAAGCGTGAGGCGGCCGTCCTCCAGGCCTGGACCGCGGAGCTGGCGAAGAAGGCGACGATCAAGCGGAACCCCGTCTACCTCGAGGCGGTCTCCGCCGCGCGGTAGCGGGCCTTCGCGCTCCCCCTCCCCGTCGAGGCGGAGAGGGGGGGGCTTCACCGCCCAGCGAGCACGCCCGCGTGGGCCACCGCGTCCCGCGACGCGCCCTTCGCGTGGTACATGGCGGCGTCCGCGCGCCCCAGCAGCTCGTCCGCCCGCCGGCCGTCGACGGGCCACGTCGCCACGCCGAGGCTCGCCGTGAGCCGGACGGCCAGCCCCCGATCCGCGAGGAAGGTGTGGCCGGCGATGGCCACCCGCAGCCGCTCCGCGACCGCGACCGCCTGCTCGCGATCGGCCTCCGGCAGCAGGAGCACGTACTCGTCGCCCCCGTAGCGGGTCGGGACGTCCGCCTCCCGCAGCCCTGCCCGGAGCACCTCGCCGACCTCGCTCAGCGCGGCGCTGCCCGCCTGGTGCCCGTGCCGGTCGTTGACGTCCTTGAAGTGGTCGAGGTCGATGAAGACGAGCGAGAAGGGGCGGCCGTACCGCTCGCTCCGGACGACCTCCGCCTCCAGGACGCGCTTCAGGTGGCGCGTGTTGAAGAGGCCGGTGTGCTCGTCGACGATCGTGAGGTCGCGGATCCGCTCGAACGCCTGGGCGTTCTCGATGGCGATGGCCGCGTGGTCCGCGAGGGCCTGGACCGTCGCCAGGTCCTCCGGGGTCAGCTCCCGCTCTCCCCGGCCGCTGACCACCTCGATCACCCCGAGCGCGCGCCCCTTCGACACGAGCGGGACGGCGATGAGGCTGCCGGTGACCTGCCCGGTGGCCGCGTCGTACTGGGGGGCGAACCTCGGGTCGCGCGCGGCGTCCTGGACGAGGACGGGCTGGCGCTCGCGGGCCACCCAGCCGGCGAGCCCCTCCCCGACCGGCAGCCGCAGCGAGGCGAGCCGGTCGCTGCCCGGCCCCGACGCGACCTCGAAGCGGAGCTCGCTCGCCGCGTCGTCGATCAGCAGCAGGGAGAAGCGCGACGCCTTGACGAGGTCCTGCGCGCGCGCCATCACGAGCCGGAGGACCTCGGGGAGGTCGAGGGTCGACGTCAGCGCCCGGCCGATGTCGTTCAGCGCCTGCAGCTCGTCGACGGTCCGCTTCAGCTCGCGCAGCAGGTCGTGGGGGAGCATCCAGGAGTCGTGGTAGCAATGTCCAACCGGAGCCGTCAACGAATGCTCGCCCCCCACCTGACCCTCGCCTCCGCCAGCCCGCGCCGCCGGGAGCTGCTCGAGCAGCTCGGCTTCCGGCTCGACGTGAGGCCCGCGGACACCGACGAGTCCCCGATCCCGGGCGAGCCGCCCCGCGCCTACGTGCTGCGGGTCGCCCGCGACAAGGGGCGCGCCGTCGACGGCGACGTGGTCCTCGCGGCCGACACCGCCGTGGTGCTCGGGAACGACATCCTCGGGAAGCCGCGCGATCCCGCGGACGCCCGCCGCATGCTCCGCGCCCTCTCCGGCGTCGCCCACGAGGTCCTCACCGGCGTCTGCGTCCGGCGGCGCGGCGAGGAGCACACCGTCGTGGTGGCGGCGCAGGTCCAGCTCGATCCGCTGACCGACGGCCAGATCGACTGGTACGTCGCCACGGGCGAGCCGCTGGACAAGGCGGGCGCCTACGCGATCCAGGGGCTGGCGGGCGCCTTCGTCCGGCAGCTGCGCGGGAGCGTGTCGAACGTGATCGGGCTGCCGCTCGCCGAGACGCTGGAGCTGTTGGCCGCCGCGGGCGTGCGCATGCCGTGGGAGGGATGATGCCGGGGATCGCCGCCAACCTCGCGCGGATCCGCGCCGCCCTGCGCCCGGGCGTGACGCTCGTGGCGGTCTCCAAGACGCAGCCGCCCGAGGCGATCCGCGAGGCGTTCGCGGCGGGGCAGCGGGACTTCGGCGAGAACTACGCGCAGGAGTGGCGCGCGAAGGCCGACGCCCTCGCCGACCTCCGCGGGCTCCGCTGGCACTTCATCGGCGGGCTCCAGACCAACAAGGTGAAGTACCTCGCCGGCCGCGTCGACTACGTGCACACCGTGGATCGGATCGAGCTGGCGGAGGAGATCTCCCGCCGCTGGGCGAAGGCGGGCGCCGTCGCGCGGGTGCTGATCGAGGTCGACCTGGGCGGCGAGGAGCAGAAGGCGGGCTGCGCTCCCGGCGACGTCGCGCCGCTCCTCGCGAGGATCCGCACGCTCCCGGCCGTGGAGGCCGTCGGCCTGACCTGCATCCCGCCGCCGTCGGAGGATCCGAGGCCGAGGTTCCGCGAGCTGCGCGCGCTGCGCGACCGGCTCGGGCTCACCGAGCTCTCGATGGGGATGAGCGGGGACTGGGAGATCGCGGTGGAGGAGGGCTCGACCCTCGTCCGGATCGGGACGGCGATCTTCGGCGCGCGCCCCCCGAAGGGCGAGGGCTGAGGACCCCGGCGCCGCCTCAGATCTCCTTGAGCTTCAGGCGCCCCTCCTCGGTGACGGTCACCTTGAACTCGACGCCGCAGTATTAGCAGCGGATCTCGTCGCCGTCCCCGAAGCCGTCGTGCGGGT
This sequence comes from Anaeromyxobacteraceae bacterium, assembly GCA_035465955.1. Classification (GTDB taxonomy): domain Bacteria; phylum Myxococcota; class Myxococcia; order Myxococcales; family Anaeromyxobacteraceae; genus DATIVK01. The sequence goes on along the minus strand of DATIVK010000252.1, from coordinate 7,431 downwards.
TGTTGGCGTTGCAGTCGGGGCAGTCGAAGTCGCTGAAGCGTCGCGACACCCCCTCCCCTACGGGTCCCTTCTCGTCGTCGTCGTCGTAGTTCTGGTCGTACTGCACGTGGGCACCTCCGCGGCGGCTCCTCGGAAGGTTACCCGACCCCGTCGTCGCGACGCGACACCCGTGTCACGGCAAGCATCGGCTCCACGCACCTACACGCGGAATTCCGCGCGATTCGGGCCCGGGCGTCTTGGCGTTTGACTTGCAGTCCCCGTATATAGACGGACCCACTTGGAGCCGATCGTGACCGTGATCCCGACCCGCCTCGCCCCGACGTTCGCCGCCGCCGCGCTCGCGCTCCTCGCCGCCCTCCCCTCGCCGGCCGTCGCGCTGCAGCCCGGCGAGGAGATCCGGATGTCGGTCAGCTACCTGCACCTGCCCTCCGGCGAGGGCACGATCTCCATCGGCGCGCCCGAGAACGGGGCCTGGCCGCTCGTCTTCCAGGGCAAGACCGGCGGGCTGGTCGGGCTGGTCAACGTCCGCGAGCGGCTCGTCTCCTGGTGGGATCCGCAGAGCCGGCTGCCGTTCGGCTCCAGCCTCTCCGCCGTGGAGCTCGGCGACAAGCACGACGACGAGGCCCGGTTCGACCGCGGCGCCCTCAAGGCGACCGTCTCGGTCAGCCGCAAGGGCAAGGTGAAGGTCCGCGAGGTGGACGTCCCCGCCGACGCGCTCGACCTCCCGAGCGTCCTGCTGTTCCTGCGGCTTCAGCCGCTGGCGCTGGGCCAGCGCTACTCGGTGCCGGTCCTGGCCGGGCGCGACCTCTTCCTGCTCGACGCCGAGGTCGTGAAGGCCGAGCGGCTCGCGACGGACATCGGCGACGTCGACGCCCTGGCGGTCCGCGTGAAGACCGGCTTCAAGGGGAAGTTCGACTCGAAGCGGCCCACCTGGCTCTGGTTCTCCGCCGACGAGCGTCACGTCCCGCTCCGGATCTCGGCGGAGTTCACCGTGGGGAGCCTCGTCGCCTCGATCAAGTCGTATCGGCCGGGCGGCGGCGAGCTGGCCGCGCGCTGACCCCCCGGGGGCGCCGTCCTGCTATCATCGGCCTGGGCCGCACCGGCGGCCGCACCGCGATGAGTCCCCTCCTGCTCGCGCTCGCGCTCGCGCTCGGCCAGCCCACCTCGGCGGGCGCGGCCTGCGGCCTCCCCGCCCTGCTGCCCGAGGGGGCCCCGTTCCACACCGGCGAGGTCCTGAGCTACGAGCTCGAGATCGTGCTCGTGAAGGCCGGGAAGCTCACGCTCCAGGTCGACCGCCCGCTGGCGCGCAGCCACCTCGTCCCGCTCAAGGCGCGCGCGCAGAACACCGCCGCCTTCGCGAACGTGCGGCGCCTCGCGGCGGTCGCCCTCTCCTGGATCGACGCCGCGTCGCTCCGACCGGAGCGCTACCACGAGGAGGCCGACGAGGACGGCGTCCGGCGCTCGCTGGACGTCCGCTTCTCCCCCTCGACGGCCACGCTGACCCTCGACGAACGCTGGCGCGACAAGGCGGGCTCGAGGAGCTTCCCCCGGCAGGGCGAGGCCCTGGACGTGCTCTCCGGCCTCTACCGGCTGCGCGCCGCGCGGCTCGTCCCCGGCGAGCCCCTGTGCCTCGATCTCGTCGCCGCCGGGCGCCTCTGGCGGACGACCGCCCGGGTCGCTCCCGGGCGGGAGCGGGTCGACACGCCGGCCGGGCGCTTCGAGACCCTCCGCGTCGACATCGAGGCGAACCGCGCGGACCTCGCGCCGGGGGCGAAGGGGCGGACCCGGCAGCTCCACGTCTGGCTCACCGCCGACGCCCGCCGCCTGCCCGTCTCCATGGTCGGGGAGATCGACGTCGGGCCGGTCTCGGCGACGCTGGTCGGGTCGCGCACCCCGTAGCCTGCGCGCCCTACATCCGCGCCGCGACCTGTGCGAGCCGCCGCCGCACGCTCGCGAGGATCGTCGACAGGTACTCGAGCTGGTCGATGGGCCCGCCCCCCATGGCGAGCGCCATGAGCCGCTCCTGCGACGTCCGGCCGTCCGAGAGGGTCTTCTCGACCGCGTCGACGTAGGCGGCCACGGCGCCCATCGCGTCGCGCGCCTCGCGCAGGTCGTCGGAGAGGAAGTCGAGGACGACATGGTCGCGAGCGGTCGACCCGGCGAGCCGGTTGCGAAGCGCATCGACCGCGTCCGTCCGGCGGTCGGCGGTGACGGTGGCGACTGCGGTGGCGGTCTTCATGGTGTCCCTCCCCCATCGGCGGCGGCGCGACGGCGCCGCAGCGCCTCGATGACGGCCTGGATGCGCGCGGGCGCCTGGCCCTCTTCCAGGAGCTCACGGACCTCACGGGTAGCCGCGGCGAGCGCCGCCGGGTCGTCCTCCGCGGCGCCGCGCGCTCCGGCCAGCGCGCGGGCGAGCGCCCACTCCCGGGCGCCCGCCTTGCCGACGGGACGAACAGGCGCAGGCGCGGGCGCAGGTGCGGGCTCCGGCGCTCGCGGCGCCGCACGGAGCCGGGGCGGGATGGGCGCCGGCACGGCCGCCGCGGCGCGGCCCAGCAGCACGTCGTCACCGACCGGCTCGCCGCGCGCCTCACCGGGCAGGTAGACGCGCCAGAGCGTCCCCCGGTTGTCGCGATGGAGCGGCTTCAGGAGCTTGCGCGCGACGAGCGCGTCGAGGAGCCGGTTGAGCCGCCTCTCGGTCAGCCGGAGCCGCGCCATCAGCTCCTTCTTGCCGGCCCGGCAGTAGTTGCGCCCCTCGCCCCACGCCAGCCGGAGGAGCTGGAGGTAGGCCCCCTGCTCCTCGGCCTTCAGCAGCTCGCCGAGGCGATCGAAGGCGTCCAGCGGGAGGGCCGCGAAGGAGGCCCGGACGCGCACGGCGCCCAGCAGCTCACCGTCGAAGGGCAGGCGCCGCAGCTCACCAGGCTCCAGCGCTTCGGCCGGGATGGCGCCGGGGTCGAGGCGGCGCGTGGACAGCGCAGCCGATCCCCGGATCCCCTGGTAGTACGCAACGCTCCGCCCCACGCCGCCCTCCGACCCGCGCACCCATGCGCCCGGGGGTCGAGCGTAATCGCGAGATATCGGAGGTCAAATTAATGGCGGGCGGCACCCTGGCAAGAGGTGCCTCTAGCTGGCGCCGAGCGCGACGCACGAGAGCGTCGCCGAGCCGGGCACACGAGGAGCGGAGCTGCGGAGCCGTACCTGTACGTACGGCGAGCAAGCGACGCGACGAGGCTGCCCGGCGCAGGCAGCTATCGTGCGTTCGCCTAGATCAACCCGCGGCTACGCCGCAACAGCTCGATCGTCTTCGAGTACTCGATGTCCCACGCCGCCGTGCCTTCCTGCAGGTGCTTCAGGCGGGCGCGGGCCTCGCGATCGATGTCCTCGTCCACGTCGAGGTGGCGCTTGAAGATGCCGAAGATCTTCTTGCGGAGGACCTGGTCGTCCGAGAAGACCTCCTCGACGTTCCGGGAGATCAGCAGGAACTCGATCATCTGGCCGATGACGTACTCGATCCCCTCGTCCCCCATCCGGAAGCCGCGGACGTCTGCCATCTCGCGCTTCACCTGGTTGAACCGGGAGTGATCGTAGCCACGGCGGTCGAGGGCCTCGCGGGTGGCGGCGTTCACGCGCTCCTCCGCCGCGAGGTACTCCTTCATGATCGCCTGCATGTCCATCTCGGCGTCCGCGATCCGGAGCGTCTCGATCTCCGCGTCGCCGTCCTGCATGAGGGCCTGGACAACCTCGCGGGCGATCGTCGGGATGACCTTGGGATAGAGCCGCATGCGGTGTCCGCCTCCAACGGCCGCGCGGCCAACGCCGCTGCAGTAGCCGTGCGAGGACCGCGGAGCAAGAAAGTAAGGCCGTATAAACCCCGCCGTCCGGGGGGAAGGCAAGGAAAAACGGCACCATTGCAATGATTTCAGGTCGCGAGGACCCCGGCGCGACCCCGCTGGGCAGTGCCCCGACAGGGCCAAGGGTGGCCCTGCCCCGAGGGGATCAGGTCGGGTCGGCGGGGGGGGCTCCGCCCTCCCGCCGCGGGGCGCTCGGCGCCAGGGCGAGCGCCCCGGTCAGGCCGAAGAAGAGCGCGGCGGTCCAGACGTTGGAGGTCAGCAGGCAGGTCCCCGTCCTGCACCCGACGAAGTGCGCGTAGAGCCCCCCTCCGAGCGCGCCACCCAGGGCGCCCAGGAGCGTCCGGGCGTGCCTGCGGAGGAGACCGCTCACGCCCGGTGCTCCTTCACGTAACGCTGCGCGGCGAGGGCGGCGATCGTGCCATCGGCCACCGCCGTCGTGATCTGACGGAAGCGCTTCACCCGCATGTCGCCGGCCGCGAAGAGGCCGGGGACCTTCGTCTCCATCGACTCGTTCGTCTCGACGTAGCCGCCCGGGGCGAGCTCGACGTAGCCCTTGATCAGGTCGGTCCGGGGCTGCATGCCGATGAACTCGAAGACGCCCTCGGTCGGGAGCCGCTTCCGCTCCTTCGTCTTGAGGTCCTCGACCTCCAGCTCGTGGAGCGTGCCGTCGCCGTGGAAGGCCCGCGGCTCGTGCGAGAGGAGGATCTTCACCTTCGGGTTCTCGCGCAGCTCGTGGACGCTCGCCGGCTCCGCCTGGAACTCGTCGAACTGGTGGATGATCGTCACGGACTTCGCGAACTGGGTGAGGAAGAGCGCCTCCTCGATGGCGGAGTTGCCGCCGCCGATGACGTGGATGTCCTTCCCGTCGAAGTAGGCGCCGTCGCAGGTGGCGCACCACGAGATCCCGCGCCCCTTGAACTTCGACTCGCCGGGCAGGCCGAGCTCGCGCGGCTTCGCGCCGGTGGCGACGATGACCGCGGGGGCCTCGACCTCCTCCTCCTCGTCCAGCTCGAGCCGCTTCATCGGGCCGGAGAGATCGTGCTTCGTGATCTCGACCGCCTTCGCGAGCTTCGCGCCGAAGCGCTCGGCCTGCGCCGCGAAGGCGAGCCCGAGCTGCTTCCCGCTCACGTCCTCGGCGAAGCCGGGGTAGTTGGAGACCTTGTGCGTGGTCTTCACCTGCCCGCCCGGGACGCTCTCGTCGACGACGAGGGTCTTGAGGCGGGCGCGCGCGGCGTAGATGGCCGCGGCCAGCCCCGCGGGGCCTGCGCCGATCACGATGACGTCGTAACGCTCTGCCATGGGTTGCTCCCTCTCGGACGGTGAGACCCGCGCCGGCGCCCTTGGGTTCGCGCGCCGGCGCGGCTCCCTAGCCGAGCATCGCCTCGACCTGGGCCTTGATGGCGGTCTTCTTGATCTCCTCGCCGCTCATCCGCTCGCCGACCTCCGCGCCGCCCTTGAAGAAGACGAGGGTCGGGCTGCCGGTGACGCCCAGCTGCTGGGCGAGCTCCCGGTTGCCCTGACGGAAGACCTTCACGAACCGCGCCCTGCCCGCGTACGCCTCCGCCACCGACTCGAACTTCGGGGCGAGCGCCTCGCAGGGCGGGCACTCGGTCGAGTAGAAGTCGAGGACGACCGGGACGGCGCTCTTCAGCACCTCGGCCTCGTACCGGCTGGCGTCGATCTCGATGACGTTGTCGCTCATGACTCGCCTCGCCTCAGTCGTGGCAGCCGGTGACCAGGCGCGACGACTTGGCGCAGCACTGGGCGGTCTTCTCGGTGGTGCAGCAGGACTTCGCGACCTTCGTCAGCATCTTCATCGGGGTTCTCCCTGGGGTTGGACTGCGGGGTGGATCACTTGAGGCCACGGACGGTGAGGCTGCGGACCTGCACACCGCCCTTCTCGTAGGGCGCCGTCCGGTCGAGGATCTCGACGCCGGCGAAGCCGGCGGCCCGGATCGCCGCGACGTACTCGGGCTCCGGGATGGCGCCGCCGTAGCAGGCGGCCCAGGCGGCGGGGTCGCGCCGGACCGACTCGGGGAGCTCGGTCTCCGCGATCACGTCCGAGACGACGAAGCGGCCGCCCGGCCGCAGGATCCGGTGGATCTCCGCGTAGACCGCCGCCTTGTCGCGGGCGTGGTTGATGGAGCAGTTGGAGATGACGACGTCGGCGAAGGAGGCCGGCAGGTCGAGCGCGGCGAGGTCCGACTTCACGAACGTGGCGTTGGCGAGGAAGGGGGGCACGCTCCGGCGCGCCTTCGCGAGCATCTCGTCCGTGGCGTCCACGCCGATCGCGCGCCCGCTCACCCCGACGCGGCCGGCGGCCCGGATCACGTCCTGGCCCCGCCCGCAGCCGAGATCGACGAACGTCTCCCCCGGGGCGACCGCCGCGCGGTCGAGCGCCCCGCCGCACGAGAGCGAGGTCGAGCAGCAGGAGAGCGCCGCGTACCGGGAGCTCACCGCGGACTGGATCTCGCCGGCGTTCGGCAGGTTGTCGGACTCGCTCATTTCCCCGTTTCCTCAGGCTGGAAGCGCCGCTTGCGACCGTCTGAGCCTCCGGCCGACCATAGGATTCGGGGGTGTCAGACCGGGCTGCAACACTCTACCCGTGCGCCGGTTCCTGACACTCGATCTCGAGACAGTCCCCGACGAGGACCTGGTGGGGGCGGTGGCGGGCGTGCCCGAGCGCCCCTATGCGGAGCAACTCGGCCGGGTCGTGGCAGAACGCCGCGCCCGCTCCGGTGGGCGAAGCGACTTCCTGCCGCTGCCCTTCCACCGCCCGGTCGCGGCCTGCTCGCTCGAGGCGGTCGAGGACGGCGGCGTCGTGACGGTGACCGATCTCTCGTCCTGGACCGATCGCTCGGGCCCCGGCGAGCGCGCCTTCCTGGAGCGGTTCTGGGAGCGGGCGGAGGGGACCACGCTCGTCACCTTCCACGGACGCGGCTTCGACCTGCCGGTGCTGGAGCTGCGGTCGCTCAAGCACGGCGTGCCCGCGGGCTCGCACTCCGCGCCGGGAGACGCCGCGGCCGGACGCCACTTCGACGTGAAGGAGGCCCTCTCGTCGCACGGCACGGCGCAGGCGGCCCCGCTCGATCTCTACGCCAAGCTGATCGGGCTCCCCGGCAAGCAGGAGGTCGTCGGGGCCGACGTCCAGGGGCTCTACGCGGCGGGCGATCTCGATCGGATCGCCGCCTACTGCATGACCGACGTCGTGCAGACCTACCTGCTCTTCCTGCGCTGCCGCCTCCTCGACGGCACGCTCACGCCGGACGGCTACGCGGAGAGCGCGGCCGCCGCCCGCGCGGACCTCCCCACCCTCTTCGCGAGAAGGCTCCGGAGCGGCGAGCGGCGCTTCCTCGAGGGCTTCCTCGATCGCTGCGCCCCCTTCTTCGGCGAGGCGGCGCCGGCTCGCCGCGTGGCGATGTAGCCCCTCGGCTCGGCGCGGTCCCTCTTCCCTCGTCGAGTCCGCTCGTCCGCGGTCGCCCCCTCACCCCGACCCTCTCCCCCGGTGGGCTCATGATTGATCACTTCGTGGCGCCGAGGGCCAGGGCGAGTTCGTAGCCGGCCTCGTAGTCGATGAGCTTTC
>DATIVK010000251.1:0-11274 GCA_035465955.1 Anaeromyxobacteraceae bacterium | reverse complement strand
GCGTCGACGCCTGCCGGACCGTGACCCTCGCCGCCAGCGTCAGCGGCACCCCCGACGGCGCGGTCACCTGGAGCCTCGCCGAGGGGGCGTCCGGCGGCGCCATCTCGGCCGCGGGCGTCTACACGGCCCCCGCCGTCGCCGGCACCTACCACGCCATCGCCACGAGCGCGGCCGACCCGTCGAAGTCCGCCACCGCGACGCTCGTGGTCGCGGAGAAGGTGCTCTCGGTGGCGATGAGCCCCGCGACGCTGACGCTCGCGCCCGGCGCCACGGGCCAGTTCACGGCCACCGTGACGACCACCTGCGGCACGACCACGGCGACGCAGACCGTGACGGCGCCGGCCCCGCTGTAGCCGGCACGAGAGGTTCCCTCTCCTCCACCGGGGGAGAGGGTGTAGAAATCCAGCCATGTCCACCGCCACCCCGCCTCTGCTGGTGGCGCGCGGAGAGGCTGACGTCGAGCTGCTCCCGCGCCTCGCCAACCGTCACGGCCTCGTCGCCGGCGCCACCGGCACCGGGAAGACGGTCACGCTCCGCGTCCTAGCGGAGAGCTTCTCCCGCATCGGCGTCCCGGTCTTCATGGCCGACGTGAAGGGGGACCTCTCCGGCCTCGCCCGGCCCGGCGGCACCGATCCGCGGATCCTCGCGCGCGCGAAGGAGCTGAAGCTGGAGGCCCCACCGGAGGCGTGCCCGACCGTCTTCCTCGACGTCTGGGGGGAGCAGGGGCACCCGCTGCGGGCGACGGTCTCGGAGATGGGGCCGCTGCTGCTCGGCCGGATCCTGGGGCTGAACGAGACCCAGGCCGGCGTCCTCCAGATCGCCTTCCGGATCGCCGACGAGAACGGGCTGCTGCTGCTCGACCTCAAGGACCTGAGGGCGATGCTCCAGCTCGTCTCGGACAAGGCGGGCGAGCTGCGGTCGCAGTACGGCAACGTCAGCTCCACCACCGTCGGCGCCATCCAGCGCGCGCTCCTGACGCTGGAGGAGCAGGGGGGCGATCGGCTCTTCGGCGAGCCGGTGCTGGAGCTGGCCGACCTGATGCGGACCGACTCGACCGGCCGCGGCGTCGTCACGATCCTGGCCGCCGACAGGCTCATGCGGGCCCCCAGGCTCTACGGCGCGCTGCTCCTCTGGCTCCTCTCCGAGCTCTTCGAGCACCTGCCGGAGGTCGGCGATCCCGAGAAGCCGAGGCTCGTCTTCTTCTTCGACGAGGCCCACCTCCTCTTCTCGGACGCGCCCGCCGAGCTGCAGCAGAAGATCGAGCAGGTGGTTCGGCTCATCCGGTCGAAGGGGGTCGGCGTCTACTTCGTCACGCAGAACCCGCTCGACCTGCCGGAGACCGTCCTCGGGCAGCTCGGCAACCGCGTCCAGCACGCCCTCCGGGCCTTCACGCCCCGCGACCAGAAGGCGGTGAGGACGGCGGCCGAGACCTTCCGCCCCAACCCCGCCTTCGACGCGGCCGAGGCGATCACGCAGCTGGCCGTCGGGGAGGCGCTCGTCTCGACGCTCGACGCCTCCGGCACGCCCCGCCCGGTGGAGCGCGCCTTCGTCGTGCCGCCGCGCAGCCAGCTCGCGCCGCTCGCGCCGGAGGAGCGGCGCCAGGCGATGCAGGGCTCGCCGATCGCCGGCAAGTACGATCAGGCGGTCGACCGCGAGTCGGCGTTCGAGCGGCTCACGAAGCGGGCCGCGGCCATCGAGCCGCCGCCGGAGGCGCCCCGCACGGCCGGGCGCCCCGCGCGCCCCGCGCCGGGCAGCGCGGCCGACCTTCTCGGCAAGGTCGCGACGAGCGCGGTGCGCGCGGCGGGCACGCAGATCGGCCGGGAGATCATCCGCGGCGTGCTCGGCTCCATCTTCGGCGGGAGGCGGCGATGAGCCTCCGGAGGCTGGGGATCGTCCTCGCGGTGTCGGCGCCCGTCGCCGCGCTCGGCGTGGGCGGGCACGACAAGATCGGCTGCACCGGGTGCCACTCGATGCACGACGCGAAGGGCGACGACCTCTACGCCGTCGCCCCCAACCGGAAGATGCTCAACCCGAAGACGAACCAGCCCCACTCGCCGGTGACGCAGTTCTGCCTCGCCTGCCACGCGGATCCCGCCGACGGCGGCAAGGGGCTGGGCTCGGTGGCGAACCACCTCGGGCACCCCTTCTCGGCCGCCTCCCCCAACCCGCGGCTCGCGAAGGTCCCCCCCGCGCTCCTGCGGGACGGGCAGTTCGAGTGCGTCGCCTGCCACGACCCGCACCCCTCGAACCCGAACTACCGCTACCTGAGGGTGGCGTCGGGGAAGCAGGCGCCGAGCATGACGGTGTTCTGCGTCGTCTGCCACCCGGGCAAGGCCGACCCGAACAAGGCGCCGCCGCCGCTCTTCGACAGCATGGACGAGACGCGGGCGCAGGCCGGCGCGAAGCCGGCCGGGAGCCGGTAGGCGGCTCCCTCACCCTGACCCCCTCCCTCGATGAGCCCGATGAGGGAGAGGGGAGGGCGGACACCTACTTCCCGCGGGGAGCCCCGCCGCCGCCCGGCCGCCGGCCGCCGCCGGGGCGGCCGCCGCTGGGGCGCTGCCCCTTGCGGTCCTCGCGCAGCGAGTCCATCGAGAAGCCGCCCGTCGCGCCGGCCTTCGAGCCTCCGCCCGAGCCTCCGCCCCGACCGCCGCCATGGCCGCGGCCGCCGCGCTCCTTCTTCGGGCCGCCGAACGACTGCGTCATGTTCGCCGGCGAGAAGTCGACGACGTACTGGAAGTCGCCCAGCTTCTTCGCGCCGGAGACCACCTCCTCGGCGCCGAAGACGCGCACGAGCCGGACGTCCTTGTTGCGGGCGCCGACCACCTTGACCGCGTCGCGGAGCCGCGCGAGCCGGTCGCCGGTGATCCCGGTCGCCTTCTCGACCGCGGCGTCGAGGGCCGCCTTCACGGCCTCGCTCTCGATCTCCGCGGCGGGCTCGGCGCCCTTCTCCGCCTTCTCCGGCTGCACCGGGGCGGCCGCGGGGGCCGCCTCGGCGCCAGCCACGGCCTCGGCCGCAGCCTCCGGCGCGGGCGCCTCGGGCGCAGGGGCCGGTTCGGCGGCCGCGGGCGGCTCCTCGCGCGGGAGGGAGCGCTTCGCCTCGGCGATCGCCGCCGCTGCGGTTCGAATCAACGTGCCGGTGAGCTCGGTCAAGGTCTTCATGCGGCGAACCCATACACGTTCGCGCCCGGCAGGTGAAGCCCCCGGGGCCGGATCCGGCGACGGCGCGGCGACGCCGCCCGCACGCCTTCAGCGGAGGGCGTCGGCGGCGACGAGGAGCATCACCGCGACGGCGAAGAGGTTCACCGCCCAGAAGCCGCGGGCGAGCGCCTCCGGGCGCGCCGCCGAGCGGGGGAGCGCGAGCGCCGGGGGGCCGAGCATCGCGGCGGCCGCGAGCAGGCCGAAGGCCGCCCCGGCGCTGCGGGTCACGCCGAAGAGCGAGAGGAGGGGGGCGGTCGCGGCGGTGGCCAGCGTCCAGGTGAGCGCGATCCGGCCGAGCTGATCCGGGGAGAACCGGCTGGCGGGCGTCGGCAGGCCGGCCCGCCGGTAGTCCTCGGCGTGGCGATGGGCGAGGAGCCAGAAGTGGGGCACCTGCCAGAGGAAGAGGAAGGCGCAGATGGCGTGGAGCCGGGCGTCCCCGAGGGCGCCGCCGGCGGCCGTCCAGCCGATGGCGGGCGGCAGCGCGCCGACGACCGCGCCGGGGAGCACCGCGAAGGCCGTCACCCGCTTCAGCGGCGTGTAGACGGCGTCGTACCAGGCGAGGGCGCCGAGGCCGAGGAGCGCGGGGAGGGCCCCCGCCGTCCCCCCGAGGAGCCCGAGCCCGCAGCCCCCCGCGACGAGCGCCAGCCCCAGCGCCGCCGGGACCCCGATCCGGCCGGCGGGGATGGGACGCGCCGCGGTCCGCAGCATCCGCGCGTCGCGCTCCCGATCGAGGATCTCGTTGAGCGCGGCGGCGGCGGCGGCGAGCAGGAAGGTGCCGGCGATCGTCGCGGCGAGGGGGGGGCGCAGCGCGCGCGACGCCGCGAGGAAGCCGGTCGCGGCCGTGAGCGTCGAGAGGGCGGAGATCCGGAGCTTGGCGAGGGTGGCGAGGTCCGCGAGGAGTCGCGCGCGCCCCCTCACCCTGACCCTCTCCCCCGGTGGGGGAGAGGGGACGAAGCCCGGTGGGCGAGCCAGGGGAGAGGGGATGGCTCCCGGGTCGCCCCGGGTCAGCGCAGGGTCTTCAGCCATGCGACGAGGTCCCGGAGCTCGGCGTCGGTGAGGGGCAGCGGCGGCATCGCGTTGGGGAAGCCCTTCACGACGTCGGCGGCGGGCGTCTTGATCGAGCGGACGACGTAGGGTTCGTCCACGGTGATCTGCTGCCCGGTCTCGAGCGTCTCGCGCCGGCCCCAGAGCCCCTTGAAGGTGGGCCCGACGCCGGCGGCGCCGTCGGTGCTGTGGCAGGCGTTGCACCCCTTCGCGGCGTAGAGCGCCTTGCCGCGCTCCTCGGGGGTGGCGGGCGCCGCGGCGACGAGGATCCCCCCGGGGCCGGGCGGCTCCACCGACGGCGAGGCGGCCCATTCGTCGTAGAGGCCGGGCTTCACCACGTGCACCTTGGACAGCATGTACGTGTGGCCGGTGCCGCAGAGCGACGTGCACTCGACGTCGTACGCCCCCTCCTCGGTGGGCGTCAGGTAGGTGTAGTTGGTGCGCCCCGGGACGGCGTCCACCTTTACGCGGAACGCGGGGACGAAGAAGCCGTGGATGACGTCGTCGGAGACGACGTCGAGCCGCACCGGGCGGCCGAGCGGCAGGATCAGCTGCGAGGTCGTCTTCCCGCCGGGGTAGGTGAAGGCCCAGGCGAACTGGCGCCCGGTCACCTTCACGGTGGGCACGCCCGCGGGGCCGACACGCCCGCCGTGCCAGACGCTCCAGCCGTAGAAGAACATCGAGAGGAAGAGGAGGGTGGGGACCGTGGTCCAGGTGACCTCCAGCCAGGTGTTCCCCTCGATCTGCTCCGCCTGCGGCCGGCGGCTGCGGCGGTAGCGGACGACGAAGAGGACCATCGCGGCGGTGATGCCGACGAGGACGATCGCCGACAGCGCGACGATGTAGAGGAAGACCCGATCGACGCTCGCGGCGAGGTTCGACGCAGTCGGTAGCATCGCGGTCCCCCTACCGGAACCCGTAGTCGAGCATCATCAGCCCGATGAAGACCACGACCACCGCCATCGCGGCGAAGAGCATGATCCGGACGGCGCGCCCCTCCTCGCGCAGGTGCATGAAGTGCCAGCCGACGAGGGCGGCCTTCACCGGCGTGATCACCATGACCGCCACGATCCCGGGGTTCCCCGGGGCGTAGTGGTTCGCGGCGACGAGGACGCCCGTGAGGGCGAGGAGCGTCGCCCAGACCCCGACCAGCGTCCCCGCCCCCGTCTCCGCCCGCTCGCGTGCGCGCGCCGTGTCCATGGTCACGCCGCCAGGTAGAAGAGGGGGAGGATGACGATCCAGATGGTGTCGACGAGGTGCCAGTAGATCCCGGCGTTCTCGAGGACCGACGGCGCGTCGGGGCGCACGCGCCCCCGCGCGACGAGCGCGCAGGTCACCCCCAGCAGGACGGCGCCGGCGACGACGTGGAGGGCGTGGAGGCCCGTGGCGGCGAAGTAGAGCCCGAAGAAGAGCCGCTCGCCCGCCGGCAGCCCGCCGAGCCGCGGCTGGCCCGGGAAGAGGCCGTGCTGGTACTTCGTGACCCACTCGATCCCCTTCACGACGAGGAAGGCGAACGCGAGCAGGACCGTGAGCCCGAGCCAGCACGGGGCCTCGCGATCCCGCCCGCGCCGGAAGGCGTGGACGCCGAGCGCCACCGTCAGGCTGCTCGTGAGCAGCACGGCGGTGTTGGCGACGCCGAGGACCGCGTCCAGCTCCGCCCCGGCGTGGTGGAAGGCCTCGCGGTGGAGGGCGCGGTAGGCGGCGTACGCGACGAAGATCCCCCCGAAGAGGAAGAGCTCCGTGAGGAGGAAGATCCACATGCCCATCCGCGACGCGACGTCGTCGCGGTGGGGCGCGGGGTGGGAGAGGGCGGCCTCCGCGCTCACGGCTGGACCTCCCTCGGGAACGCGTAGGGCTTCTCCGGCACCGCCGGGATGACCGCGAAGTTCTCGGGGGGCGGCGGCGAGGAGGTGGCCCACTCGAGCGTCACGCCGCCCCAGGGGTTCGCCGGCGCCACCGCGCCCCGCCGGACCGCCCGCCCGAGGTTGTGCAGGAGGAGGAGCAGCCCGGCGACCATGAGGAAGGCGCCGAGGCTCGCGACGACGTGGCCGGCGTGGAACTGCGGCAGGTGGTCGTAGTAGCGCCGCGGCATGCCCTCGGCGCCGATGAGCAGCATCGTGAAGTAGAAGACGTTGAAGCCGACGAAGACGAGGACGAAGGCGAGCTTCGCCCGCCCCTCGTCGACCAGCCTGCCGAACATCTTCGGGAACCAGTAGTGCAGCGCCGCGAAGAAGGCGAAGCCGGTGCCGCCGAAGATCACGTAGTGGAAGTGGCCGACGATGAAGTACGTGTCGTGCACCTGCACGTTGACGGCGAGCGCCCCCTGCATGAGCCCCGTCAGCCCGCCGATGCCGAAGAGGAAGACGAAGCCCAGCGCGTAGAGGAGCGCCGCGGAGAGCTGGATCGACCCCTTGTAGAGGGTCGAGACCCAGTTGAAGACCTTGATGGCGCTCGGCACCGCCACGAGGAAGGTGAGGAGCGAGAAGGCGGCGACCGAGAGGTCGGACATGCCGCTCGTGAACATGTGGTGGGCCCAGACGAGGCCGCCGATCGCCGCGATCGCCATCGAGGAGAAGGCGATGAAGCGGTAGCCGAAGATGGTCCGCCGCGCGAAGGTCGGGATGATCTCCGAGATCGCCCCCATCGCGGGGAGGATCATCACGTAGACGGCCGGGTGGCTGTAGAGCCAGAAGAGGTGCTGGTAGAGGAGCGGGTCGCCGCCGTTGTCGGGGTTGAAGATCGGGAGGCCGGCGACGCGGTCGAGGATGACGAGGAGCAGCGTGACCCCGAGGACCGGGGTGACGATCACCTGGACCCAGCCGGTCGCGTAGACCGACCAGACGAAGAGCGGCATGTTGTGGAACCCCATGCCGGGCGCGCGGAGCCGGTGGATCGTCGTGATGAAGTTGATGCCCGTGAGGATCGACGAGAAGCCGCCGACGAAGACGCCGAACACGGCGAGCGGGACGTTGGTGTGCGTGCGCAGGCTGAAGGGGACGTAGAAGGTCCAGCCGGTGTCGGGCGGCCCGCCGCCCGTGAAGAGCGACGCCAGGACGATCACCGCGCCCGCCAGGTAGAACCACCAGGAGAGCAGGTTGAGCCGCGGGAACGCGACGTCGCGGGCCCCGATCATGAGCGGCAGCAGGAAGTTGCCGAACGAGACCATCAGCCCGGGGATCACGACGAGGAAGATCATGACCACGCCGTGGACCGTGAAGAGCGCGTTGTAGGTCGCCGCCCCCATGATCGTGCGCCCCATCGTGAGCTGCTCGATCCGCATGAACACGCCGATCGTCATCGCGGTCACGAAGAACGCGGCCTGCGTGACGAGGTAGAGGATCGCGATCCGCTTGTGGTCGGTCGAGAAGATCCAGCGCGTCATCGCCCCGCCTCCGCCCGCGACCTGCGCGCGCCGCGCACGACGAGCGCCGCCGCGAAGAGGACGAGGGCCACGAGCGTGCCGAGCCCCGCGAGCCGCGTGAGGTCCAGGAAGTACCGGCGCCCGCCCGGATCGTAGCTGTAGCAGAGCTGCAGGACGCGGGCCGCGGTGGGCACGGCGCGCCCCTCCGACGCCTCGACGATCGCCATCTTCAGGTCGAACGGGAGGAAGGTGATCCCGTAGAGGTAGCGGGTGATCCTGCCGCCGGGCGCCAGGATCGTCAGGGCCGCCGGGTGCACGAACTCGCTCCCCTCGCGCCGGAAGCCGAAGCCCACGGCGTCGGCGAGCCGCTTCGTCTCGGCGGCGTCGCCCGTGAGGAAGCGCCACGCGTCCGGCGGGAAGTCCTTCGACAGCCCGGCGAGGTAGTTCCGCCGCTTCGTCTCGGCGACCGTCGGCCCGTCGCGATCGTCGAAGCTGACCGTGAGGATCCGGAAGTCGCGCCCCGGACGCAGCCCCGTCCGCTCGACGGCGTCGCCGAGCCCGTTGAGGAGCGGCGAGCAGATCCCGGCGCACCGGAAGTAGACGAGGGCGAGGACGGTCGGCTTGTCGAGCGCGTCGCCGAGGCGGACGGGCGCCCCCTGCTCGTCGCGGAGCACCACGTCGAGGGGCACCGCGCCGCCGAGCCGCTCGGTGAGACCGGGGGCGGCGGGGCCCTGCGCCGCGGCGGGGAGCGCGAGGCCGAGCATCAGCGCCCATCCCGCCGCCACGGCTCGAGGGGGAGAAAGCATTACTGACTGTCATAGGGGCCTCTCGCGCGCGGCCGCAAGACAGCATGAAGGGAGCCGCCCCGATGGGGCGGATCGGCCCGTGGCGGGGACCGGGCCGGCTAGGGCTCCCGCGGCTCGATCGTGAAGCCGTCGGCGAGGTCGTTCATCACCAGGACGCGCAGCGGATCCCAGCTGAAGACGCACCGCCCCCGCGGGCGCTCGCCGCCGAAGGTCGGGAGCGTGACGAGGTCCTTCAGCGGGAGCGCGGCGAAGTCGGGGCTGTTGAGGGCCTCCGACAACTCCTCGAGGTTTCCGGCCTGGTGGACCGAGGCGCGCGCGCGCGACACGCGGTCGAACCACCCATCGGGCTCGGACGGGGGAGCGATCTCGGGACGGACGGTGGCCAAGGCGAGCCTCCTCTGGAGACACGAACGCGACCCCGGGAATCTACCGTCGCCGCCACCGCGCCGGGCATCCCCGGTCCGTGTGTCCCCGGAGATCAGGGCACGCGGCGGTCACGCCCGAACGGGGCTCTCGTGGGGGAGTCAGCGGCTGCTCATGCGCGGCGGGACTCGCTTGATTAGGGTCAAGGCCGAGATGAGCTCGGGGGTCCTGACCACGGCGTTGATCGTCGCACTCTGCGGCGGCCCCGAGGGCGCGGCCGCAGTCCGGCCTCAGGGCGTGGCCGAGCCCGCGGACGCGCTCGCCTCGCTCGAGGAGGAGCAGGCGGAGCTCTTCGCCCGCGTCGCCCCCTCCGTGGTGCTCCTCGTGCGCGACGGCGCCTCGGGCTCGGGGTTCGCCGTGGGGCCCGACGGGCTCGTCCTCACCAACGCCCACGTCGTGGGCGAGGCGGAGGAGATCGGGGTGCGGCTCTCCGACGGCCGCTACGGGCAAGGGCGCGTGGTGGCCCGGGCGACCGGATCGCTCGACCTCGCGCTCGTGCGGATCCCGTTCCACGACGTCCCGCCCCTCACCGCCGGCGACCCGTGGGCCCTGCGTGCAGGTGCCTTCGCCGCGACGGTGGGCCACGGCGGGGGTGCCGCCTGGACCTTCTCCACGGGGCTCGTCGCCAACCCCCGGCCGCTCGGCGACGGCGCGCCGCTGCTCCTGGCCCAGATGGCGCTTCGCCCGGGGAGCTCGGGAGGCCCCCTCGTGGACCGGCGCGGCCGGGCGATCGGCGTGATCGTGGCCGGCACGCGCGACGCGGCCGGCGTGACCTTCGCGATCCGGATCGACGCCGCGGCGTCCGCCTTCCCAGAGCTCGGCGCGTGGGTCGCCGCCGGTCCGCAGGCGCGGGCGGGTCGGATGGTGACGGTCCGGTAGGCGACGGCGCGCCTCAGGAAAGACGACGGGGTCGCGGCGCACCGGCGCCGCGACCCCGCGTGTTCAACGCGCCGCTGGAACTACGGGCAGGTCACGCCCCCAGGCGGCGTCCGCCCCGCGTACAGCTCGCAGAGCGGGAGCTTCGGCGACGCCGAGTGGCAGTCGGTGCAGCCGGCCGCCCCGAGCGCCTGGGCCTTGGGCGCCACCTCGTGGTTCAGGTCCATGTAGAGCTTCGTGTAGCGCCAGTCGAAGCCGGGGTTGACGCCGTCGTACTTCACGAACGCCGGCGTGCCCGCCGGGACCTGGCCCGCGGCGGCGGCGCCGACGGCGAGGACCTTGCCCCAGAGCGCCTCGATCGACTCGGCGCCGGCGGCGATGGGGCCCGCGCCGTCGAAGTCGTACGTGGCGAAGCTGAACCCGGGCGCCTGGACCGTCCCCCAGAAGCTGCCGGGGCCGAAGACGTTCGGCACCGGCACGAAGCTGTTGACGCCGTCGATGTAGACCGCCTGCCGGCCGCGCATCACCTTGAACGGCATGATCTTGCCGTCGCCGGGGCCGCCGACCGGCTCCCCCAGGGAGATGCGGTCCGCGTCGGAGCTCGTCAGCCCCTTCGCGACCAGGTCGCCCTTGTCGCTCGTGAGCGCGTGGGTGGACTTGCCGTTCGACCAGCGGTAGCCGGGGGCGATCCCCTTCTGCCAGGTGAAGTTGCCCTTGATGTAGTCGTAGGTGACGACCGAGTTGAGCGACGCAGCGTTGGGCGTCCCGTCGTCGTTCACCTTCGTCGTGATCACCCCGGCCACGCCCTTGGTGTTGTCCCCGGCGGTGGACCAGTCCCAGTCGACCTTGCCGAACTGGCCGCGGCTGAACTTCGGGATGTGGCAGGTCTGGCAGCCGATCTTCTGCGCGTGCGTGTCGAGCTGGGTGCCGTTGGTGGCGACCTTCCCCGCGTGCGGCGCGGCGCCGTGGCAGTCGGCGCAGCTCACCCGCTGCGTGTGGGCGGGCGTGTGGACGCCGGCGCCCTTGAAGGCGTGGGACGGCCCGGCGTGGCAGTCGCTGCACTCCATGCCGCGCCCCATGTGGACGTCGATCGCCTCGGTGGGGTTCTTGAGCGAGGAGCCCATGAGCTTCACGTTGTCGCCGCCGCCCGCGTAGAAGTGGCAGACGCCGCAGTTGGTGCGGGTGGGCCGGCGGATGTCCTGCGCCGCGGCCGCGAGGTTGAGCGTGGCGACCGGGTTGCCGAAGTTCTTCGGGTCCTTGGCGTAGGCGGCCGTCGGGTCGGAGTGGCAGACGAGGCAGTCGACGCGGTTCGCGAGCGGGATCGACGAGTCGGCGGCCGTGTAGGCGCGCGCCGACTTCTGCGGCTTGCCCGCGTCCGGGTCCCCGCCGTAGCCGGCGTGGCACTGATCGCAGCGCTTGTCGTTGGACGGCGTGGCGATGCAGAAGTTGTTGATGAGGTTCACCTTCCCGATGTTGCCCGGGTTGACCGCGGTGGCGAGGTCGGCGGCGAGGAGGTCCGGGGTCGGGCCAGCCCACGTCCAGTGCTGCGAGGCCATCACCTCGGTC
>DATIVK010000250.1:0-19188 GCA_035465955.1 Anaeromyxobacteraceae bacterium | reverse complement strand
GGGGGCGCCCCGCGCCCGCGCCCACGCCGCCGCCGGCGCCCGCGGCGCCGCCCGAGGGGCGCCTCTCCTTCTCCGAGCAGGGCGAGGACATCGCGCTCTTCCACGTGATGCGCGACGTGCTCCGCGTCAGCGCCCCCACCTACCTCGACATCGGGGCCGCGGACCCGGTCAGGGGGAGCAACACGTACCTGCTCTACTGCACCGGCGGTCACGGCGTGCTGGTCGAGCCCAACCCGGCGTACGTGGAGAAGCTGCGCGCCCGCCGCCCCAATGACGTCGTGGTGGCCGCCGGCGTCGGCGTGGGGAAGGAGGCCGAGGCCGACTACTTCGTCATCCGAGGCCGCCCCTCGCTCAACACCTTCTCCCCGAAGGTCGTCGAGGACCTGAAGGCCGAGCTCGGCGGCGACCCCGTCGAGCGGGTCGTCCGGATGGCGCTCGTGCCGGTGAACGAGATCATCGCCACCCACCTCGGACGGGCGCCCGACCTGCTCTCCATCGACGTGGAGGGGCTGGACCTCGCGATCCTCCGGACGCTCGACTTCGACCGCTGGCGCCCCGGCGCCATCATCGCGGAGACCATCCGGCCCGGGTCGCCGGGCGTGAACCGCGAGCTCGTGGACTGGGTGGTCGCGAAGGGCTACGTCGTCCGCGGCGGCTCGCCGGTCAACACCATCTTCGTCGACGCCGCGCGCTACCGCTGAGGGCCGGACCTCCACCGGGGGGCCTTGCGCGGCCGGGGGCCGCCGCCCGCTTCGCGGGGCCCCCTCCCTGCGGTACAAGGTGATCACGGCGCCCGCCGGAGACCGCATGCAGCTCGGCCGCTACGACCTCCACGCCGTCCGCGACGGCACCTTCGCCCTCGACGGGGGGGCGATGTTCGGCGTCGTCCCGCGGCCGCTCTGGGAGCGGAAGATCGCCCCGGACGCGCGCAACCGGATCCCGCTCGCCGCGCGCTGCCTGCTCGCCGTCGACCGCGACGCGAGGCGCGTCGTCCTCGTGGACGACGGGATGGGCGACAAGTGGGACGCCAAGCGGATCGACATCTACGGGATCGACAGGTCGGGCGGGGACCTGCTCGCCGGGCTTCGCCGGATCGGGATCGCCCCGGAGGACGTGACCGACGTCGTCCTCACCCACCTGCACTTCGACCACGCCGGCGGGACGACGCGCCTCGGCCCGGACGGCGCGCCGGCGCTCGTCTTCCCGCGCGCCGTGCACCACGTCCAGCGCCGCGCGTGGCAGTGGGCGCACGGCCCGACGGAGAAGGACGCGGGCAGCTTCCTCGCCGAGAGCTACGCGCTCCTGCAGCACTCCAACCTGCTCCACCTCGTCGACGGCGCGACCGAGCTCTTCCCCGACGTCGAGCTGATCGTGTCGGATGGGCACACCGTCGCCCAGCAGCTCCCGCGCTTCCACGCCGGCGGCACGCACCTCACCTTCTGCGGCGACGTCATCCCGACCGCCGCGCACCTCAAGCCGTCGTGGGTGATGGCCTACGACCTCCACCCGCTCACCACCCTCGAGGAGAAGAAGGTCCTCGTGGCGGAGGCGCTGGAGGACGACGGCATCCTCTTCTTCGAGCACGACCCCGCGATCGCGGCCTGCCGCCTGGAGGAGCGTGACGGCGCCACCGTCGTCCGCGCCGCGGTGGAGCCGTAGCCCCCCGAGACCGCCCCCGGCGGAGACTGGACCCCATGGAAGGCAGCGTCACCATCACCCGCCGCGGCGCCGATCGCCTGGCGGCCGGCCACCTCTGGATCTACCGGGGGGACCTCGAGAAGCCGGGGCGCGGCCTCGCCGCCGGCGACGTCGTCGCGGTGAAGGACGGCCGCGGCCGCTTCCTCGCGAAGGCCTTCTGGTCCGAGAAGTCGCAGATCGCCCTCCGGATCGTGACCCGCGACGAGGTTCCCGTCGACGACGCCTTCCTCGCCGAGCGCATCGACCGCGCCGCGGCGCTGCGCGAGCTCGCCCGGCCGGGCGTCCCCGCCGTCCGCGCCTTCCACGGCGAGGCCGACCTGCTCCCGGGGCTCGTCGCGGATCGCTACGGCGACGTCGTCGTGATCCAGACCCTCGTGCCCGCGACCGACCGGAGGAAGGAGACGATCGCCGCGCTCCTCGCGGAGCGGCTCGGCGCGAAGACGGTCGTGGAGCGGAACGACGTGCGCGTCCGGGAGCTCGAGGGGCTGGCGCAGGTGAAGGGGGTCCTCCGCGGCCCGGCGCCGGGCGCCTCGGAGTACCGCGAGGGGGAGGTGCGGCTCGCCCTCGACGTGCTCGGCGGCCAGAAGACCGGGGCGTTCCTCGACCAGCGCGAGAACCACCTGCGCGCCGGCGAGTACGCGCGGGGGCGGTGCCTCGACTGCTTCTCCTACGCGGGCGGCTTCGCGCTCCAGCTCGCGCGCAACGCAGAGCACGTGACGGCGGTGGAGATGCAGGCCCCGGCGGCGGCCCTCCTCCGCGGCAACGTCGCGCTCAACGGCGCGGCCAACGTGGAGGTGGTGGAGCAGAACGCCTTCGACTACCTGCGCGACGAGGCGGAGAAGGAGCCGTCCTGGGACCTCGTCGTCCTCGACCCGCCCGCCTTCGCGAAGAGCAAGACGGCGGTCCCGGCGGCGCGACGCGGCTACAAGGAGATCAACCTCCGCGCCCTGCAGATCCTGAAGCCCGGCGGCGTGCTGATCACGGCGTCGTGCAGCTACCACATGCCGGAGCCGGAGCTCGAGGCGTTGGTCCTCGACGCCGCGAACGACGCCGGCCGGAAGGTGCAGCTGATCGAGCGGCGCGGCGCCGGGCGCGACCACCCCGTGCTCCTCGGCGTGCCGGAGACCCGCTACCTGAAGTGCTTCTTCCTCCGCGTCCTCTAGGCGCCCAGATGCCCGAACGAATCGACGAGTCGAAGGTGCTGGAGACCTGCGCCCTGCTGGCTCGCCTCGATCCGGCGGGGCGCGCGAGCGTCCAGCGCTGCGCGGAGCGGCTGGAGCTGGCGGCGGGCGACCGGATCCCGCTCCTGCACGGCGAGCGCGGCCCCCTCTACCTGATCCTCTCGGGCGAGGCCTGCCTGCGGCGCGAGCAGCTCGCGCTGCGGCGCCTGGGGCCGGGCGACCACTTCGGCGTCCTCGCCTTCTTCGAGGTCGCCGACCGCCCCGAGGCGGTGACCTTCGAGCTGCCGACCGCCCTGCTGCGCATCTCCCCCGGCTGCTTCGACCTCCTCGCGGCCCGCGAGCCGGCGGTCGCGCTCGGGATCGCGGCGGCGCTCGGCGCCTCCCTCGCCCGGGAGCTGGCCCACCGCACCTCCGAGGCGGTGCTCTTCCTGCAGGGGCGCTCCCTCCCGCGCAAGGCCTCCGTCACCGTCCACCTCGGCGACGGCGACTTGACGGTCGCCACCGGGACCACCGTCCGCGAGCTGCTGCCGCGGGAGATCGACGGGGCGATGGTGGTCGCGGGGCTCCTCGGGCAGAAGCCGGTCTCGCTCTCGACCCCGGTCTTCCTCGACACCGCCCTCGCGCCGCTGACGATCCGCCACTGGGAGGGGCGCCAGATCTACGCCAACACGCTGGGGCTGGTCCTGCTCGAGGCGGCCGGGCGCGTGGCGCCCCACCTCCCGATCCGGATGGGCCCGTCCCGGGGCACGCACCAGGTGGTGCAGGTCGGCGACGGCGGGAACGACCTCGCGGGGCTCGCGCGCCGGCTCACCGCCGAGATGGAGCGCGTCTGCGCCTCCGACGCCCCCATCCGGCTCGAGCAGTGGCCCACCGACGAGGCGGCGCACCACTTCCGCGAGCGGGGCTGGGACGACGCCGCCAAGCTCCTGCGGACGACGCGCCTCGCCACCCACCGGCTGGTCTCCTGTGGCGAGCTCTACGCCCTCTCGATGGGGCCGCTCCTCCCCTCCACCGGGATGCTCAGCGGCTTCCGGCTCACCCCCGGCGACGAGGGGCTGGCGCTCGAGCTGGGCGAGCAGGATCCGCGCCTCGGCGCCGCCCCGGCGACGCCGCGCGCGCGCGCCCGGCGGGGCGGCGACGGCGGGATGGTCATCGACCACCAGCACTGGCTCGCCGCGATGGGGGTGACGAGCGTCGGCGCCTTCAACGAGCTCTGCATCAACGGGCAGGTGACGCAGCTCATCCGGATCGCGGAGGGGTTCCAGGAGAAGCGGATCGGCCGGATCGCCGACCGGATCGCGGCGGCGCGCGACCGGATCCGGATCATCGCCATCGCCGGCCCGTCGTCGTCGGGCAAGACGACGTTCATCAAGCGGCTCACCGTCCAGCTCCAGATCGACGGCGTCAACCCGGTGGGGCTCTCGCTGGACGACTACTACGTCGATCGCGTGAAGACCCCGCGGGACGCGAGCGGTGGGTACGACTTCGAGGCGCTGGAGGCGCTCGACCTCGCGAGGCTCCAGGCGGACGTGGCGCGGCTCCTCGCCGGCGAGGCGGTGAAGTCGCCGCGCTACGACTTCAAGACGGGGACGAGCCAGGCGGAGGGCGGCCCGACCGTGACGCTGCGGCCGGGTGACGTCCTGATGCTGGAGGGGATCCACGGGCTCAACCCGCGCCTGCTCGGCGAGGTGCCGGGCGAGGGGACGCTCTTCCGCGTCTTCATCCACCCGGCGACGACGCTCCCGTTCGACCGGCTGACGCGCGTCTCGGCCACCGACCTCCGGCTGCTCCGCCGAATCATCCGCGACCGGCACCAGCGCGGCTACAGCGCGGCCGACAACATCCAGCGCTGGCCGAGCGTCCAGGCGGGCGAGCGGCTCCACATCTTCCCGCACCAGGTGGAGGCGGACGCCGTCTTCGACACGTCGCTCGTCTACGAGCCGGCGGTGCTCAAGGTCTACGCCGAGCGCTACCTGCTCGAGGTCCCGCCCGACCACGCCGCCTACCCCACCGCGCTGCGGCTGCGCCACCTGGTGGACCGGTTCGTGTCGATCTACCCCGACCACGTCCCGCCGACCTCGCTGATGCGCGAGTTCATCGGCGGGAGCGGGTTCGAGTACTAGCCGCTACAGGAACTCGCAGAGGTACGCGGACGCCTCGACCGCCTTCACGTCGAAGCCGCTCTTCCGCGGGACCTCGAAGTACGTCCCGGCGGGGAACGCGCGCCAGGCGGTCTCGCCCGGCAGCTTCGCCCAGAGCTCGCCGGAGATGATCGTCATCCGCTCGGGGGCGTCCGTGTCGAAGTGGAACTCGCCGACGTCGACGACGCCGGCGGTCGTCCGGCGGCCGTTCCGCTCGAAGGCGACGCTCTGGACCTTGCCGTCGAAGAAAGTCTTGTGCGTGAGCATCCGCGCAAGAAAGCACGGCGCCCGGGGACGGTCAAACGGCCCGGCGGATCACGGAAAGCCCGGGAAGTCGTGGGCCGGGAAGAGGAGCACCTCCTCGATCGACCGGGCGCCGGTGAGGAGCATCAGGAGCCGGTCGAAGCCGACCGCCACGCCGCCCGCGTCGGGCATGCGCCCCACCGCCTCGATGAACCGCTCGTCGAGGGGGAAGACGGGGCGCCCGAGCCGCGCCCGGAGCGCCTGCTCCTCGACGAGGCGGCGGCGCTGCTCGACGGCGTCGTTCAGCTCGGTGTAGCCGTTCGCCAGCTCGAGGCCGCCCGCGTAGAGCTCGAACCGCTCGGCCCAGCGCGGGTCGTCGCGCTTCAGCTTCGCGAGGGCCGCCATCGACGCGGGCCAGTCGACGAGGAAGACCGGCCGCTCGAGCCCCAGCTTCGGCTCGACGGCGTGGAGGAAGACGCGGAAGAAGACGTCGTCGAAGGGCTCACCGCCCGGCCCGGGATCGTGGCCGGCCGCGCGGGCCGCCGCGGCCAACCGTGCGGCGTCCCCCTCGCAGCCCGCGAGGTCGATCCCGGCGTGGCGCGAGAAGGCCTCGGCGACCGTGAGCCGCTCGAAGGGCGCCGCGAGCGCGAGCCGTCTCCCGTCCCGCGCGACGCCGGGGGAGTCCCCGGGCAGCAGCGCGCGCGCGCAGGCGTCGACGAGCGACTCGAGGTCTTCCATGATGCCCCGGTAGTCCGTCCCCGCCCGGTAGAACTCGAGCAGGGTGAACTCGGGGTTGTGCGTCGCCGAGACCTCGCCGTTCCGGAAGACGCGGGCGACCTGGAAGATCCGCTCCCACCCCTCCGCGAGCAACCGCTTCATCGCGTACTCGGGGCTGGAGTGGAGCCAGAGGGGGCGCGCATCCCCCTCCATCGGCCGGAAGGGCGCGAGGAAGGGGTCGATGTGCGGCTCCATGCCCGGCGCGGGGACGAGGCACGGCGTCTCGACCTCCTCGTAGCCCATGCCGGCGAAGGTCTTGCGCACCTCCGTCGCCAGCCGCGCCCGAGCCCTGGCGTTCCTCGCCCTGACGGTCTCCATCGGCCGCGCAGCATACACCCCCGGATCGGGCGGGCTGCACAGGTGCGACACGTGGAGAGCACCCGAGGACCCCCTGGTGACGGGCGACGTGTCGCGTCACCGTGGGACACCCAAATGGGGCGTATGGTCAAGTTTCTTGAATGCCCTCCGCCCCGACCCGTCAGACTACCGCTGGTTTCGCGCCGGCTCGCGCACGCTGGGGACGCTCGCCGACGATTCCGACACCCCGCACACCTCGTGAGGAAGTCCACATGAAGAAGATCCTCGCTGCACTCGTCGCGGTCGCGTTCTCCATGGGCATCGCCGTCGCCGCCGAGCCCGCCGCGGCTCCGGCCGCCGCCCCGGCCGCTGCCCCCGCCGCCGCCCCGGCGGCGGAGCCGGCCAAGGCCGAGCCCGCGAAGACGGAGAAGGCCCCCGCCAAGGCCCCTGCGAAGGCCCCGGCGAAGAAGAAGGCGGCCGCGAAGGCGCCCGCCAAGACCGAGGCCGCCCCGGCCGCCGCCGAGCCCGCGAAGTAGTCGCAGCTCCATGGAGGTCCGACGGGCCGTCCGCACCGCGGGCGGCCCGTCTCCGTTTCAGCGGCGCAGGGCGGCGAGCCGCCGGATCCCCTCCGCGAGCGTCTCGTCGCGCTTGCAGAAAGCGAACCTCACGAACCGGCGGACCGGCGCCCCCTCGTCGTAGAAGGCGGACAGCGGGATGGCGGCCACGCCGCAGCGCTCCGGGAGCGCCCGACAGAACGCGACGTCGTCGGCGCCCTCCCCGAGGTCGGCGACGGCGAAGTAGGTCCCCTGGGAGGGCTGGACGTCGAGCCCGGCCGCCCGGAGGCCCGCCGTGAGCGCGTCGCGTCGGGCGCGGTAGTCAGCCAGGAGGCGGCCGTAGAACGCGTCGGGGGCGCCGAGCGCGACGGCGATCGCGTGCTGGAAGGGGGTGCCGTTCGTGAAGGTGACGAACTGGTGGGCGGCCCGGAGCCCGGCCGTCAGGTGGCGTGGCGCGCAGGCCCAGCCGATCTTCCAGCCGGTGCAGCCGAAGGTCTTGCCTCCCGACGAGACCACGATCGTCCGCTCCCGCATCCCCGGCAGCGTCGCGAGCGACCGGTGCGGCGCGTCGAACGCGAGGTGCTCGTAGACCTCGTCGGTGATCGCGATGAGGTCGTGGCGCAGGCAGAACCCCGCGATCGCCTCGAGCTCCGCGCGCGTGAAGACCTTGCCGGTCGGGTTGTGGGGGGAGTTGAGCACGATCGCGCGCGTCCGGGGGCCGACCGCGGCCTCGAGGGCGGCTGGATCGATCGCGGAGGCGGGCGCCTCGAGCCGGACGGAGCGCCACGTCGCGCCCGCCATGGCGAGATCGGGGCGGTAGGCGTCGTAGAAGGGCTCGAAGAGGATCGCCTCGTCGCCGGCCTCGAGGAGCCCCAGGATCGCCGCGTGGAGCGCCTCCGTGGCGCCCGCGACGACCGTCACCTCCTCCAGCGGATCGTACCGGAGCCCCTGGAACCGCTCCTGGTGCGCCGCGATCGCCGCGGCGAGCGCCGGGATGCCGTACGGGCGCGCGTACTGGTTGTGGCCGTCCCGGATCGCGCGGATCGCCGCCTCCTTCACGAAGTCGGGCGCGTCGAAGTCCGGGAAGCCCTGGCCGAGGTTGACCGCGCCGGTGCGGACGGCGAGGGCCGTCATCTCCGTGAAGATCGAGGTGCCGAAGGGTCGCAGCGCCTGGCGGACGCGAGGGGGATCGACGGCGGACATCCCGCGATTCTACCCGCCGCCGCGCCCCTGGCACCGCGCGAGGAACGCCTCGCGGAAGCGCGCGTCCGAGAGCTCCCCCTCGTCGGCGATCGGCAGGTGGGGCAGCCGCGCCCGCAGGAGGCCCGCGAAGAGTCCGGCGCCGGGCGCGCTCGCGGCGCCGCCGCGGACGGTCCAGACCGGGACGCCTCCCGGTCCGCACGACGGCGAGCCCGCCTTCGAGACCCACCCCCGGATGCCGAGGGCGACCAGCGCGTCGACGCGACGGTTCGCCCAGTCCCGCATCGCCTCGGTGTGGTCGAGGCCGCTCGACGCACCCTGCAGGCGGGGCGCGGAGGGAGCGCCGACGAGCACGATCGGCTCGCGCGGGACCCCCATACCGACCTCGACCTCGGGGCAGACGGGGATCCACTCGACCCGCGGCCCCAGCGCGTCGACGAGGAGGGCGCTGCGCTTGTCGCGCCCGTCCCACCGGACCGCCTCGCCGAGGAGGCAGGCCGAGATCCCGATCCATGGCCTGTCGGGCGCCGCCATGACGCCGGGAGCGTAGCCCCCTCGCCGGCGTCGCGCCAGCGCCAGCCCATCCGGCCGGGCCCAACGGGGACGGCGCCGGCGCGTTGCGCGGTCCGCGCCGGCGGCTATTCGAAGCGGGATGAAAGGCGCGCTCCTCGGACTGCTGCTCTCGGCCTCGACCCTGAAGGTGGGCGACAAGGCCCCGGACTTCACGCTCCCCGACACCGACGGCAAGCCGGTCTCGCTCTCGAAGCTGCTCGAGACGGGGCCGGTGATCCTCGCCTTCTACGTCAAGGCGTTCACCTCGGGTTGAACGAGCGAGGTCCAGGCGTACCGGGACCGGTACGCGGAGATCGACCGGAGGGGGGCGCGGATCGTCGGGATCTCGACCGACGACGTGGCGACGCAGCGGCGCTTCAAGGAGCAGTACCACCTCCCGTACCCGCTCCTCTCCGACGCCGGCGGAAAGGTCGCGAGCCAGTACGCGGGGCTGATCCCCGTCGTCGGCCGCTCGAACCGCGCCACCTTCGTCGTGGACCGGGACGGCCGGATCGCCCAGATCACGAGGGGCAACGCCGCGATCGATCCCTCGGCGGACATCGCCGCCTGCCCGTCCCACCGCTGACGCGCGAACGCGCGCCCCCGCGCCGGGGTTTGGCGTTCCGTCCCCGGCTGGGGGATACTCGGGCCGCCTCATGGGGAATGCGGGCTTGCCAGAGACGACGACCGCGATCCAGATCGACACCACCGGGATGCGCTGCCCGCTCCCGGTGCTCGCGCTCGGGAACGCCACGACGACCGCGGCCCAGGGGACCCTCGTCGAGATCACGGGCGACTGCCCCACCTTCGAGGCGGACGTCCGCCGCTTCTGCGCGCGCCGCGGCAAGACCATCGTGGCCGTGAAGGGCAAGGCCCCCCGGCTCACCATCCAGATCCGGCTCTGAGCCGCGTCAGCGGCCCTTGAAGTCGTCCGAGCGGACGCCGTAGCGCTTGAGCAGCCGGTGGAGGCTCTCGCGCTCCATCCCGGCGCGCTCCGCGGCGCGGGTCACGTTCCCCTCGAACTCCTGCAGCAGCGCGGTGAGGTACTCGCGCGAGACCCGATCGCGGGCCTGGTCCACCGCCTCCCGGTAGGCCATCTTCGCGAGCCGCTCCGGCGGCACCGCCCCGGCCTCCCCCCCCGTGATCTCCGGGGGGAGGTCGCCGAGGGTCACCGCCGGACCGCGGGCGAGCGCCACGGCGCGCTCCACGGCGTTCTCGAGCTCGCGGACGTTGCCGGGCCACGCCCAGGCCCCGAGGGCCTGCAGCGCCTCGGGCTCGAAGCCCGCGAGCTCGCGCCGCAGCGCGTTCGCGTGCTTGGCGAGGAAGTGGGCGGCGAGGAGCGGGACGTCCTCGCGCCGATCGCGCAGCGCGGGGAGGCGCACCGGAAAGACGTGGACCCGGTAGAAGAGGTCCTCGCGGAAGCGGCCGGCCTGCACCTCCGCCCGGAGGTCCCGGTGGGTCGCGGCGATCACCCGCACGTCGACGGCGACCGGCCGCACGTCCCCGACGCGGCGGATCTCCTTCTCCTGGAGCGCCCGGTTGAGCTTGACCTGCACCGCGAGGGGCAGCTCGCCGATCTCGTCGAGGAAGAGCGTGCCGCCCTCGGCCGCCTCGAAGAGGCCGGGCTTCGGCCCCGCCGCCCCCGTGAAGGCGCCGCGCGCGTGGCCGAAGAGCTCGCTCTCGACGAGGTCCGCGGGCAGCGCCCCGCAGTTCACCGGCACGAACCGGCGCTCCCTCCGCGCACTCAGGAAGTGGATCGCCCGCGCGGCGAGCTCCTTCCCCGTCCCCGTCTCCCCGGTGAGGAGGACCGTGGTGTCGATGCCGGCGGCCTGCTCGAGCAACCGGTAGACGTCCGCCATCGCCGCGCTGCGCCCGACGAGGCCGTGGAACTGCTGCGGCGCCGCGGCGAGGCCGGGGGGCGGCGCCGCCTGCTCGCGCAGCCGCTTGCGCTCCAGCGCCCGCGCGACGACCAGCGCCGCGTCGTCGGGGTCGAAGGGCTTCGCGAGGTAGTCGAAGGCCCCCTGCTTCATCGCCTCGACCGCGTCCGGCACCGTCGCGTAGGCGGTCATCATCACCACCTCGGTCTCCGGCGAGCGCGCCCGGGCGACGCGCAGCACCTCGAAGCCGTCGGCCCCCGGCATGCGGAGGTCGGTGACGATCGCGTCGAAGCGCTGCGCCGCGATGAGGGAGATGGCGCGGTTCCCGTCGTCGGCGGTGGTGACGTCGAAGGTCTCACCGAGGATCCGCGCGAGCAGCTTGCGGATGTTCTCCTTGTCGTCGACGACGAGCACGCGTGGGCGATCCATCTCGCTACCCCCTCCCCGGCGGCGCCGCCGGCAAACGGACCGTGAACCGCGCGCCGCCCGAGG
This sequence comes from Anaeromyxobacteraceae bacterium, assembly GCA_035465955.1. Taxonomy (GTDB): domain Bacteria; phylum Myxococcota; class Myxococcia; order Myxococcales; family Anaeromyxobacteraceae; genus DATIVK01. Next base: position 8,176 of record DATIVK010000250.1, on the reverse strand, counting down.
GCGCCGCGCCGGCCTCGAGCTCGCCGCCGTGCGCCTGGACGATCCCCTGCGACACCGCGAGCCCGAGCCCCGTCCCCGTCTCCTTGGTCGTGAAGAACGGCTCGAAGAGGCGGGCGCGGGCCTCCCGCGAGAGGCCGGGCCCGGTGTCGTCGACCGTGAGGCGGGCGCCGCCGCCCGGCTCCTCCGACACCTCCACCTCGACCCGGCCGCCCGGACCGCTCGCCTCCGCCGCGTTCTTGACGAGGTTGAGGATCACCTGCCGGAGCTTCTGCGGGTGGCCCGCGACCGTGGCGCCCCCCGACACGGTCACCGAGACCCCCTCCAGCGCCCTGGCCTCGCCGAGCCGCGCCACGACCCCGTCCGTGATCGCCCGCAGATCGGCCGGCTCCGGCGCGCTGGCCAGCGGGCGCGAGAGGTCGAGCAGCCCGTCGACGATCAGCTTCGCGCGCACCGTCTCGTCCTCGATGACGCGCAGGTCCTCGGCGAGCGCCCCCTCGGCCTTCCGCTGGAGGAGGCGCACGTACCCGAGGATCACGGCCAGGGGGTTGTTGATCTCGTGGGCGACCCCCGCGGCCAGCCGGCCGATGCCGGCCAGCTTCTCGCTCTGGACGAGCTGCCGCTGGTGCTCGCGGAGGGACGCGGTCATCGCGTTGAACTGCCCCGCGAGCGCGCCGAACTCGTCGGGGGTGGAGACCTCGATCCTCGCGTCGAGGTCCCCGGCCGCGATCCGGGCCGCCCCCTCCTGGAGCCGCGCCACGGGGACCGCCACCGAGCGGTGGACGTAGGCGCCGACGCCGGCCGCGAGGAGCGGGGCGAAGAGCGTGAAGAAGACGGTCCAGCGGAGGGCCTGGCGCTGCGCCTCGCCGGCCCGCGCCTGGAAGGCGGCGATGTCCGCCTCGAACCGCGCGACCAGCCGGTCCACGCGCTCCTGGATCCCGGTCACCTGGAGCTGGGCCGCGCCGTGCGCCGCCTGGATCTCGGCGGTGTCGTGCCGGAGCACCGCAGGCACGATCCGCGCGCGGAAGATCCGGTCCAGCTCGGCGGTGGCGTCCTCCACGTCCTGGACCCAGCCCCGCTCCGCCGCGTCCACCGCGTGCGCGCCCACGCGGCGCGCGAGGTCGCCGACCCGCCGCTCCGCCTCGGTGTAGAAGCCGAGGTGGGAGGCGTTCCCGAGGATGATGGTGTGCGCCTGGTGCGCGTACTGGTCGCGCACGGCGCTCGCGAGCTCGAGGGACAGCCGCATCCCCTCCTCCTGCCGCCTCATGGCGGCGAGCCCCGCGTCGATCTCGCGGAACCGTGCGAGGATGGACCAGGACGCGGCGGCGAAGACCGTCACGAGCAGGGCGAAGGCGATGAAGAGGCGGCGGGCCGTACCCGCGGTGGGGCGCAAGGGATCCTCCGGGGCTGCGAACCCCCCGAATCTACCGGAGAACCGGCGGGGGCGCTGCGGTCCGCGCATAGGTACCTTTGCTGGGGCCGAATGGACCTCGCGACCCGCGTCCGCCCCGGGCCTAGGATGCCGCCCGGGGGAGGTCGCCGAGTGGGCGTGGGGGTCGACGAGCATCCGCGACGCGGGGAGGCGGCGCCGGGGGAGCGCAGCTTCCTGGGGGCCGCGCACTCGGCGCGGCGCGTGGCCGCGTGGCGCGAGGCGCTGCTCCACGGCATCCTCATCGCCGCCGTCTTCATCCCCTTCGACTTCCTCTACCCCGCGCGGCTGGCCTGGACGCTCGCGGCCCGCGGCGCGCTCCTCGCCGTCCTCGCCGGCTGCTGGTGGCTCCTGCGGCCGCCGGCGCCCCGCCGGGCGGGGCCGATCGTCTTCGCGGGGGCGCTGCTGGCGGGGATCATCACCCCCGCGACGGTCATGCTCTCGAGCGGCACCTCCGGCTCGCGCTTCGGCTTCGTCCTCGCCGTCCCCTTCATCGTGCTGGCGCTGCTCCCCGAGGTCCCCTCGGTCGCGGCGCTCGCGGGGGTCTCCGCCGCGGCGACGGGCGCGATCGGCATGCTCGCGGAGTCGCGGCCGGCGCCGCTCGTCGCCGAGTGGCTGCTGATGGCGACCGCGCTCACCGGGGTGACCGCGTACGGCTCCCGGCGGCTCCGGTCGTTCGCGGACCGGGCGCGCAGCGCGGAGCGGGCGCGGATCGAGGCGCTGGTCCAGCTCGAGGAGAGCGAGCGGCGCAGGGCCGCGTCGGAGCGGATGGCGCTCGTCGGCCGGCTGGCCGCCGGCATCGGCCACGAGATCAACAACCCGCTCTCCGCCGTGAAGGGCAACCTCTCCTGCGCGCTGGAGGAGCTCGAGCAGGCCGGCCTCGCGCCCCACGCGCGCGAGGCGCTGGTCGAGGCGCTCGCCGCCACGGAGCGGATCGCCTGGACCACCGCCGACCTGCGCGCCCTCGCCCACGACGCGGGCACGCCGCTCACGGGCTGCGCCCTGGACGCCGCGATCCGCGACGGGCTCGCCCGCGCCGCGACCCGGCTGCGGGGCGCGAAGGCGGTCGTCGACCTCGAGCCGGACCTGCCGCGCGTCCGCTCCGATCCGCGCCTGCTGGCCGACGCCGTGGCCCACCTCGCCGCCCACGCCGCGGCCATGCGCTGCGACCGGACCACCGTCCGGATCGCCGCGCGGCGGGTCGCCGGCGGCGTCGAGGTCACGGTCGACGACGAGGGGCCGCGGATCCCGGCCCACGTGCTCGCGACGATCTTCGAGCCGTTCGCCGCGCAGGGCGAGGTGCGCGGCGCCGGCCTCGGCCTCACGCTCCCGCTGACGCGCGAGATCGCCGAGCGCGGCGGGGGGCGGGTCGAGGCCCGCTGGCACGAGGGTGGGAACCGCTACGTCATCACGCTCGCGGCGTGGGACGGGTGACGGCCGGGCCCGCCGCGACCCACCGGGCCACCAGCGCGAGGACCCGGTCGGGCGCGAAGGGCTTCTCGATGACCGGCACCCCCGTCCTCGCGAGGAACGCGCGGAAGCCGTCGATCAGCGCCCCGCCCGTCACGAAGACGACGCGGGAGGCGAGCGCCGGGGCGCGCCGCTCGATCTCGCCGTAGAGCTCGGTCCCGTCCATCCCGGGCATCATCACGTCGCACAGGATCCCGTCGATGGGCGCGCCGCCCGAGATCCGCGCGAGCGCCTCCGCCGCGCTCGGGGCGAGCACCACGTCGTGGTGGGCCGCGAGGATCCGCTCCAGCGCCCGCAGCACGAACGGCTCGTCGTCGACCACCAGGATCCGGCCGCGGCGGGTGGGCGCCGGCTCGGCCGCCGCCCCCCGCGCCGCGGTCGGGGGCTCGGCGCGCGGCGCCGCCCCCGCCGCCGGGAGGGACACGCGGAACGTCGTGCCGCGCCCCACCTCCGTGTCGACCCGGATCTCGCCGCCGTGCGCCGAGACGATGCTACGGCAGATGGCGAGGCCGAGCCCGGTCCCGACCCCCTGCGGCTTCGTCGTGTAGAACGGGTCGAAGATCCGCGGGAGCCGCTCGGGCGGGATCCCCGAGCCGGTGTCCGACACCTCGACGACCACGCGGCCGTCTCCGTCCACGCGGCACGCCGCGCGGACCTGGTTCGCGCCCGCGCGCCCCTCGGGGATCGCCTGGGCGGCGTTGACGAGCAGGTTCAGGAAGACCTGCGCGAGCCGCGCGGTGTTCCCCTCGACGGGCGGGACCTCCGCGAGGTCGGTGACCAGCTCCGCCCGGCCGGCGATCATGCGCCGGCCAAGGTTGACCGCCGCCTGCAGCGCCTCGCGGACGTCGACGCGGTGGAGGCGCTGCTCGGTCCCCGGCGACGAGAGGATCTTGAGGTCGCTCACGATCTGGCGCACCCGCGCGGCGCCGTCGACGGCCTCTCCCAGCGCCTCGGCGATCTCGGCGAGCGGCCCGGCGACGGCGGGGTCCCCGCCGCGCTCGGCCGCCAGCTCGCCCGCGACGACGCGGGCCACGTCGACGTTCCCCACCACGTAGGTGAGGGGGTTGTTGATCTCGTGCGCCACGGTCGCGGCGAGCGTGCCGAGCGACGCCATCCGATCGGTGAGCGCCAGCTGCTCCTGCATGCGCCGCCGCTCCGCCTCGGCCTCGACGCGGGGCGTGACGTCCTCGACGATCCCGATGGCGCGGTGGAGCCGCCCGTCCGCGTCCCGCAGCGCCGCCACCCGGTAGCGCAGGTGCAGGACCCGCCCGTCCTTGTGGACGTAGCGCCGCTCCATGTCGTTGTGGTCCCGCTCGCCGCGCACGATGGCGCCGAAGGCCGCGAGGCTCTCGGCGCGGTCCTCCGGCAGCAGCAGGTCCTGGTAGCGGAGCCGCGCGAGCTCCTCCCCGGAGTAGCCCAGCATCGCCTCGAGGGCGTCGTTCCACTCCGCCAGCGCGCCCGTCCCGTCCACGAGCGCGATGCCCACGGACGCCCCGTGGAACGCCTCGCGGAACTTCGCCTCGCTCTCGCGGAGGGCCGCCTCGGCCAGGTGCCGGTCGGTGACGTCCCGCACGATCGAGAGGACCCATCGGGCGCCGTCCACCTCGACCGAGCTGGTGCTCACCTCGACGGGGAACTCGCTCCCGTCGCGCCGGCGGTGGCGCGTCTCGAAGGTGAACCGCTCGCCTTCCATCGCCCGGTAGAACTGGCCGCTGAGGCCGTCGCGCGACCCCTGGGCGCGGAGGTCCTTCACGCCCATCGACTGCAGCTCGTCGCGCGACCAGCCGTAGATGGCCGTCGCGCGCGCGTTCGTCTCCACGATCCGGCCTTCGTCGTCGAACATGAGCAGGACGTCGTGGGCGCTCTCCGCGAGCAGGGCCAGCCGGCGCATGCGGCGCCCCGTCCGCTCGCACGACGCGTGGCGCGCGCGCTCCCGCAGGAGGAGGACCGCCAGCGCGGCGGCGAGGGCGGCCGCGGCGGCCGTGAGCGCTGGCAGGAGCGACATCGCCGCCAATCGTAGCCCAATTCGCGAGGAGGGCCGCACCTGGGGCGTGGGAGCATTCACGGTGGGTGGCCTGCGCACCTCGCGTCACGCCGTGACGCCGCGCACACGCCGCGCCGCGCGCGCCGGGCCTGCCCGTCGGGTGTGCAACGCGCTACGCGGTGCGTCAGCGCCGACGCGGCGGGCGGCGCCGGGGGTCCCTCCTGTGGGGCGCCTCCAACCGCGAAAGCGCCGGTTTTCGCGGCTCGGGAGCCGGGCACGAGCCGTGCAGTCCCTCGGGCCTTCACGAAGCGGCCCGTGGATCGCCGTCGGCGACCGCAAGCCAGGGAGATGAGAACGTGTTGATGTCCTCGAGGGTGACGCCGCGCCAGGTGGTGGCGCGAATGGTGAACGGGGCCAGCGTGTCGTTCGTCGACGCGCGGAGCGAGACGCAGTGGAAGCGGTCGGAGCGCAAGATCGTCGGAGCGGTCCGCGCCCGGCTGCCCTCGCTCGTCAGGGACGCGGCGCGCGTCTCCCCCTCCGGCCTCCTCGTGGTGTACGGCCACGACGCCGACGACGCTCATGCCCTCCACGTCGCCGAGCAGCTCCGCAGCCTGGGGTTCCCCGAGGTGCGCATCCTCACGGGCGGCTTCGAGGCCTGGGAGGAGCTGGACTTCGCCGTCCAGCCGGCGCGCGAGGCGGCGAACTAGCCCCGGGCGCAGGGCCGGATCCCCGGTCGTCAACCCCGCTCCCAGCATGGGTTGACGGCCCCGGATCCGCTGGTATCCTCCGCTGCCTCGCGACCATGGGCAGCGTCATCACGCCATCGGGGCAGCGGCTCCGCTTCGAGGAGGACGGCCAGGGGCCGCCGCTCCTCATGCTCCATGGCTGGGCGATGGCGAGCGCCGCGATGGCCCCGCTGGCGAAGCGCCTGGCCGCCGGCCACCGGGTGATCCGGTACGACCTCCGGGGGCACGGCGGGTCCGCGGCCGCGCCCACGGCGACCGTCGACGACCACGCCGCCGATCTCGTCGCCCTCGCGGCGGCGATCCCGATCGAGCGCGGGCTGGTCGTGGCCTGGTCCCTCGGCGTGCAAGTGCTCCTGCGCGCGCTTCCCTCCCTCGGCCGCCGGGTGGCGGGCGCGGTGCTCGTCGCCGGCACGCCGCGCTTCACCTGCGCCGACGACTGGCCCCACGGCCTGCCGGCGCGGCAGGTGGACGTCCTCGCGGCCCGCTTCCGGCGCGACCCCGCCCGCACGCGCGGCCGCTTCCTCGCGGACCTCCTCACGCCCGGCGAGCGCGAGGCCTTCGGGTCGGACCGGCTCGCCGCGCTCGACGCCGCCATGCCGCTCCCCGACGAGGGGGCGGCGCTCGCCGGACTCGACCAGCTCGCCACGGCCGACCTCCGCGGCGAGCTGGCGGCCGTCGACCTCCCGGTCCTCCTCCTGCACGGGGAGGCCGACCCGATCTGTCCCGCCGGCGCCTCGCGCGCCGCGGCGGCGGCCATCCCGGGCGCGCGCCTCTCCCTCCTCCAGGGCGCGGGTCACGCGCCGTTCCTCACCCGCGAGGAGGAGACGGTGGCCGCGATCCTCGCCTTCGCGCGGGAGCGGGGGGCGTGAACCGCGTCGACAAGGCCCGCGTCCAGGCCGCGTTCTCCCGCGGCGCGGAGCGGTACGACGCCCACGCCGTCGCCCAGGCGACGGCGCGCGAGCGCGTGGCGGCGCTGCTCGCCCGCCACGCCCCGCGGGCCCGCCGCGTCCTCGACGTGGGCGCCGGCACCGGCGCCCTCGCGGCGCGGCTGGCGGCGCGCGACCCCGGGCTGCAGCTGGCGCTCGCCGACCTCGCCCCGGGCATGTGCGCGACCGCCCGCGCCGCGGTCCGGGGGGCCGCGGTCGTCACGGCCGACGCCGAGGCGCTCCCGTTCCCCGACCGGCGCTTCGACGCCGTGGTCACCAGCTCGACGTTCCAGTGGCTGACGCGCCTCGAGCCGGCGCTCGCGGAGGGGCGCCGGGTCCTCGCCGCGGACGGGCTGATCGTCGTCGCGCTCTTCGCGGAGCGGACGCTGCGCGAGCTGCGGGAGGCCTGGCTCCACGTCGCGGGCCCCGCCGGGGCGGCGCGGATGCACCGCTTCTTCCGGCGCGACGAGGTGGCCGCCGCGATCGCGGACGCGGGGCTCGACCTCCTGGCGCTCGAGGAGGAGGAGATCGTCGAGCGCCACCCGGACGCCCGGGCGGTCCTCCACGCCATCCGCGCCGTCGGCGCGGGGAACGCGGTGCCCCGCACCGGCGGAGGCGGGCTGGGCGGACGGCGCGTGACACTCGCGCTGCTCGACCGGTACGATGCCGTGCACGGCGGATCGGACGGCGTCCCGGCCACCTACCACGTGGTCTACGCGGTCGCCCGCCGGCCCACGTGATCGCCGCCGCCCTGACCCTCACCCTCCTCGCCGCCACCCCGGCCACCGCGGACCGCGGCGATCCTCCCGGCGCGCGGGGGGTGCTCCAGGTCGGCTGGGGCGCCGGGGGCTGGCTCGTCGGGGGCCGCGCGGCCTCCTTCACCGACGTGCTGGCGCGAAATCCGGGGAGGCTCGCCCTCGCGCTGGAGGGGAGCGGCCGGGTCACCGGCTCGCTCGACGCCGGGCTGCGGCTCGCGGGGCTCTACCTGCGCGCCGGCGGGGCCGGCACCCGGACCGCGCTCCTCGTCACGCGCCTGGAGGCCGTCGCCACCTGGCGCCCGCTGCGCGCCGGCCCGTACGGGCGGGTCGGCCTCGGCCCGGCCGGCACCTGGTACGACGCCCGGGTCCCCGGGCTCGCCTCGGGGAGCCTGACCGCCGGCGGGGGCAGCGTGTCGCTCGCGGCGGGGTTCTCCTGGCCCCTCGGCGACCGGCTCGAGCTCCGGGTCGAGGCCGAGGGGGCGGGGCAGGCGTGGCTCCCCTCGAGCGCCGGACCCGACATGTCGTGGACGGTGGGTGGAGCGGCGGGCGCGGCCTGGCGCTAGCCTCCCTCCCGGCGGGCCGGCGGTCGTCCTTGTGACCCCCCCGGGGGCGGGCTAACATCGCGTCCAACTTGTCCGAGAACGGCGCGCAGCAATTCAATCCGCATCTCTTCGGGAAATTCTTCCTGCTGCAGCGGCTTGCCATCGGGGGGATGGCCGAGATCTTCCGCGCGCGCGTCGTCGGCGCCGGCGGCTTCGAGAAGGAGCTGGTGGTCAAGCGGATCCTGCCCACGCGGGCCAAGGACGCCGGCTTCATCCGGATGCTCGTCAACGAGGCCAAGCTCACGGTCCAGCTGACGCACAACA
>DATIVK010000249.1:0-8299 GCA_035465955.1 Anaeromyxobacteraceae bacterium | reverse complement strand
TGAGGAGTTCACCGCGAGCACCTCCTTCCCGTTCCCGCAGCGGGATCTCTGGGTGGAGTTGCCCCGCGACGCGTGGGACCAGACCCGGACTACGCCCACGCTCGAGGTCAGGTACGTGCCGGGCGCGCCGCAGATCAACCGTGCAGAGGCGGACGAGCCAGAGAGCATGTTGGCGGTCCTCCTCTTCGCTCCCTTCGGGCTGGCCCTCGCCGTGCTCCTCGTCACGGCGTCGTGGCGCGGCTGGATCGCGCCCGACTGAGGCCCCGCGCCCCCGAGCCGGAGCAGGCGCCCGACATGCGTCGCGCCGTCCTCCGCCGCGAAGGGTACCGAGGAAGAAGCGCGCCGCGGACGGCACCCACCATAGATGATCATTCCCTCTCCCCCACCGGGGGAGAGGGCGAGGGTGAGGGGGCGACCACGGCCACGCGGGCGTCAGCTCGGCAAGGCGGAGCGGTGCTCAAACGAGCTGCGCGCGGGGAGCCTGCTCGTACCGCGGACGAGATCGCGACCGCGGTTTCCTGTCGATCCTGCTCCCTCACCCTGGCCCTCTCCCTCGATGAGGGAGAGGGGACGGTGCCAAATGCAGGTGCGCAGCGCTCACGTCAGTCGCGCCGGAGGTGTGAGGACACCTGTCGGATTCTCAGTGCCCCACCCGGTTCCCCGGGATCCGGACCACCACGTCGCCGTCGCCCACCCTCGCCTGGCAGCCCAGCCGGGAGTCGGCGCGCAGCCCCATCGCCTCCGAGAGCTTGTCGTCCTCGCGATCGCCGATCGGTGAGAGCGTCTCGGCGCCCGCCTCGATCCAGACGTGGCAGGTGGTGCAGGCGCAGACGCCGCCGCAGTTCGCCGGCAGGGCGACGCCGGCCGCCTCGGCCGCGTCGATGACGAGCGTCCCGGGCGCCGCCTCGACCGAGCGCCCCGCCGGCAGGAAGGTGACCCGCGGCATCAGCGCTCCGCGCCCGGCTCATCCTCGCGCTGCACCGGGGCGCGCGGCGGCTCGACGAGCTCCGCGCGGAAGCCCTCCACCCGCTGGCCGCGCATCGCGAGGGCGATGTGCTTGTTCATGCGCCGCTCCGCGAACTCCTTCGTGGCACCGTCCACCGACTCGATCCAGGCCTTGATCGCGAGGTAGTCGGTCCCCGCGATGGCGCCGCGCAGCCCCGCGAGCCGCTCGTCGATCGCGCGCCGCTCGTCGGGGGAGAGCAGCTCACCGTCGAGGGCGAAGGAGGACTCGAGGTTCTGCGCGAGCCGCTCCCCCTCGACCCGCCACTCGCGCAGGAAGCGGGCCTCCACGTCCGCCTCGGCGTGCTCGATGCTCTCGATGAGCATCCGCTCGACCTCCTCCTCCGACAGCCCGTAGGTCGCCTTCACCTGGATCCGCTGCTCGAGCCCGGTGGTGGCCTCCCGCGCGGAGACCGACAGGATCCCGTCCGCGTCGACCGCGTAGGTGATCTCGACGCGGGCGATCCCGGACGGCATCGGCGGGATGCCGTTCAGCGTGAAGCGCGCCAGCGACCGGCAGTCGTGCGCCAGCTCGCGCTCCCCCTGGCAGACGTGGACCACCATGCCGGTCTGGCCGTCGGCGTAGGTGGTGAACTGCTGCGTCGCGCTCGCCGTGATGGTCGAGTTGCGCATGATGATCTTGTCGACGACGCCCCCCATCATCTCGACGCCGAGCGAGAGCGGGATGACGTCGAGGAGGAGCACGTCCTCCCGCCCGCCCCGCTCCAGCGCGTCGGCCTGGACGGCCGCGCCGAGCGCCACGACGGTGTCGGGGTCGAGGTCGGTGAGCGGCTTCATCCCGAAGAGGTCGCGGACGTGGCGCCGCACGAGCGGCGTGCGGGTCGTCCCCCCGACGAGCACCACGCCGTCCACCCGCCCGACCCGCGCGTCCTCGAGGGCGGCGCGGCAGGGGCCGGTCGTCCGCTCGACCACCGGCCGGATCAGCTCCTCCAGCTCGGCGCGCGTGAGGCGCACGCGCAGCCGGTGCCCCTCGGGCAGCTCGACGTCGGCCTCGACGGCCTCCTCGGTGGTCAGCGCCTCGCGGAGCCGCTGCGCCGCCGCCACCGCGCCGCGCAGCACGGCCGGAGACGGGGTGGAGGTCGCCGGGCTCAGCCCCCCGTCGAGCAGCCGGGCCGCCACGGCGCGGTCGAGGTCGTCGCCGCCGAGGTGCGTGTCGCCCCCCGTCGCGAGCACCTCGAAGACCCCCTTCTCCAGCCGCAGGATCGAGACGTCGAAGGTCCCGCCGCCGAGGTCGAAGACCGCGAAGGTCCCCTCGACCCGCTTGTCGAGCCCGTAGGCGATCGCCGCCGCCGTGGGCTCGTTGAGGAGCCTGAGCACCTCGAGCCCCGCGAGCCGCCCCGCGTCGCGCGTCGCCTGCCGCTGGGCGTCGTCGAAGTAGGCGGGGACGGTGATCACGCAGCCCGCGGGGGGCTCGCCGAGGCCGTCGGCGGCCGCCCGCTTCAGCGCCTTCAGGATCTCGGCCGAGACCTCGACGGGAGAGACCGCGCGCCGATCGCCGTCCACCCGCAGCCGCACGACCGCGCCGCCCTCGTCGAAGCGATAGATGCCGCGGTCCTCCGGGCGGACGTCGCCCGGACCGCGCCCCATGAAGCGCTTCACCGAGAGGAGGGTGTCGATGGGCCGCTCGGGGGCGCGCCGGCGGGCCGACGCGCCCACCTCCACGGCGCCGTCCGGCCCGTAGTGGACCGCGCTGGGCAGCAGGGAGCGCCCCTCGTCGACCGGCAGCACCTGGGGGCGGTTGCGGTCGTCCACCCATGCGACGAGGGAGTTGGTGGTCCCGAGATCGATGCCGATGGCGCGAGCCATTCCGTCCCTTCCGCCGGCCGCGGGTCAGCGCCGGCCGGTCGCGGCCGCGCGCTCGGCGTCGGCCGCGAGGTTGTCGTAGTAGCGGGCGCGGGCGAGCCGCCGCGCGACGTCCAGCGCGTGGTCCGAGTACCAGCGCTCGTCGTCGAACATCCGCCCGAGCTCCTCCTCCAGCGCCCGGAGCCGCGCCCGCGCGCCGGACGCGAGCTCGCGGAGCCGCCCGGCGTCTCCGTCGGCCTGCGCGAGCGCGAGCGCCTCGCGAAGCTCGAGCTGCTCCTCGAGGAACTCCGCGTCGTGGGCCGCGCGGGCATCGCCGAAGGCGTCCTGGCTGGCGAGCCGCAGGAGGTACGCCGCCCGCTGCCGCCAGTCGCGCAGCACCCGGTGGGCGTCGTTGAGCCGCGTCGCCCGCTCCAGCGCGAGGCGCCGCTCGCGCGGCTCCGCCTTCGCGTACCGGTCCGGGTGGACGAGGCGCGAGCGCTCCCGGAACCGCACCTCGAGGTCCGCGAGGTCCAGGCCGAAGACGCGCGGGAGCCCGAGGAGCGAGAAGAAGTCCTCGCGCGGATCGACGGGCTGGATCTTCCGGCAGGAGGGGCAGAGGGGCTCGCCGAGGGCGACCTCCGCCTTGCACGACCAGCAGGCCATCAGAGGCTGAAGGAGTCGCCGCAGCCGCAGGCTGCCTTGACGTTCGGGTTCTTGAAGACGAACCCGCTGTGCATCAGCGTCTGCTGCCACTCGACGGTGGTCCCCTGCAGGAAGCGCGCGCTCTTGGGATCGACGAAGACCCGCGCCCCCTCGCGCTCGACGACCTGGTCGAGCGTCGCGGGGCCAGCGGCCCAGTCGACGAAGTAGGTGAGGCCGGAGCAGCCCCCCCCCTTCACCCCGAGCCGGAGGCCGCCCGCCGGCGTCCCCCGCTCGGCCGCGAGGGCGCGGAGCTTCGCCGCCGCCTTCTCCGAGATCTCGATGACCGGCATCGCGGACCTCCAGCGCCGTCAGCGCCCGGCGCCCGGGGCGCCGCCCGCCGTCTGCGCGGCCTGGGCGGGCTCCCGCTTCCTCTGATAATCGGAGATGGCCGCCCGGATCGCGTCCTCGGCGAGGACGGAGCAGTGAACCTTCACTGGCGGCAGGGCGAGCGCCTGGGCCACGTCGGTGTTCTTGATCTGGAGCGCCTGGTCGACCGTCTTGCCCTTCACCCACTCCGTCACGAGGGAGGAGGAGGCGATGGCCGAGCCGCAGCCGAAGGTCTTGAACCTGGCGTCCTCGATGACGCCGTCGGCGCTCACGCGGATCTGGAGCTTCATCACGTCGCCGCACGCCGGCGCGCCCACGAGGCCGGTGCCGACGTCGGGATCGTTCTTGTCGAGGGAGCCCACGTTCCGCGGGTTCTCGTAGTGGTCGACGAGCTGCTCCGAGTACGCCATGGTCGTCACCCTCCGGGCCTGCTCACGCGACGCCGCCGCGGCGCCGCAGCCAACGTTGACGCGCTAGTGGGGGTTGGCCCACTGCACCTTGCTGAGATCGACCCCCTCGCGGACCATCTCGTAGAGGGGCGACATGTCCCTGAGCTTCTTCACCTTGGCCACCACGAGCCGCACGACGTAGTCGACCTCCTCCTCCGTCGTGAAGCGCCCGAGGCCGAACCGGATGGAGCTGTGGGCCATGTCGTCCGGCACGCCCATCGCGCGCAGCACATAGGACGGCTCGAGCGACGCGCTGGTGCAGGCGGAGCCCGAGGAGACCGCGACGTCCTTGATGGCCATCATCAGCGCCTCGCCCTCGACGTAGGCGAAGCTCATGTTCAGGTTGCCCGGGAGGCGGTGCGCGAGGCTCCCGTTCACCTGGACGAGGTCGAGCCCCGCCTCCAGCCCCTTCCGGAGCCGCTCGCGCAGCGCGAGCAGGCGCGACGCCTCGGCGTCGCGCTCGGCCAGCGCGAGCTCGGCCGCCTTGCCGAACCCGACGATGCCGGGGACGTTGAGGGTCCCGGAGCGGTGGCCGCGCTCGTGGCCGCCGCCGTCCATCTGCGCCACGAGCCGCGCCCGCGGCTTGCGGCGGACGTAGAGGGCGCCGACGCCCTTGGGGCCGTACATCTTGTGGGCGGAGAGGGAGACGAGGTCGACGTTGGCCGCCTCGACGTCGAAGGGGACCTTCCCGAGCGACTGCACCGCGTCGCAGTGGAAGAGGACGCCCGCCGCCCGGGTGATCCGGCCGATCTCCTCGACGGGGTGGAGCACGCCGCTCTCGTTGTTCGCGTGCATGACGGACACGAGGACGGTGTCCGGGCGCAGCGCCGCCTGGAGCCGGGCGGGATCGAGCCGGCCGTCCCGCTCGACGGGGAGGACGGTGACCTCGAACCCATCGCGCTCGAGGGCGTGCATCGAGTCGAGGACCGCCTTGTGCTCCGTCGTGCAGGTGACGAGGTGCCGCCCCTTCGCGCGGTGGAACTGGGCTGCCCCCTTGATGGCCAGGTTGTCCGACTCGGTGGCGCCGCTCGTCCAGACGATCTCGCGGGCGGACGCCCCGATCAGGCGCGCCACCTGCTCGCGGGCCGCCTCGACCGCCTCCTCGGCCTGCCAGCCGAAGGAGTGGCTCTTCGAGGCCGCGTTGCCGAACTTCTCGCAGAAGAACGGGAGCATCGCCTCGAGCGCGCGCGGATCGACCGGCGTCGTGGCGTGGTAGTCCATGTAGATCGGAATCTTCATGACCCAGCCGGTATCCAACATCCCGTGGAGAGGTCCACGGATCATGGACGGCGACGGTCGAATACTAGGATCCGATGTACCCGGTCAAGTACCTAGAAGCGCAACCGACTGCGACAACAAAGCTTTTCGATTAGATAACCCGGGGTAGTGGAACATGCGCCCTTATGCTCTAGCCGCGACCGCTGCGCTCGCCTTCGTCGGCGTGCTCTACCTGCCCGACCTGCTCGCCTCGGGTCCCGCCGGGGCGACCTCCGACCTCGGGATCGGGGGACTCCTCGTCCAGGGCTCCTGGCTCGCCGTCGGCGCGGCCTTCGCGGGCGGCTTCCTGACGAGCCTCACGCCGTGCGTCTACCCGCTCATCCCCATCACGGTCTCCCTGTTCGGGGCCCGGAGGGCGGGGAGCCGTGGCCAGGCGATGGTCCTGTCGGCGCTCTACGTCGTCGGGATCGCCGCCACCTACTCGGCGCTGGGCGTGGGGGCGGCGCTGACGGGCAAGGCCTTCGGCAGCGTCATGTCCAACCCGTGGGTGATCGGCGCGGTCGCGGCGGTCCTCGTCGCGATGGCCGCGTCGATGTTCGGCGCGTTCGACCTCGCGCTGCCGCCCTCGCTCCAGGCGCGGCTGAGCCGGGTCGGCGGCGCCGGGCTCGCCGGCTCGTTCGCGATGGGGCTCGTGGCGGGCGTCATCGCCGCGCCGTGCACGGGGCCGGTCCTCGCCGCGGCGCTGGCGGTCATCGCGCAGAAGGGCTCGATCGCCTACGGCCTGGGCGTCATGTTCCCGTACGCGCTCGGGATGGGGCTCCCGTTCTTCCTCATCGGCGCCTTCAGCCTCTCCTTCCCGAAGAGCGGCGCCTGGATGGAGACGGTGAAGTCGCTCTTCGGCGTCGCGCTCCTCGCCGCCGCCCTCGTCTTCGCCCGCGACGCCTTCCCCGCGATGAAGCCCCTCTTCTCCGCGGCGCGGGCCGCGGCCGTCGCGGCGGCCGCCGTCGCCGCCCTGGGCGTGCTGCTGGGCGCGCTCCACCGGAGCTTCCACGGCGGCGCGGCCGACCGCCTGCTCAAGGGGCTCGGGGTCGCGCTGCTGGTCGGCGCCATCGCCTACGCGGCCGGGGCGTCGGAGGCCCGCACCCGTGGGGCGGGCGGGCTCGCGTGGGTGCACGACGAGCCGGCCGCCCTCGCGCGCGCGCGCGCCGAGGGGCGCCCCCTGCTGGTCGACTTCTGGGCCGAGTGGTGCGTCGCCTGCAAGGAGCTCGACCGGAACGTCTGGTCCGATCCGCGGGTGCAGGCGAAGGCCGCCCGCTTCGTCGCCCTGAAGCTGGACGGGACGGCCGACGACGCGCGCTTCCAGGCGCTCGTGGCCAAGTACGAGGTCCAGGGGATGCCGACGGTCGTCTTCGTGGACGGCCGCGGGCGCGAGTCGCCGGCGCGGGTGGTGGGCGGCGTCACGGCCGAGGAGATGCTGAAGTACCTCGACGCGACCGACGTCGCCTGCGACGCCCCGGCGGCCGTGGCCTGCGCCACGCGCTGGTGAGGGCGGCTCCCGGCACCGGGGACGGCCTCAGAAGAGGCGGCGCCCCAGGATGAACTCCAGCTCGAGGAGCGCCCGCGGGTCGGCGAGCGGCGCGTCGCCGGCGCCGGCGCGGTAGGAGGCCGCGACGCGGACGCCGGCGGTCAGGTCGCCGTAGAGGGCCGTCTCGTAGGTCAGCGAGGCCTTCGGCGCGGCGAAGATCCCGCCGTCGCGCCAGAGCGTGACGCCGATCGGGAGGTCGCCGCCCAGCGAGAAGACGCCGCCCGCGCCGCGCGCGGAGAGGACGATCCCGGGGACGAACTCGATCCCCCGGTCCTTGAGGTTGTCTTCGTGGAACCAGCGGGCGCCGAGGTCCGCATACCAGCCGGCGCGCAGCCGGCTCGCGATGCCGAAGACGCCCACCCTGCCGAGCGGCCGCCGGTAGAGGGCCGAGACGCGCAGCTCGGCCGTGGACCAATCGAACTCCCCGGACACGCCGAGGTCGTCCGCCTCGGTGATCCCCTGCATCCATGCGCCGCCGAAGGCCGCCCACCCCGCCCAGCCCACCACCGCCGAGCGGCCCGCGAGCGGCTCGGAGGAGAAGATGGAGGGGATCGGGACGAGGGCGGACTTCGCCACGGCGCGCGTCCGCATCGTGACGGGGGCAGGGAGCTCCCGCGTCGTCTTGAGCGCCCCCTCCTCCTCGCCCGCCCGCGGCGCGGTCGCCTCCCCCGCCGGCTCGGCGGCCGGCTGGGTGGCGGGGAGCGCGGCCGGCGCCGCCCCCTCCTGCCCCTCCTGCCCGGCCTGCGGCGCCGGCTCCGCGCCGGCAGGCGCCTGGGCGAGGGCGAGGTGGAGCGCGATGACGGTGGCGAGCATGGTCGGTCTTCCTCCGGGCGGCATTGTAGCCGCGCGGCCGCGCCCCCCGGCGAAGATCGTTCGGCCCGTGCCGGCCCGCGCGGCCGCGGCGGGCCCGGTGGCGCCGCCGCAAGCCGGGGTTGACACCCAAAGCCAGACCGGGACATAAAGCACCCCCTAGCAAGCCCAGGTGGCGGAACTGGTAGACGCACCAGATTCAGGGTCTGGCGGCCTTAAAACCGTGGAGGTTCGAATCCTCTCCTGGGCACATGGCTGGCGCGCTTCGCGCCGGCCATTTTCTTTGGCGCCCGATCGTTGACGCGGGGCTCCGGTTCTGCATATTCATGCAGAATCATGAATAAGCATACGGTCGCCGTCGTCGGCGCCTCCGGCTACTCCGGGCTCGAGCTCACCCGCATCC
>DATIVK010000248.1:0-9216 GCA_035465955.1 Anaeromyxobacteraceae bacterium | reverse complement strand
GGGCGGCGGGGCGGCGGGCGCCGCGGCGCGCGCGGCCTCCGGCGGAGGCGCCGGGGCGTCGTCTCCCCGCGTGCCTGCCGGGGCCCGCGCCTTGCGGGTCGCCTCCGCGAGCCGCTCCTCCAGCTCGGGGCGCGGCGCGGGCTTGCCCGCGGCCGACTCGGCCACCATGTCCTGGAGCGCGTCGCACGCGTCGAAGAGGACGTCGAGCACCCACGGCTCGAAGCGCCCGATCCCCTTCCGGAAGACGTCGACGAGGTCCTCGGCCTTGTGGGCGAGCGCGGCGGTCGGCTCGAACGCCATCGAGGCGCTCATCCCCTTCACGCTGTGGACGTGGCGGAAGAGGCTGTCGATCACCGGGCGCGCGTCGTCCTCGCCCGAGAGCGCCTGCTCGAGCTTCACGAGGTCCGAGGAGAACGCGGCGAGGTGCTCGCCCGCCTCGGCCAGGTAGAGGGAGAGGTATTTCGCGAGGTCGAGCGCCACGGCGGGATCCGGGCGCGGGGGTCAGGCGTCGCCCAGGACCTTCTTCACGACGGAGAGCACGTCCTCGGCCTTGAACGGCTTCACGATGAAGTCGCTCGCGCCCGCCTCGATGGCCTCCATCACGAGCGACTCCTGCCCGAGCGCGCTGCACATCACGATCACGGCCTTCGCGTCGGCCTTCATGATCTCGCGCGTGGCCTCGATGCCGCTCTTGAACGGCATCACGATGTCCATCGTCGTCAGGTCGGGCTTCAGCTCCTTGTACTTCTCCACGGCCTCGAGGCCGTTGGCGGCCTCTCCCACGACCGTGAAGCCGGAGCCGGAGAAGATGTCCTTGATCATGTTCCGCATGAAGATCGCGTCGTCCACGATGAGGACTCGCTTCGCCATAAGGCCTCGGCTCCCTCCCGGCTGCGTGCGACCGCTGCGCCGCCGACGAACCCGAAACGTACCACCCCTCTCCGCGAGGGGACAAGGAACGGGATCGCCCGGCCGGTCAGCCGCCGCCCCCGAACAGCCCGTCCGTCGCCTCGGCCAGGCCGTCCGGCGCCAGCACCGACACCGCCGCTCCCTTGATCACCACGACGCCGCGCACGACGCGGTCGGCGCCCGGCGGCGGCACCACCACCGGCTCGACGCCGATCCGCGCATTCACCCTCCCCTCTCCGCCACCGGGGGAGAGGGCCAGGGTGAGGGGGCAAACACGGCTACACGGGGCTGTTGGGAACCCCGCATCCCCATCACGGATCGTCACACCTGCGCGCTACGCGTCCTTCGTGGTCAATCCGCGGCTCCCGGCGATCGACTTCAGGCGCCTCCAGCGCATCTCCTCGACCGACGCCGAGGCGCGCATCTGGTTCGTCCTCCGCAACCGCCATCTCGGCGCCAAGTTCAGGCGCCAGGCGACGGCGGGGACCTACACGCTCGACTTCTTCTGCCCCTGCCTTCAGCTCGCCGTCGAAGTCGACGGATCCCAGCACAGGGACGACGTTGGCCTCCGGTACGACGCGGAGCGCGACGCCGCGCTCGCCAGCGCCGGCATCAAGGTCCTCCGCTTCACGAACCAGGAGGCCCTCGCGGCCACCGAGTCCGTCGCCCTCGCAATCCTCGACGAGGTCGAACGCCTGACCGCCAACAGGCCGAAACCGCCCGTCGGCAGCGCGCGGCGCCGTGATCGCCTGCTCCCTCACCCTGGCCCTCTCCCTCGATGAGGGAGAGGGGACGCGCCGTAGCTAGCCGCCGCCCCCGAACAGCCCGTCCGTCGCCTCGGCCAGGCCGTCCGGCGCCAGCACTGACACCGCCGCTCCCTTGATCACCACGACGCCGCGCACGACGCGGTCGGCGCCCGGCGGCGGCACCCCCACCGGCTCGACGCCGATCACCTGCGCGATGAGCAGGCCGAGGCTGCGCTTCTCGCGCTCCAGCACGAGCACCTGCCCCTGGCCGCCCACGAGCGGCTGCGGCGGCAGGCCGACGAGCGGCGCGAGGTCGACCACCGGCAGGACGCGGCCGCGGAGGTTCATCACCCCGCGCACCGCCTCGGAGACGCGCGGCACCCGCGCGAACGGCGGCTGGGGGACGACCACCTCGCGCACCGACGCCAGCGGCAGCGCGAAGCGCTCCCCCGCCGCCCGGAACAGGACGTGGCGGACCGGGTCGGCGCCGGCCTCGGCCGCTGGATCGGCCACCGCCCGCTACCCCTGGCCGAGCCGGAAGCGCGAGACGACGGTCTGGAGCTCGACCGAGAGGTTGGTGAGCTCCTGCGCCGCGCTCGCCATCTGCGAGACCGCCGCGGTCTGCTCGGCGGTGACCTTCCGGACCTGCTCCGTGGACGTCGCGTTGGAGGTCGCCACGTCCGAGATGTGGTCCATGGCCTGGACCATGTCGGCCGACCCCTTCAGCTGCTCGCGCGCGGCCTGGGAGATCACGCGCACCTTCGCGGCGCCGGTGGCGGCGATCTGCGCGATGTCGGCCAGCGCCCTGATGATGGCGTTCAGGTCCTCGCGCCCCTCCCCCAGCTCGGCCACCGACTCCTTCATGGTGCCGACGACGGTCGCGGCGCGGCTGGAGATGTCGGCCGCGAGGCCGCTGATCGGCTCGGCCGCGCGGCCGGAGCTCTCGGCCAGCTTGCGCACCTCCTCGGCGACGACGGCGAAGCCGCGGCCGTACTCGCCGGCGCGCGCCGCCTCGATGGTCGCGTTGAGGGCGAGGAGGTTGGTCTGGTTGGCGACCTGCGTGATCGCCTCGACGATCTTGGAGATCTCCTTCGTCCGCTCGCCGAAGGCGAAGATCTGCTCGCTGGCCGCCTCGATGCGGGCGAAGACCTTCTTCACCTTCTCGCCGGTGAGGCGCGCCGCCTCGCCGCCGCTCGCGGCCGACGAGGAGGTCTCGGTCGACGCCCGCGCGGCCTCCTCCGCGGAGGAGGCGGTCCGCTCGATCGAGGCGGCGATGTCGCCGATCACCTTGGAGGTGCGCTCGACCAGGTCGGACTGCTGCCCGGCGCCGACGGCGATCTTCTCCATCGAGCGCGCCACCTCGTCGGTCGAGGAGTTCACCTCCTCGGCCGACGCCTGCAGGTCGTTGGCGCTCTCGGAGACCGACGACGCCGTGCGCTGGATGCGCGAGACGAGGTCGCGCAGGTTCTCCTGCATCGTGCGGATCGCCTCGGTGAGGTCGTCGATCTCGTCGTGGAAGCCGCGCTGCTCCTCCGAGTGGACGCTCTTCGAGAGGTCGCCGGCGCTGATCTCCGCGGCGCTCTCCTTGAGCCGGGCGAGGCGGGAGACGCGGGCGAGCGAGAGGGTGAGCAGCCAGCCGATCCCGAGGGTGCAGAAGAAGAGGACGACTACCTCCGCGGCGGTGCTCTCGAGCCGCGCCTTCACGAAGGGGATGAGCCCGAGCAGCGCGCCCCCGAGGATCAGGTAGGAGCCGAGGATCTTGGTCTGGAGCGAGATGGTGAGCGTCCGGCGCCAGGGGGCCGGCGGGCGGATCCCCTCGGGGACCGCGCGCCCGCGCATCGCCACGAGGTGGGGCGCGTCCTGCCATCTCGCCGACGGCCGGGTGGAGGTCAGGCGGTCGTCTCGGCTCGGGGGGGACACGGTGCGGGGCTCCCTTCGTGTGCGCCCGTGGACCTCAGGGCTGGGTGGATCCTATGGGCGCCCGCCGGTTTGTCAAAACCGCGGGCCGGCGCGGCGCGAGGTGATCGTGACCCGGGGCCGGCGGGCGGAGCCGCCCGCTGCAGTCCACCACCTGGACGCCGGCGCCCGGGACGACGGTCCCCACCACCGCGAGCGGCGTCGCCGTGCGCGCGGCGGCCCGCAGCGCCGCCCGGAGCCGGCGCGGCGGGACCGTCACGCAGAGCTCGTAGTCCTCGCCGCCGGAGAGGGCGGCGGCCCACGGATCGGCGTCGCCCCGCGTGGCGCGGCGGTACGGGGCCGAGAGCGGCAGCTCCTCGAGGCGCAGGCTGGCCCCGACCCCGGACGCCGCGCAGACGTGGCCGAGGTCCTGGACGAGCCCGTCCGACACGTCGATGGCCGCGGAGGCGATCCCCCGCAGCGCGCGCCCGAGCGCGAGGCGCGGGGCGGGGCGGCGCTGCCGCCGGGCGAGCGCGGCCGGGGCGCCGCGCCGGACGCCGAGGGCCGCGTCTCCCACCGTGCCGGAGACGAGGATCGCGTCGCCGACCCGCGCGCCGTCGCGCCGCAGCGGGGCGGGCGCGCTCCCGATCACCGTGACGGTCAGGGAGAGCTCGCGCGCGCGCGTGACGTTGCCGCCCACCACCGCCACGCCGTGGCGCCGCGCGCAGGCGCCGAGCCCCCGGGCGATGCCGGCGACCCGCGCCGGGTCGGTGGCGCGGGGCAGCGCGAGCGCGACCAGCGCCCAGAGCGGCCGCGCCCCCATCGCGGCGAGGTCCGACAGGTTGACGGCGAGCGCCTTCCAGCCGACGTCGGCCGCGGTGAAGCGCCGGTCGAAGTGGACCCCCTCGAAGACGGCGTCGGCCGTCGCGACCAGCCGCTCCCCGCGCGGCGGCGCCAGGATGGCGGCGTCGTCGCCGACGCCGAGCACGACCCCCGCGCCGCGCAGGGGCAGCGCGCGGGTGAAGAGCTCGATGAGCTCGAACTCGCCGAGGCGCCTCACGCCGGGCCCCTCAGCCGCGCGGGCCCGCGGCCGCCGGCGGCAGGTCCGCCACGGGCGCGGGGGTGATGGCGGGGGCGACGACCGGCCGGAGCGGCAGCGTCAGCGTGAAGACGGAGCCGCCGCCCGGGCGCTCGGAGAACCCGACCGTGCCGCCGTGCGCCTCGATGAAGCTCTTGACGATGGCGAGCCCCAGCCCGGCGCCCCCGTACTCGCGCGTGGACGACCCGTCGACCTGGTAGAAGACGTCGAAGACGCGCTCCCGGTGCTCGGGCGGGATGCCGATGCCGGTGTCCTGCACGCGGAAGGCGAGCTGGCCGTTGCCCTCGGGCGTGGCGCCGACCGTGATGACCCCGCCGGTCGGCGTGAACTTCACCGCGTTCTGGCAGAGGTTCACGAGGCACTGGCGCAGCTTCTCGCGGTCGCAGTGGAGCCGGGGCAGCTCGCCCGGCTCGCACGCGACGCGGATCCCCTTCTTCCGCGCGAGCGGCAGGACCGTCGCGACCGCGTCGCGCATGAGCTGGGACGGATCGACCTCCGCGAGGATGAGCCGGACGCGGCCGGCCTCGATCTTCGAGATGTCGAGGATCGACGTGATCAGCTGGAGGAGGTTCTCCCCCTTCTCCATGATGATGCCGAGGTACTCCCGCTGCTCCGCCGTGAGCGGCCCGCCGAGCCCCTCGAGCATCATCTCGGAGTAGCCGATGACGCTCGTCAGCGGGGTCCGCAGCTCGTGGCTCATCGTGGCCAGGAAGTTGGACTTGAGCCGGTCGAGCTCCTTGAGCCGCGCGAAGCTGTCCTCGAGCTGCTGGTTCTTCTCCTGGAGCGCCCGGTAGTCCTCCTGCACCGCCTCGATGTGCAGCCGCGCCGTGATGAGCGCCTTGTGGCCGGTGAAGACCATCACCTCGACGAGGTCGCCGAAGTGCTTGACGATCTTCTCGGCGGTCGCGCGCGACGCGCGGCGGATCTTCTGCGCGTACCCCTCCGCCAGCTTCGGGTCGAAGTCGGGCGCGACGGCCGCGAGCTCCCGCGGCAGCGCCTTCAGCTCCTCCGGGAGGAACGGCCCGAAGACGATGCGGCCGATCGCGTCCCCCTCGTAGAGGATCGGCGCCACGAGGTAGCGGCAGCCCGAGAAGCAGTCGATCACCTGCTGGACGGGCGCCTCCGGCAGCGGGTCGTTCTTCACGCGCCCGACCGTGGCCATGCACTGCTCGCGCCCGGCGCTCTTCGTCCAGATGTAGCCGCAGAAGTCGGCGTTGCCGACCTTCACGTCCACCAGCTTGTTCCCGTCGGCGTCGAAGACCTTGAGCCCGACGCGGTAGAGCTCCACGAAGGACTGGCACACCTCGGCGAACGCGCGCAGGTCGAGGAGGTCCCCGAGGGGGATCACCGCCTGGAGCACCGAGGGCGGCAGGCTCATGTGGCCGGTCCCTGCGCCGCCGGGGCCGGGAGCTTCGCCCCCCGCACGTCGACGCTCGCGAAGACCCGCCCGAGGAACTCCCGCTCGGAGATGCCCCACTTCTGGTGGAGGCCGATGGAGCGGTCCACGCTGCGGTAGGCGAGCTGCAGGAGCGCGTAGAGCGTCTCGAGCACCCCCTCCGACCGGATGGCGACGGCGGGGACCACCGGCGGCCGCACCACCGCGCGCAGGTCCGTCAGCTCCGCCTCGCCGCGCGCGTCGGGGAGGTCCATCTTGTTGAGCTGGATGACGATGGGCAGGGCGCGCCAGTCGAGCCCGTTCGCCTCCAGGTTCCGGAGCATGTTGTTCCAATAGGCGAGCGTCGCCTCCTTCTCCGACCGACGGCAGTCGGCGACGAACACGACGGCGTCGGTCCCCTGCAGCACGATCCGCCGGGTCGACTCGTGCATGACCTGCCCGGGCACCGTGAAGAGCTTCAGCTTCACCTTGACGCCCGACTGCGTCCGGAAGAACACGGGCATCATGTCGAAGAAGAGGGTCCGGTCGTCCTTGGTGTCGAGCGTCATGAGCCGCCCGCGGATCGCCGGATCGATCTTCTGGAAGAGCGCCTGGAGATTCGTCGTCTTACCCGACAGCGCGGGGCCGTAGTAGACGACCTTGATCGTGATCTCGCGCGCTTCGGGGTTGAACTGGACCATTGTGGAGGGTTCCGGGCCGAGTCTATGCACGGCCCGCGGCCGTGATCCAGCGCTCCACCGCGGGACATGGTTCGGGAGGCCGGCGCCCCTCCCGCGGAGGGGGCCGGCCGGTTGGTTGGAGGTCCGGCGGCCATCGTCTAGACTCCGGCCGGGGGAAGGAGCGGTAGCCGTCCGATGACGACGACGGTCCCCAGGCGGACCGACGAACCAGCAGGGACCGAGATCGTGGAGCGGCTGCAGTGGCTGCTCCGTCTCCGCTGGCTCATCGTGCCCATCTTCGTCGCCGTGGACCTGGCGAGCGACCTGCTCACCTCCCGGCGCGCCCCCTGGATCGCGCTCGCGGTGGGCGGGGTGCTGCTCGCCGCCAACGGCGTCTACGGGTTCCTGCTCGGGCGGCGGTATCGCCTCTCCACCCTGCTCGTCTGGGCCCGCTTCGAGGCGGCGGCGGTCGTCTCGGTCCCGATCGTGGTGGTGCTCCTGCACGGCGAGGCGGGGAGCCCCCTCCGGTACGGCGTCCTGATCGGCGTCGTCGGGGCCGCGGCCATCCTCCCGTCGACCACCGAGGTGACCCTCACCGGCGCGTGGGCCGTCGTCGCGCTCATCGGCTCCGACGCCTGGCTCCTCGGCTTCGACCCCGCGCTGATCGATCAGGCCGTCGTCGCCCGCTGGACGATCGAGGCCGGCGTCGTCCTGACCGTCTCGTTCCTCGCCGGCTACCTCCACTCCACCCGCGACTGGGCCTCGCTGCGGCTGCGCTCGGCCCAGGAGCAGCTGGAGCGCGCCCGCGCGGAGTGGGAGGCGACCTTCGACGACCTCCACGAGATGATCTTCGTGACGGACGGCGACCAGCGCGTGATCCGCGCCAACCGCGCGTTCGCGAAGCTGCTCGGCGCCCGGCCCCACGAGCTGGCCGGCCGGCGGCTGCCGGAGCTCCTCGCGGGCCACCCCGAGCGCTGGTGGCTCTCCGCCTCGGAGGGGTTCGCCGAGATCGAGGATCCCGTCTTCGACACGTCGTTCGAGGTCAGCACCTCGCGCCGCGGCGACCGCGCCGTCCACGTCGCCCGCGACGTCGGCGAGCAGCGCCGCCTCTTCGCGCGGCTGGTCCAGGCCGACAAGCTGGCCTCGGTGGGCGTCCTCGCCTCCGGCGTCGCCCACGAGATCAACAACCCCACCGCGGTCGTCACCTCCAACCTCACCGAGCTGAAGCGCTACCTGGCGGCCTGGGAGGGGGCGCTCGACGACCTGACGGCGCTCGCGCGCGGCGGCGGGGCCCCCGACCGCGCGGCGGCCGTCCTGCAGCGCCCGGAGTTCGCGTTCGCCCGCCGCGAGGCGGCCGGCACGGTGGACGAGAGCCTCACCGCGATGGAGCGGATCCGGCTCATCGTCGGCAACCTCCGCTCGGTGGTGCGCCGGGAGCCGGTGGGCGAGGCCGCCTCGGCGGTGGATCTCGGGGAGGTCGTCCAGGCCGTCTCGCGCACCGCCGCCTCCGACCTGCGCCGCGCGAGCGCCCGCGTCGAGATCGAGCCGAACGTCTGGGTCCTCGGCCACCGCGGCGAGCTGGTGGAGGTGGTCCTCAACCTCGTGGTCAACGCGATCCAGGCGACGGAGGAGGGGCGGACCAACGCGATCTCGATCGAGTGCCGCCGGGAGGGTCCCGCCGCCCTCGTCCGCGTCCGCGACACCGGCAAGGGGATCGCGACCGGCCACGTGCGGCGGCTCTTCGAGCCGTTCATGACGCTGCGCGGCGCGACCGACGGGCCGGGCCTCGGGCTCCCCCTCGCGCGCAAGATCGTCCTCGCGCACGGCGGCACCATCGACGTCGCGAGCGAGGAGGGGGCCGGGACGACCTTCACCGTCCGGCTGCCGATCCTCGAGACCACCCCGGCCGACCGCTCCGGCCGCGCGCCGCGCGCGACGGCCTAGAAGGCGCTTGAGAAGCGAGGCGTCCCCCTTGGAACCGTCCCCTCTCCCTCATCGAGGGAGAGGGCTAGGGTGAGGGAGCAGGACACCGCGGCGACGTGAGCTGCCGATGGGTGGCTTGGGCCGGATGGCGGCTCCGAGGTGACGATTTCGGAGGACGTACCAGATGCGCGCCTCGGCATCCGTCGAGGCGATGCGCTGGAGGCGCCGGAAGTCGATCGCGGGTAGCCGGGGATGGCCCACGGGAGGAAGGTAGCGCGGAGGTACGACTATCCGTGACGAAGTCGCGGATCGACATGTCCTGTGGAGGAGTGATCTCTCTCCCGCATGCGCGGCCGCAACGAGAGCTCGTCGCCGCCGCCTACAACCTGCTCCGGATCGCCAAGCTGATGCCTGCGTAACCGTGGTCGCCCCCTCACCCTGACCCTCTCCCCCGGTGGGGGAGAGGGGATGAACACCATGGTGGGGGCCGCTCGCGGCGCGCGTTCTTCAACAGCCTGCTGGGGGCGCTCGCGGCCGGCGCCGACCGGCTAGGATGCGGTCCCATGGCCAGCTCCCTCGACCGCGACG
>DATIVK010000247.1:0-5028 GCA_035465955.1 Anaeromyxobacteraceae bacterium | reverse complement strand
CCTTCTTCGACTTCGCCGTGGAGGACCCCGCACGGTTCCGCCTCATGTACGGCGAGGAGGCCGCGCGGAAGGAGCGGCACCCGTCGCTCGCGCGCGAGTGGTGGGCGGTCTTCGCGCGGACGGTCGCCGCCGTCGAGGACTGCCAACGTGCGGGGCAGCTCCCCCCGGGCGACCCGTCCGACATCTGTCTTCAGGGCT
The DNA here is from genome assembly GCA_035465955.1 of Anaeromyxobacteraceae bacterium. GTDB lineage: Bacteria > Myxococcota > Myxococcia > Myxococcales > Anaeromyxobacteraceae > DATIVK01. The sequence goes on along the minus strand of DATIVK010000247.1, from coordinate 4,830 downwards.
GGGCCGCCGCCCATGGCCTGGCGGCGCTCGTGCTGAGCGGCCAGGCCCCTGGCGCCCCCCGGGGCCGGCGACGGCTGCGGGACTTCGCCATGCGGATCCTGTTCGCTGTCCAGCCCCAGGCGCTCGCGGCGCGCCACCGACCCGTTCCCTGATGCGAGGTCCTGGCCTGCGGCGTGTCCGACGTCCCCGGGATGCGCCGCGTGCCACGATCCCGACGACGGACGGGAGCGCGGTCCTCAGATCGTCCGGTCGAGCCGCGGCTCCACGGCGTCGCCGGGTGGCAGCGCGTGAACCGGCGGGTGGCCCGCCGGGAGCTCGTGCAGGTCGCGGGCGTCCGGGGCAGACGCGCCCGCGCCGGCCGGTGGCATCCGCTCGCGCACGGCAGGGCAGCCGTAGGCCTCGCGGATCTCGGCGATGAGCCCGTCCATCTCGGCGATGCGGTCCCGGTCGTTCGTGGCGAGCGCGTCCTCGTAGGCCGCCGCCACCTCGGGATCCTGCAGGAGCTTCGCGGGGGTCATGTTGCCGCACACCCAGGTGCGCTGGACGCACTGGGACTTCACGGCCACGTGCCAGTCGCGCCACGTCCGAGGCTCGCACGCGCCGGCGTCCGGACCCCGGGCGGCGCTCGATGCCGCCGCGGCCACGACCACCAGCGCGAGGATCAGGATCGCGGGGGCGAGCGGGAGGATCCGGAAGAGCAGCCTTCGAGAGCGGTCGTCCATGGTGACCTCCGGTCGGAGATCGTCTCGGTCGGGGCGATAACGTCGGCGCCCGCAAACCGCCCCACCCTTCCGTCACCCGCTCGCACCTCCATGGAACTTCGGAGCCGGCCACTTGGGTCCCCCATAAGGTCTTATATGGACCGCCCTACTCAAGATTGACCGCTGCCGTCGATTATCGTGCATTTGCTGGCGTCGCCTCCCTCCCGGAGGCGTGAAGCCGTTGATCTGGAGCAAGATCGCTCTTCGTAACCTACTGATATTACAGGCGTTTGCTGCTCCAGAGGGGTGATGCCATGGCGCGCCGGCTGCCTTAACGTTCGCAGCGAAGTACCTGCGCGAATCACGCGCCGCAGGAGGAGGACGGCAATGGCGAGCGATTATCAGGCCATCTCGTACGCGGACGTCGCAGCCGGCACGAAGACGACCAGCGGAACGATCCGGTGGAGCAAGGTCCTGCCGATGATGCTCCTCGTTCCGATCATCTTCGGGTTCGGGACGCCGATCTTCGCGTTCGGGCTCCTCGTTGCCGTGCTCGCAGCACCGGTCGTCGTGGCGGTGCTCGCCATGCTGGCCGTGCAGCACGAGCGCAGCGCCTAGCCGAGGCGCGCCTCACTCGAGCCTCGGAGGGCGGGACTCACCGCCCTCCGGGCGCTCGACGATCTCGGCGTCGATCGTGACGTCCGCGGCGCGGCGGCGCGCCTCGGGCGTCTTCACGTCTCGGGGCTTCGCGGCGCCGAGCGCCCGCCGCAGGATCGCCGCCACGAGCCCCGCCCCCGCGGCCACCGCGAGCAGCGCGAAGCCCGCCGTCACGGCGAGGGCGAGGATCGCCCCGACCACCACGAGGGCGGCCAGCGTGGGGATGCAGCCCCGGGCCTCTACCTGCCTCACGTTCATCGCACGCTCCCGCCCGCGCCCTGGGCCAGCGCCGCGGCCTCGACGTCCCTCGCGGTCGCGACCGGCAGCCGCACGACGAACGACGCCCCCGCGCCGGGGGCGCCGTGGACCGCGATGGCGCCCCCCAGCTCGACGCAGAGCCGCTGCGCGATGGAGAGCCCCAGCCCGACGCCCGGTCGGTCGGTCTGCCCGCGCCAGAACTCGTCGAACGCGCGCTGCTGCTCCTCGGCGGTCATCCCGGGGCCGGTGTCGCGCACCTCGATCTCGGCCCACTCGTCCGTCGCCTCGTGCGCGCGCGTGGCGGAGACCGTGACGTCGCCCTCCCCCGTGAACTTGATCGCGTTGGAGAGGAGGTTGAGCAGGATCTGCCGGGCGCGGCGGGGGTCGGTCCGGACCGTCGGGACGTCGCCGGCGCAGCGGACCTGGAGGCGGGTCCCGGCGACCGACGCGGCGGGCTTCATCATCGCGGCGACGTCCTCGACCAGCGATCGGAGGTCGACGGGCGTGAGCGTCACCTCCAGCCTGCCGGTCTCGATCTTCGAGATGTCGAGGAGCTCGTCCACCAGCCCCGTGAGGTGGCGCGACGCCTCGATGATCCGGCCGAGGTCCCGCGCGAGCGTCGGCGGCGGCGCCCCGGTCGCCTCCTCCTCCTCGAGCAGCAGCTCGGCGTAGCCCTGGATCGCGGCGAGCGGCGTGCGGAGCTCGTGGCTCGCGCGCCCGAGGAAGCGGCTCTTCTCGTCGGAGGCGCGCACCGCCGCGTCGCACGCCTTCTCCAGCGTGGCGTTCGCCCGGCGCAGCGCCTCCTCCGCCGCCTCCCTGCGGCCCGCCTCGAGCTGCGCCTGCGCGTGGCGCTGCTCCAGCAGGCGCGTCTGGCGGCGCAGCCGGGCGACCCCCCCGCGCACCCAGCCGGTGGCCCCGCCGATCGCGACGCTGGACGCGATGCCGATCCCGTTCTCCAGGAGGATCCGGGCCGGATCCGGGGAGACCCTCGCCAGGAGCCCGTAGGTCAGCAGGACGCTGCCGACCGCCGCGCCGATCCCCGCCCCCACGCCGAACGTCCACCCCGCGGCGACGATCGGGACGATCGTGAGGGTCCCGGCGTCGCCACCGAGGACGCTCCAGGCCGGGTAGAACGCGGCCACGTAGCCCGCGACGCAGGCGGCGACCACCGCGCCCCGCTTCAGGCGCCGGAGCGCGCGCGGGGTCGGCCGCGGCGCGCTCACGGAACGGCCCCGGGGGAGAGGTGCGCCCGGAGCTCCCGCTCGAGCGCCTTCATGTCGACCGGCTTCGTGAGGAAGGTGGTGCACCCGGCGGCCAGCGCCTCCTGCCTCGCCGGCGGGCCGGCGTGCGCGGTGAGCGCGATGATCGGCAGGCGGGCGAAGCGCGGCTCGGCGCGGAGCGCTCGCGCGACGTCCAGGCCGCTCACGCCCGGCAGCCCGTGATCGAGGATGACGGCGTCGGGGGGCGCCGCCCGGATCCGGGCGAGCCCCGCCTCCCCGTCCGGCGCCTCCTCGACGGCGAAGCCGCGGAGCGCCAGCCGCCGCCGGAGCATCTCGCGGATGGCGGCGTCGTCCTCGATGATCAGGATGCGGCCCATGGCGTTCGCGCCGATACGACCTCATTTCCCGGGCGCGGTAAAGGTCGCCGCGGCGGCCCCGGCCTCCCTTGACCGCCCGGCACGCCGCGGCGCAGCATGCGGCGCCGGTGGCCCACGACCCGTACGCATCGCTGCGCTTCCCCGAGTACCGGGCCTTCCTCGCGGGGATGGTGGCGGTCTTCATGGCGACCCAGGTCCAGAGCGCCGTCCTGGGCTGGCAGATCTACGCCCTCACCGGCGACCCGCTCTCGCTCGGCCTCGTCGGGCTCTCCGAGGCCGTCCCGTTCCTGTCGCTCACCCTGGTCGGCGGCTGGGCCGCGGATCGCCGGGACCGGCGGTGGCTCTCCATCGCGGGGCTCGCGGCCATCGCCGCGAGCGGCGGCTGGCTCCTCGCCGCGAGCGTCGGGACGCCGTCCTCCACGCTGCCGCTCTATGCGGCGCAGGCGCTCGCCGGCCTCGGCCGCGCCTTCTTCCGCCCCGCCACGAGCGCGCTCGGCGCCGAGATCGTGCCGCGCGACCACTACCACAACGCCGCGAGCTGGCGCTCCTCCTTCTTCCACGCGGCGATGGTGATCGGCCCGGCCGTCGGCGGCCTGCTGATCTTCCTCGGCGGCCCCCGGCTCGCCTACGCCGTCGTCCTCCTCCTCGCCGCCGCGGGGCTCGCGGCCCTCGCCCGCGTGAGGCGCCGCCCCGTCGAGCCGCCGCCGGGCGGCGGCCTCTTCGGCGACCTCGCCGACGGCGTCCGGTTCGTCTTCGCCCAGCCGCTCATCCTCGGCGCCCTGAGCCTCGACCTCTTCGCCGTCCTCTTCGGCGGCGCCACCGCCCTCCTCCCCGTCTTCGCGCGCGATCTCCTGGGGGTCGGCGAGATCGGCTTCGGCCTCCTCCGCGCGGCGCCCGCGGTCGGCTCGGTGGTCATGTCGCTCGCCCTGGTCCGGTTCGGCCACTTCGCGAAGGCGGGGCGGACGCTCCTCTGGAGCGTCGCCGTCTTCGGCGTCACGTGGATCGCGTTCGCCCTCTCCCGCTCCTACCTGCTCTCCATCGCCCTCCTCGCCCTCGGCGGCGCGCTCGACAACGTGTCGGTCGTGCTCCGCAGCGTGCTCGTGCAGACCTTCACGCCCCGCGAGAAGATGGGGCGCGTCTCCGCGGTGAACGGCTTCTTCATCGGCTCTTCCAACGAGCTGGGCGCCTTCGAGAGCGGCGTCGCCGCCCGCCTCCTCGGCGTCGTCCCGTCGGTCCTCTTCGGCGGGGCGATGACGCTCCTCACCGTCGGGACCGTGGCGTGGCGGGCGCCCGCCCTGCGCCGCCTCGAGCGGATCGGGCCGTGACCCTCGCGCGCCTGCGCGCCGTCCCGTGGGCGCGCCTCGCACCGCTCGCGCCCGCCCTCGAGGAGCCGCTCGCCGGGATCCTCGCCGGCGCCGCCGCCGAGCGGGCGCTCGACCGGTTCCTGCGCGCCCACCGCGAGCTCGACCGGGGCGGCCGCCGCGTGGCCGCCGAGGCGCTCTTCGGCGTCGGCCTCTGGCGGCGCCGCCTGCGCTGGCACGTGGGCGACGCCGAGCCGCCGCGCTGGCTCCTCGCCTCGCTGCTGCGCGACCTGGCCGGTCGCGACGACGCCGAGGC
>DATIVK010000246.1:0-4791 GCA_035465955.1 Anaeromyxobacteraceae bacterium | reverse complement strand
GTCGGGGGGCGGCACGGGGACCGGGCTCCTAGGCCTTGGCGGTGGCGCGGATGAGCCGCTCGAGCTTCTCGGCGGCCGCGCCCCGGTCGATGGACTCGGCGGCGAGCCGGACGCCGTCGCGGAGGGTGGGGGCGGCCTCGGCTGCGACCAGCGCGGCGGCGGCGTTGGCCAGCGTCGCGTCGCGCGGTGCCCCCTGCTGCCCGGAGAGGACGTCGCGGAGGATCCGGGCGTTGAGCGCGGCGTCGCCGCCGACGATCGACGCCTCCGGGTGGCGCCCCAGCCCCAGGTCCTCCGGGACGATGGAGAAGCGCTCCACCGAGCCCCCCTTCACCTCGCAGAGGTGGGTCATGCCGCAGACCGTGATCTCGTCGAGCCCCTCGCCGTGGACGACGAAGGAGTGGCGGGTGCCCAGGGCCGCGAGGACGCCGCCGATGATCGGGACCCAGCGCGGCTCGTAGACGCCCATCACCTGGTGGCGGGCGCCGGCCGGGTTGGCGAGCGGGCCGAGGAGGTTGAAGATCGTCCGCGTGGCGAGCTCGCGCCGGATGCCGGCCACCGCCTTGAAGGCGGGGTGGAGCCGCGGCGCGAAGAGGAAGCCGATGCCGACCTCGGCGATGCAGCGCTCCACCACCTCCTTGCCCGCCTCCACGTCGACGCCGAGGGCGGCGAGGACGTCGGCCGAGCCGGACTTCGACGAGACCGCGCGGTTGCCGTGCTTCGCGACCGTGACCCCGGCGCCGGCCACGACGAAGGAGGCGGTGGTGGAGATGTTGAAGGTGGCGCGCCCGTCGCCGCCCGTGCCGCAGGTGTCGACGAAGACGTCCTTGTCGACGCGGATCGGATCCACGCGCGCGCGCATCACGTCGGCCGCGCCGGCGATCTCGTCCACCGTCTCGCCCTTGAGGCGCAGCCCCGCGAGGAGCGCCCCGACCTGCGCGGGCGTCGCCTCCCCGTCGGCGATCTCGCTCATCACCTGCACCATCTCGGCCCGCGAGAGGTCCTGCCCCTCGACGACCTTCGCCACCGCCTGCTGGATCATCGTGTCTCCTTCCCCTGGGGACCGAGCCGGGCGAGCCAGTTGCCGAGCAGCGGCCTCCCCGCCTCCGTGAGGATTGACTCCGGGTGGAACTGGACGCCCTCGACGTCATGGGTGCGGTGCCGCAGCCCCATGATCTCCCCCTCGGCCGTCCAGGCGGTCACCTCGAGGGGCGCGGGGAGCGTCTCGCGCTCGACCACGAGCGAGTGGTACCGGCCCGCCGTGAACGGGTCGGGGAGGCCGGTGAAGACCCCCTTGCCGTCGTGGTGGACCGGGCTCGCCTTGCCGTGGACGATCCGGACGTTGCGGATCACCTTGCCGCCGAAGGCCTGCCCGATGGCCTGGTGGCCGAGGCAGATGCCGAGGATCGGCAGCGTGCCGGCGAGCTCGCGGATCGCCGCGAGCGTCACGCCGGCCTCGTCGGGCGTGCAGGGGCCGGGCGAGAGCACGAGCCCCTCCGGCCGGAGGGCGCGGATCCCCGCGACGTCGATCTCGTCGTTGCGGTAGACCGTCACGTGGGCCCCGAGCTCGCCGAGGTACTGCACCACGTTGAACGTGAAGCTGTCGTAGTTGTCGACGAGCAGGACCCGCGGCGCCCGCGGCCCCGCGTCGGCCTTCACGTAGGTGGCGCTCATCGCCGCCTCCCGTTCCGCTTCTCCGCCGGGGGGCTGGCGACCGCGTCGAGCGACCGCTGCTCCGCCTGCGCGACCGCGGTGAAGACGGCCCGCGCCTTGTTGACGGTCTCCACGTACTCGGCCGCCGGGTCGGAGTCGTAGACGATGCCGGCGCCCGACTGGACCGAGATCCGGCCGTCGCTCGCCATCAGCGTCCGGATGGCGATGGCCATCTCCATGTCGCCGCCCCGGTCGAAGTAACCGACCGCGCCGGCGTACGGCCCGCGCCGCGCCGGCTCCAGCTCGTCGATGATCTGCATGGCGCGGACCTTCGGGGAGCCGCTGACGGTCCCCGCCGGGAAGCCGGCCTGGAGCACGTCCACCGCGCCGAGCCCCGGCGCCAGCCTCCCGCGCACCTCCGAGACGAGGTGCATGACGTGCGAGTAGCGCTCGACGGTCTTGAAGGCGGTGACCGCCACCGTCCCGACGGCGGAGACGCGCCCCACGTCGTTCCGCCCGAGGTCCACGAGCATGACGTGCTCGGCGTTCTCCTTCGGGTCGGCGCGCAGCTCCGCCTCCAGCCGCGCGTCCTCGGCCGGGTCGGCGCCGCGCTTGCGGGTCCCGGCGATCGGTCGGAGCGTGACCTCGCCGTCGCTCAGCTTGATGAGCGTCTCCGGCGACGAGCCCACGAGCGCCTGGTCCCCGTCCTTCACGAAGAAGAGGTAGGGCGACGGGTTCACGCGCCGGAGCGCGCGGTAGATCTCGAAGGGCGGCAGCCTCGTCTCGGCGTCGAAGCGCTGCGAGAGGACGATCTGCTGGCAGTCCCCCGCGGTGACGTACTCCTTCGCGCGCGCGACGGCGGCCTCGAACTCGCGCCGGCCGACGCGGGGGACGAGCCGGGCCCCCTCCCGCGGCGGCCGGTGGCGCCGGTCGACGAGCGGACGCCGGAGCAGCCGCAGCCGCGCCTGGAGCCTCCGCACCGCCCTCGCGTAGAGCGCCCGCGGGTCGTCCTTCGGGCCGCAGCGGACCTCGCAGACGAGGTGGAGCGAGTGGCGCCGGTTGTCGAACGCCACGACCTCGTCGTAGTCGCCGAGCAGGACGTCGGGGAACCCCAGCTCGTCCGCCTTCGCGATCGGCACGCGCGGCTCGAAGCGCTGCACGGCGTCCCAGGCGACGTGGCCGACGAGGCCGCCCGCGAACGGGGGCGTCCCCGGCACGCGCACGGTCGTGTGGCTCGCCAGGAGCGAGCGGAGCGCCTGGATCGGGTCGCCGGCGTCCCCGTGCTTCCAGCGGACGACGTGGCGGGGGCGGGCCCCGAGGAAGCTGAAGCGCGCGCTCCGCTCCCCGCCCTCGACCGACTCGAGCAGGAACGCGTGGCGCTCGCCGCGCGAGATCTTGAGGAACGCGGAGACCGGCGTCTCGGTGTCCGCGTCGACCTCGAGGCGGACCGGGACGGCGCGGCCGGGCTTGCAGATCTTGAGGAAGGCCCGGAGATCGGGCTGGAAGCTCAGCTCAGGCGAGCCAAAGAAGCACCGTCATGCAGTCACCCGACGGGCAGGGCCCGGGATCTCGACCAGGTTCTTGTCGACCGGCTTGTTGTCGGCGTCGACGAGGACCACGGTGGGTTTGAACGCGCGCGCCTCGGCCTCTTCCATCTCCGCGAACGTGGCGATGATCACCATGTCCTTCGGCTTCATGAGGTGCGCGGCGGCTCCGTTGATGCAGATGACCCCGGAGCCGCGCTCCCCGCGGATGGCATAGGTCTGCAGCCTCGTCCCGCGGGTGATGTTCCAGATGTGGACCATCTCGAAGTCGCAGATGTTGGCGGCCTCCATCAGCCCCTCGTCGATCGTGACGGACCCCTCGTAGTCGAGGTCCGCCTGCGTGACGGTGGCGCGATGGATCTTGGACTTGAAGATGGAGCGGCGCATTTCGAGCGGAAACGATTACCGCTGACGGCACCGGATCGCAAGCCGGTTCCGCCTCCCGGGTGCGACTCCCGCCCCTTGGTGGGGCAACCTCCGGGTTGCCGCTCCCTCCACCGGGGCGGCAGAATGGCCGGCCGTGTCGTCCCCGCTCGCCGCCCGCCGCCTGGAGATCCACGCCGCCGCGCGGCGCGATCCCGCGGGGTTCGTCCGGATCGACCCCGCGTCGGTCCGCTTCCACCTCGGCACGTCGCTCGCGGACTTCGCCGTGCCGATCCGGATCGCCCCCGACGCGCGCGCGGTCTTCCAGGGCGCCGCGGCGGAGATCGCCCTCCTCCTCGGCACCCAGCACCCCTTCGTCCCCGAGGACGATCGCGACCGGCTCATCGTCCACGAGGACTACGCGCGGCTCCCGGCCGTCGAGCCGCTCTACGGGCCGTCCACCGGCGGTCCGGACCTGAGGGGCGCGGCGCAGCTCGCGTCGCTCGTCCACCCGGCCCTCACCGGCGGGATCGTGACCGCCTGGCTGGGGCGCGGCGGGAGGGGGAACGGCCTGGTCACGCTCCTCATCGCGCTCTGGCGGCGCGCCTTCGAGGAGATGGCCGAGACGGGGGAGCGCGAGGCGACGCCGCTGCTCGTGGCGCTCGCCGTCTCCGCGGAGCTCCAGGCGGCGGAGGCGGGGCTGCGCGACCTGCTCCCGGGGCCGCCGCTCGACCGCTACCTCCGCGGCGCGGCGCAGGGGGCGCTCTGGATCGCGGTGCGGACCGGCCTCGCGCGCGCCTGGCGGGACGCCGGGCGGAGGGCCGGCGATCCGCTCCTCCTGCGGATCGAGGCCGCGCTCGCGCCCGGGCCGCTCCTCGGCGGGCGGGCGGGCGTGGCCGCCGGCGGGGCGACGCTCTACGGGTGCGACCTCTCGCCGGGGATCCCGCACGCGGAGGACGTCGTGGCGCGGCTCGCGCAGGGCGGCGACCCGGAGGCGGCGCAGTCGGACCTCGTGCAGGCGCTCGGCGCGGACGACGATCTCGCGCGCCGCGCCGAGCACGCCGTCGCCGTCTCGGCGCTGCGCGAGCTGCTGGGCTCCGCGATCGCCGCGGCGGAGGCCGCGGGGGACCCGCACATCGAGCCGCTCCGCACGCTCTTCTGCGCGCCCGGCGCGCTCGGGACGGCGGTCGCCGGGGACGAGGAACGAAAGGCGCTCGCCCGCGATCTCGCGAAG
>DATIVK010000245.1:0-4812 GCA_035465955.1 Anaeromyxobacteraceae bacterium | reverse complement strand
GGTGGGCCCGGGGCGCGACGGCATGCCCGGGCGCGCGGGCGCCGCGGTGGGGAGGGCGGGGCGGGGCGGCACGACGGGGGGCTGCGGAGCCTGCGCCGCCGCGAGGGCCGGGAGGAGGAGGGTGAGCGTGAGGAGCGTTCGCATGGGCGTGCCCTGGGTCCCGGTCACGGACCGGTGATGTTGTATTCCTTGCGGAGCGCCTGTCCGCCGCGCTTGGCCTCGATCACGACGTGGCTCGACTCCTTGAGCTTCGTGAGGAGCTCGAGCGCGCGATCCGGCGAGTTGATCTCGTAGCCGTTGATCCGCTGGATGACGTCGCCGTTCTCGATCCCCATGGACGCGTAGAGCGAGCCGGGCTGGATCGAGAAGAGCTTGAAGCCGTTGGCGACGCCGTTCTCGAACGACGGGACGATGCGCGCCTGCGTCGAGATGGCGCTGAGGTTGCCGAGCTGCTGGTCGATGACGCTGCGCGAGACCTCGTACTTGTTGTCGCCGACCGGCCGGATCCCCTGCATCGGCACCCCCGGCCTCACGGCGGCGCCGAACTGGCGCGGCGGCGGCAGCGGCGCGACCCCGACGTTCGGGCCGCCCTCGGCCCCCGCGCCCGCGGCCTCGTCGAAGTCCACGAACTCCTTCGTGCCGCCGTTGCAGAGGATCGCCACCACCTTGAAGCCGTTGCCGGTGGCGTCGCGCTCGTCGCGGACCCGCTGCATGCCGACGAGGGTCGCGCCCTGCACCGCGTCGCCGACGCCGTAGATCCTCGCCTCGCGCGTGCCGAGGTCGAGCAGCGTGGCGAGCGACCACCGGGGCTGCTCGGACAGCACCGAGGCGACCAGGGCCAGCCGCAGGTCCGAGCGGACCGGCGCGGCCGTCGCGTCGTTGCAGGTCTGCGGCCGGGCGCTCGCCGCGGCCGCCAGCGCCTCCTGCACGGCGGGCGGCTCCATGCCGATCAGCCGGTAGAGCCGCTGCGGGTCGAGCGCGACCTGCGCGGCCTGCCGCGAGACGGTGCTCGCAGGGAGCGACAGATCGACATGGGGCTTCGGCCGGATCGCCACGGCCACGAAGGTGTTGACGATCTTCGCGGACAGCCAGGCCGCGAGGAAGAGCAGCGCGAGGTTGGCCGCCCAGACGTATTTCTTGAAGAAGCGCTCGAGCATGGATTGCCCCGAGCAGGACAGAGCAACCGTTGTGCCACCGGAGGGGGGTCGGCGCGCGCCGGGGCCGCGGGCAAGCCTGCGGACTCAGGGCGCTTCTGCGAGGGGGCCCCGGGCTCCATCCGCGGCCGGGGCGCCCCGGGGGGCGCGGGGTGACAAGTTGGCAAACGGACCCGTGGTGCGGGTCGCCCGCTGCCAATTCGTCAGGAGTCCTGCTCCTCGCCCTCATGGGGGGCGGCGGGATCGACCAGGCGCCCCTCGGCGTCCCGATCGAGCTTCCGGTAGATGGTCCGGGCGGCGATCCCGAGGATCTGGGCCGCGAGGTTCTTGTCCCCGCGCGTCTGCTCGAGGGTCCGCCGGATGACGATCCGCTCGACCTCGTCCATCGGGGTGCCGAAGGGGAGGACGAGCGGGGCGGGCGCGCCGGTCGCCGCGCCCGCTCCGCCGGCGCGGACCGCCTCGGGGAGGTCGCCGGCGTCCACCACGTCGCCGTGGCAGAGGATGACCGCGCGCTCCACGGCGTGGTGCAGCTCGCGCACGTTGCCGGGCCACGCGTAGCGCTCGAGCGCGGCGGCGGCGCCCGGCGTGAAGCCGGTGACCCGCTTCGGGAGGCTGGCGGCGGTGCGCTCGAGGAACGCGCCCGCGAGGAGCAGCACGTCCTCCCGCCGCTCGCGGAGCGGCGGGAGGCGGACCGACACGACGTCGAGGCGGTAGAGCAGGTCCTCCCGGAACTTCCCCTCCCGGGCGAGCTGGGCGAGGTCGCGGTGCGTCGCGGCCACGACGCGCGCGTCCACGCGGAGCTGCTCGGTGCCGCCGACGCGCTCGATCACGCCGTCCTGGAGGAAGCGCAGGAGCTTCACCTGCGCGGCGGGCGGCATCTCGCCCACCTCGTCGAGGAAGAGCGTCCCGCCCTTCGCGCGCTCGACGCGCCCCTCCTTGCGCGCGACGGCGCCCGTGAAGGCCCCCTTCTCGTGGCCGAAGAGCTCCGACTCCAGGAGGGTCTCGGGGATGGCCGCGCAGTGGATCGGGACGAAGGGCGCGGCGGCGCGCGGCGACAGGTCGTGGACCAGGCGCGCCGCGAGCTCCTTGCCCGTGCCGCTCTCGCCGGTGAGGAGCACCGAGGCGGGCGTCGGCGCCACCTGCCGGATCGTGTCGAGCGCCGCCCGGAAGGCGGGGGCGTCCCCGAGGAGACCGCCGACGCCCGGCGTGAGCGCGGCCAGCCGCGCGCGCAGCGCCCGGTTCTCCGCGACGAGCGAGGCCTTCTCGAGGGCCTGCCGGACGCTCTTCACCACCGCCGCCTTCCTGAACGGCTTGGTGATGAAGTCGTAGGCCCCCTCCTTCATCGCCGCCACGGCGGTCTCGACGGTCCCGTGGGCGGTCATCACGACCACCTCGATCTCGGGGGCGAGCGCCTTGACGGCGCGGAGCAGCTCCTCGCCGCTCATCCCCGGCATCATGAGGTCGGTGACCACGACGGCGGGCCGATCGCGCCGGACGATCTCGAGCGCGGCCGGGGCGGCCTCGGCGACGGCCACGCGCCAGGCCTCGCGCTCGAAGATGCGGGCGAGCGACTCGAGGTTGGAGCGCTCGTCGTCGACGATGAGGATGAGGGGGGTCACGGCGGGGGGCGGGTGGGGGCAGGGCCGAGCGCGGCGCGGATCTCGTCGCCGAAGAGCGCCAGCGCCCCGACGATGGCGAGCGCCACGAAGGCGACCACGAGCAGGTACTCGACCAGCCCCTGACGTGACGGGGGGCGCCGGGCGGGCTCGGCCGGAGGGTTCACGCGGAGGACTGTACCGCGGCGCGGCGAGCGGGCGAAGCCGGTTCGGGTCAGAGGTGACGGATCCACCCCAGGCTCTCCGCCGCCCCCGCCGCCCCGATGAGGAGCAGCGCGACGCCGAAGAGCGGCTCGAGGAGCCGGAGGTTCATGCGGACCGCGGTGCGCGCGCCGAGGTACGAGAGCGGGACCGAGCCGAGGCCGAAGGCCAGGACGACGGGCCAGGAGACGTGGCCGAGCGCGACGTGGACGGCGGTGCCGGGGACCGCGAGGAGCGCCGAGGCCACGAGCGAGCAGGCGAACGCGGTCTTGAGCGGCAGGCGGAGGACGCGCGCGAAGAGCGGCGCGAACAGGAAGCCGCCCGCGTTCGCGAGGAGGCCGGCGAGGAAGCCGACGCCCAGCCCCACCGCCCCGCTCCGCCAGCGCACCGCCGAGGGCGCGAGGGGGGGCGCCGCGGGGCGCGCCCACGTCGGACGCGCGAGGAACGAGACGCCGAGGGCGGCGATCACGAGGTTGCTGAGGAGCAGGAGCCCCGTCCCGCCCACGAACGCGCTGCTCCTCGCGCCCGCGACGGTCGCCGGGAGCCCGAGCGCCACGCTCCAGAGGACGACGCGGCGGTCGTACAGCCCCGCGCGGACGTAGGCCAGGCTCGCGACCAGCGTGCCGGGGATGGCGGCGGGGAGCGGCGAGGCGACCGCGAAGAAGGCCGGGACGCCCACGAGCTGGAGCAGGGGCGTGGCCACCGCGCTGCCCCCCTTGCCGAAGAGCCCGCCGGCGAAGCCGACGAACAGGCCGATGAGGAGGACCGGGAGCGACACGAAGGCGAAATCTAGCGGCGGTGGCGGCGCGGAGTCCACGCCTCCGCGTCGCGGCGCGGGGGCCGAAAAGGAACGCGGCGCCCCCGTCTCCGGAGGCGCCGCGCGAGACGGCGGGCGTCGGGCGCCCGGCTACTCGGGCTTCGGCTCGGCGGCCGCCGCGTCGGCGGCGGGGGCCTCGGCCTTCGGCTCCGGCTTCGGCTTGCCGGCGTTGGCCTTGGCGCGCTTCGCGGCGCGGTTCTCCGACGCGGCGGCCTTCTTCGGCGCGGCGGCGGGGGCCTCGGCCTTCTTCGCGACCGGCTTCTCCGCGGGGGTCGCGGCGTAGCGGGTCTTGAACTTCTCGATGCGGCCGGCCGTGTCCATGATCTTCTGCTTGCCGGTGAAGAACGGGTGGCAAGCGGCGCAGATCTCCACGTGGAAGTCGCCGCGGACGGAGCGGGTGTCGATGACGTTCCCGCAGGCGCAGACGACGTGGGCGGCCTTGTAGTTCGGGTGGATGCCTTCCTTCATGGTGTCCTCTTCGGCCGCTTGCATCCCCGGGAGCGGGCGATGGTCCGGGCCTGTCTGTGGAGGGGCGGGATCTAAAGGATCCGGCCGGAGGCGTCAAGCCGAGGCGCGTCGGGGTCCCCCGGCCGGCGGGGCGCTACTTCCCTCCGCCCACCATCATCTTGAAGAACTCGTCGTGGTTCTTCACCTGGCGGAACTTGTCGACGATGAACTTCATCGCCTCGACGTTGTCGAGCCCGTTCAGGATGGTCTGGCGCAGGATGTAGATCTTGGAGAGCCAGTCGGCGGGCAGGAGCAGCTCCTCCTTGCGCGTGCCGCTCTTCCCGATGTCCATGCAGGGGAAGATCCGCTTCTCCATCAGCTTGCGGTCGAGGACGATCTCGGAGTTGCCGGTCCCCTTGAACTCCTCGAAGATCACCTCGTCCATGCGGCTGCCGGTGTCGACGAGGGCGGTGCCGATGATGGTGAGCGAGCCGCCCTCCTCGATGTTCCGCGCCGCGCCGAAGAACCGCTTCGGCTTGTGGAGGGCGTTGGAGTCGACGCCGCCGGAGAGGATCTT